>CAKRRU010000007.1 GCA_934394515.1 uncultured Acetatifactor sp.
AAATGGGAATTATGAAAAAGAAACCAAAAGAGGAGATCATCATTATGGAAAAGAAAAAATCATACGGTGTATTGATCGCGGGAGCCATTCTCCTGATCCTGGGAATCGTCCTGGCAGTCATTACCCACAATAACAGTTATCAAGAGTCCGTTGCTTATGGCAGCCAGTTAAGTGATGTCAAGGCACAGCTGGAAGAAGTAGAAGCTTCCATCGAGGCAGTCACCGGCGGCACAGCAGACGGTGATCTGAATGCCCTAAATGCGCAGAAGGATGAATTGTCCGCTCAGAAGTCCACTCTGTCCGACCAGAAGCTGTCCGCAGAGCGCCCTTACTCTTACAGCCTGGTTCTGGTATTCTTCGCTATCCTGTTAACTGCCAAGGGATTGTACAATGCCATCGCAGGCGTAATTCCCGCACAGAAGGCAGATGTGAAAAAGCTGGCGCAGGCAGGTCTGTTAGCAGCTCTGTGCTATATCGGATTTGCTTTCTTCAAGATCGACATTCCCGTGGGTCCCGAGAAAACAGCGTTCCATCTGGGCAATGTGTTCTGTGTACTGGCAGCTTTATTGCTTGGCGGATACTGGGGCGGACTTGCCGGTGCCATCGGCATGACCATCGCCGATCTGACCACCGCTTATGTGACCAGTGCTCCCAAGACCTTCCTGTTAAAGCTTTGCATCGGTCTGATCGTAGGTCTGGTAGCTCACAAGATCTTCCACTTAAGCAAAGAACATTCCGCAAAATACGTGACCGGCGTAACGATCCTTGCTTCTGCCTGCGGTATGGCATTTAACGTGGTAGCGGATCCTCTGGTTGGCTACTTCTATAAAATGTATCTGCTGGGTGTGCCTCAGGATATTTCCAAGGCTCTTGCCAAGATCAGCACCGTAACTACCGGTGTCAACGCCATCGTTGCTGTGATCTGTGCTTCCGTATTCTATCTGGCACTTCGTCCGGCACTGAAGAAAGCAGGATTATTCCATGATATCTAATTTCGATACTTCTAATAGAAATAGAAATGCACAAAAAGGCGGGGATTTCGTTCCCCGCCTTGCCATGATTAATGATATTGCCGGTTTCGGGCGCTGCTCCACCACCGTGTCCCTGCCCGTAATCAGCGTAATGAAGGTACAGGTATGCCCTGTGCCTACTTCTGTTTTATCAAACCATTTGGGATTTCCTCTGTGTCATTTTGATGATTATACTTCTCATATGAGAGATTATCTTCATGCCTGGAAGGAACTCGGACTTTCCTTTGATGGACTGTACTGTGGATTCTTAGGCAACGAAGAACAGATCGATATTGTAAAAGAATTTGTGGAAATGTTTCGCCCACCGATGTTTTTATTGGATCCGGTCATGGGTGATCATGGCAAAGCCTACTCGTCCATTACGAAAGCACATATTCGTAAAATGAGAGAACTGCTGCCTCTGGCGGATATCATTACGCCGAATATCACGGAAGCCTGCCTGCTGACGGATACCCCCTGGAAAGAAGGGGAATGGACGATGAATAAGTTGTCTGAATTATGCCAAAAGCTGGCGGAGCTGTGTCGGATGGATCCCACCTTGTCCTTATCCGGTTCTTCCCATGATGCATCCACTAGTGTTATCGATACTTCTCGTACTGTTTCCGATAGTACTTCTATCGTCATCACCGGGATCCGTCAGGGAGATTCTCTGGTGAACTTTCTGTGGGATGATGGTGTCTATACCACTGTTTCTACCCCCATTGCCGGAGCCTCCCGCCCCGGTACCGGAGATATCTTCGCCTCCATTCTGGCAGCGGATGCCGTCCGCGGTGAGACTTTGTTGTCCTCCGTGCAGAAAGCCGCAAATTTCGTAGGACTGTGTATCGCCGGAAGTGAAAAGGCAGGAACTCCTGTACAGGAAGGCGTGGTGTTCGAGAAATATCTGGCGGCATTGCTGTAATCCCTAACACTGTCAACTGTTCTTATCATAACAGTTGACAGTACCTTACCAATAAAGCTTCATATCCTTCCTCGCCTCTTCTTCCGGCAAGGCATACTTTTCCTTCAATTTTGAAGCTGTTCTGTCATAATCAATGCCCAATTCTTTACAAGTTGTTATCAAAATCCTGATACCGGATTGCAGGCTCTGCTGAATTCCTTTTTGAATTCCCCTGTTTTCCGCTTCATCTAATAAATCACACACTTTCGTCTCTCCTCCTTTGACTAATTTTATATTGTCAAGATATCTGTCATCTTCGGTCAAACTGCACGCTGACACTTCCCATTGCGCATTCCAGATCCATGCTCTTTACCGCATTGTTGTTGATCTGTTTCTTCTGGGCCATGCCGGAATAACTATCGTCTCCGACGGTCAGTTCTCCCATGCCGCAGCTCAGATCATAGTTATAGTCTGTCTGTGCACCGGACAGTTCCAGCTGCAGTTCTCCCATGGAACATTCTCCGGTAAGCTGCTCCGTCACATCTCCGGTCAACTGCAAGGATCCCATGCCTACTGTAGCATCTACTACGCGGCTGCGCAGCTGTTCTGCGATCAACTGCCCCATTCCACAGTCAAACACGGACTGATCGGCATTTAACTCATCAAATACCATCTGTCCTGCTCCTACATGTGCTTCCAGATTGTCGGCAAACATTTTCTCTGCTTCAAGGCTTCCAGCACCCAGTTCCAATGTTGCCTGTTCCCATCGGCAGCCTTCTGGCACATACAGTGTGATGCTTCCCTTCCAATTGTCAGTCGTGTACTTTGCCGTTCCTCTTACCGTCAGCGTATTTTCTTCCACATATCCCTGAAATCTGCGCATGCCGGCTGCTTCCACATAGAAATGCTCATCTTCGGATGTTTTTATCTCCACGCTGCAGCCGCCGGCTTCCAGCTTAAGCTCCGTAATCCCGGCATCTGCGATTCCCAGATCAAATCTTTCGACATCCCCTTCCTGTATCGGGTAGTCCTCATCGAAGTCCATATTGTCGTCCAGATCATAATGCACATTCCCGGTATTTTCCTGAATCTGTTCCGCGACATTTTCACCCCACCGGTCTACAGAATCTCCCGAGACTCTTCCTCTGGTCACCGCCGACAATACCTCTCCAAAGGAAAAATATGGGGAACCATGTCCCAAGCTTCCCGTCACTCCCAGGAGTAATCCTAATAGTATAAAAATGAGTGCTGCCATCGCACAGACTTTCATAAATTTTTTCATAATGATACTATAACCATGCCTTTCTCAAAACCTGCTGCCTGTAAAGGTAAACCTATCGTTCTTACGCCGGCTGTCCCACCGTTTTCTGCTTCGCCCCTTTTTGGAACAAGCTTCCGATCCAATGACAAATTGCCGGAGTGGCGATCCCTGCCATGGCAACGGTCAACATCAAAAACAGCAGTCCGGCACCTCCGCAGATCAATCCTGCACCGATCAGCCCCATTCCCACAAAAGGATTATGGAACAAGCTTATCATTCCGGCAATTACCAGTCCGATCAATACCAGTAAAAGTACGACTGCCGTTATCCCGAATCCAATAATCAGTCCGAACCATCCGGCGATCAGTCCTGCTGCTGTTCCGATACCCGCGGAAGCCACTCCCAGGATCACCGGGGATGCCAAAATACACAACAGTATGATCAGAACGATCATTCCAGTGGACATTCCATCCTTTTTCTGCTCGGTCACTGTCTGTGTCTGCGCTGCACCGTTCTGTGTTGTACCATTCTGTGCTGCACTATTTAGGTTTTCACTCTTCCATGCACTCTGTTCCTGTGTCGCATCACCTGCCCCTGGATCCGCCGAATATGGAATTATCTCCATATAATCTACATCGTCCGGCATATAGGGATTCTGTTCATAACCATTTCCGAAAATATTCTTTTTAACATTGCCTGCCACTCTGGCAGGATTCCCCAATGCCTCTATGACACTCTTTTCATTTTCCGGACCTGCATCCTCAAAATATTCATTATAATATTGTATTGCTTTTTCCCGTTCTGTGCCGGGCAGATCCTGCAAAAGGCTTTCCAACTGCCTCATAAATTCCTCTCGATTCATCCTATTCTCCCATCCACGCTCTGATCATCAGACATTTTACATAATATTTATGCCGCATAGTATTGCTTTGTGGCTATACTATACGGCACGGCGTCGATAGCGTCAATATAGAGAAACCGTAAGAAATTCTAAAGACTTTCCAAAGACTGTGCCGCCGCTTTTGCCGCGGAGTTGTGTCCCTCACCGGTTCCGGTGGAAAGTATCAGTACCTTCATACAGTCTCCATCTTCCAAAAGTACGCACTATATGCCGGCAGAAGGCTTCCGCCGCCAAAGTCATGTTTCTCTCCGGTGATCAGATCCACAGCAGTACCACAGCCTGCATCAAAATGTGCCATGAAGTCCGCTCCGTCCGCGTTGATTGCCACCATGACTCTTTCATGCTCGGATTTTCTCTCAAAAATACACTGCTTATTCGTCAGAAGTACCGAACGAAAGGCTCCGTAATTCAATGCTTCCGAATGCTTCTTGGCTTCTGCCAGTTTTGCGATCCAGTCACACAGGCTGTTCCATTCCGGTTTGTCAAAGCAGGGACGAAGTGCCGGATCCCCGTCCTCTTTCCGGGCTTTGAAGCCCCATTCGCTGCCATAGTAAACACAGGGGATGCCGGGCATACCAAAGGCCATGGCATAGATGAGCGGCAGATGATTTTCATTATTCAAAATACTTGCTACACGGGTCACATCATGGTTGTCCACAAAGGAGAGCAGATGTTTTCCCTTATATAAGGTCCAGTTTTCGGGACCGAACTGACGCAGCAGAGAATGTACGATTTCGAACATATTCATGCTGTTAAAGCTGCTGTAAAGTCCCTTATAGCACTCATAATTTGTCGCGGAGTGCAGCATCTGGTCATTCATCAGACGGTTATAATCTCCGTGCAGCATCTCCCCTAACAGGAAGAAGTCTGGTTTATATGCACTCGTCACTTCACGCAGCCTTCTGACAAAATTTTCATCCAGACTGTAGGCCACGTCCAGACGCAGACCGTCAATACCGAATGCATCGATCCATCCCTTGACACTGTCCAGCAAATAATTGACAACGTCCGGATTCTGCAGATTCAGCTTCACCAGATCGAAGCATCCTTCCCATCCTTCATACCAGAGTCCGTCATTATAATTGGAATTGCCGCCAAAATCAATGCGGTAGAACCAGTTCACATAAGGAGAATTCTCTCTGTTGCGGATCACATCCTGAAACTGTGCAAATCCTCTTCCCACATGATTAAACACGCCGTCCAGTACGACCCGGATCCCGGCCTCGTGCAATGCATCACAGACCTCTTTGAAATCTTCGTTGGTTCCCAGTCTTACATCAATCTTCCGATAATCTCTGGTATTGTAACCATGAGAATCCGATTCAAACACCGGAGAAAAATACACCGCATTCACTCCTAGCTTCTGCATATGGGGGATCCAGTCCTCCACACGTTTGATCTCATGTCTCTGTATTCCGTCATTTTCAAAAGGAACTCCACAGAAACCCATCGGATAAATCTGATAAAAAACACTTTCATATGCCCACATATCTGTCACCATACCTTTATTATATAGTAATAGTTTTTAAAGACCCTTCCCAAGGTCTTACTACTTATCTCGTCATAGTCTTTCCTTTATGTAAGTTCTGCTACGACATGTAATATGCTATAGATTATTTTCACAATTCTCCGGCATACTGTCTCAGAAAAACTGCATTCACAATCGAAACTCAATCAAAATCTGTTTATAGCGTCATTGACTGAGTCAGTACCATCTCTGTTATTTTATCCACATCATATTTATTGCTATTATACACCAATTTGATCCGTCTGTCGTTTTTTATGTAAAAAACCTTGAATAATCCACAAAATCCACCGACTTATCCACATATACACATGTGTCATATGTGGTTATGTGGATTGTCATATTGCATATCACCTCTCGTATCACATCAAAAATCATTGTTTCTGCCACAGCCAGGCATCCCAGAAACGTTCCACCTTTTTAGCTACTGTATCCACAGTCACCGGCTGCACCTGTTCCCACTCTCTCGGAAATAATCTCCTATAAGAATACTGTTGGAAACGCTCATCCAACAAGACAATGACCCCCACATCCTCTGCCGTCCGGATCACACGCCCTGCCGCCTGCAATACCTTGTTCATTCCGGGATAACGGTAAGAATAATCGAAGCCGTTTTCCCCACTTTCATCAAAGTAACCCTTAAGGATCTCACGCTCACATCCTACCTGCGGCAATCCGGTTCCCACTACAATAACACCGATCAGGCTGTCCTTCTTCAGGTCAATGCCCTCTCCGAAGATGCCTCCCAGCACGCAGAAGCCGATCAGGGTCTGTTCTTCTTCCTCCTCGATCTCCATGCCGATCAGACTTTGCAGGTCACAGTCCTCATTTCCGCGGAAACGGTTCAGAAAGTATTCCCGTTCTTCCTCATTCATGGACTCCTGCTGGATGAGACATTCCTCTTCTTCCGTCATAAAATACTGTTCATAAATCTCATAAATATGGTTCATAAAAGAATAGGATGGGAAAAATACCATATAGTTGCCATGCCGGTTCTTCACCACTTCATGAATATATCTGGCAATGTTGTAATATTCTTCCTGCGATCTCCTGGTGAACTTACTGGTCACATCCCCTGCGATCAATATGGTTCGCTTCTCAGGATCAAACACCGAATGGGCATACACCTCATAATCTTCCTTTTCTCCGCCCAACAGCTTTTTATAGTACTGAATCGGCAGAAAGGTAGCGGAAAACAGGATCGTACTGCGCCCACGATGCATACATTCCTTCAGATTTTCCCCGGGATTGACGCAGAATAATTTAAGTTCAAAGCTGCCATCCTCGCACACTCTGGTATATTTCACATAATTTTCGTTCTGTCTCTCATAAATATCCAGAAAATGACTGAGTTTGAAATAGAAATCCAACAGCTGCCCGCGTACCTCGGGGTCGGATTTCTCCTGCTCCTCCAGATAATCACTGATCACTCCGTGCAGCCTGGTCAGCGGCTGTACCAGCATATCGATATCTTCCACCAGCCGGTAACCGTCACAATCCCGTTTCATGGACAACAGCTGCGCATTGCACTTTTCCAGCAGCTGACTGATTCGCTCCGCATAACCTTCCCGTACAAAAATACTCTTACCGTCTGACTTTTTTAACTTTCGTCCCTTGATATATAATGAATCTGTCCCATCACTCTCCTGAAGCGGTACCACTTGCGGCAATTGATTCGACATCTCTGTCATTTCTAATGTCATTTGACCGGAAACCTCGTATTTTTGCCGCTTTTTCAACGCTGCCTCTTCCATTTCCGACATGATTGTCTGTTTTATCTCCCGCTTCAGTTCCAGCAGATCTTCCTTGCGCAGAGGAGCACTGTACATCTCCCGTCCCCGCTCTAAGAGATTATGTGCCTCATCGATCAGAAATACATAATTGCCCTGACTGCCGTCTCCAAAGAACCGCTTCAGATAGACATGGGGATCAAAGAGGTAATTGTAATCTCCGATGATACCGTCGGCAAACAGGCTCAGATCCAGCCCGAATTCGAATGGGCATACCTGATGTTTTCGGGCATACGCTTCTATTTTGCTTCTGGTAAAACTTTCTTCATGGGTCAGCAAGTCATAAATAGCATCATTTATCCGGTCAAAATGCCCCTTGGCATAAGGACACTGCACCGGATTACATTCCGTATGTCCCTGAAAGCAGATTTTCTCTTTTGCTGTCAGAATAATGCTCTTAAACCGCAATCCCCTTTCCCGTAACAATGAAAAAGTATCCTCCGCCACTGTCCGGGTAATCGTTTTGGCTGTGAGGTAAAACAGTTTATCCCCCATATCCTTCCCCATGGCCTTTACCGAAGGAAAAATCGTGGATATCGTCTTACCGACTCCTGTCGGAGCCTCCAGGAACAATTTTCTCTTATGATAAATAGTCCGGTACACATAACCGACCAGCTCTTTCTGTCCGTCCCGATATTCAAAAGGGAATTGCAGCTCTGCAATGGACTGCTGCCGCAATTCTCTCCACTGCCAGGTGTAATCCGCCCATTTGCGATAATTACCGATCAATGTCTGAAACCAGACTTCCAGCGCTGCGAATTCAAAATCCTCATAAAAATAACGGATATCTTCCGTCTCTATATTACAATAGGTAAGCCGCACCCTGATATAGGGAAGCTCTTTCTGCAGACTGTACATGTAAGCATAGCATTTCGCCTGCGCAATATGCAGTGGCAGAGGTGCTTTCAGCTTCGCCAGATCCCGATAGGTTCCCTTGATCTCATCGATGGTGGTCTCCCCATTCTGCTCGATAATCCCATCGGCACGTCCCTCCACGATAATGACATAATTCTCCGTGGGATGAGTATATTTCAGTGCTACCTCAGCCTGATATTCCGCACCCATACGCCGCTGGATCATACGATGGATCCTGCTGCCCTCCTGCATGGCATTCTCCGGAGATCCCTGTCTCCTGTCGTCGATGTCGCCACTGCGCAGGATAAACTCTACCAGACTGCGTACCGATATTCTGACCTCTCCTGCCATATGGCTTCACCTCCCTTACTATTCATACAGGCTGTGACGCTTCAGGTTTTCAAGTGATTGCGGCACTCGTTAAGTCTGCATGAAAGCATGCGTTTTCTCTCTGCTTACAAAAATAAAACTACCCAGGTAAATAGTACTCTATCTTACCTGGGTAGTCAAATCACATTCTGTTGTGCCGAAACCTGTCAGCCAATTCACATATTATATTAACATGCAATTGCACACTGTTTCAGCATCTCTTCGAATTTATCATTGTAGCCGTCATAAGATACGGTCAACGGCTTCGTGAAATCCAATCCATACACTCCAAGGAATGATTTGGCATCGATTACGTATCTGTTATAGCATATATCAATATCAAAATCACACTTTGAAGCTACATCAACAAAATGCTTCACGTCTTCAGGTGTCAAACGGATCGTCTTTAACATTTCTGGTTCCTTCCTTTCAATAGTAAAAACAAAACCCGGAGAGCTCTCTCCTTACATCTTAAATCATTACTATTATAGCCAAACAAACCCAAATGTAAAGCTATTTTTTTCTTCGAAAAAGTGCACATTTTAGCCGTTTTTACCATGTTGTTATCATTTTCACAATAGAAAAGCTTCTTACGGAAAACCTTTTCGGCGTTTTGTATATTCGTTACGTTACCGCGATAAAATCAAAATCCCAATTTAGCGAATTTTACCGAAATTCCACCATATATTCTTGGAACCGAAGCGGTAGCATATTTCTCTGTAATTCCCTGTTTTCGCGCTCTTTTATGGCTATTGTATGACAGAAGGAACGGAAAAGTTCCCGATACTTAAGCTCTGCCCCGGTCAGTCTCTCTGTCTCCGGTCTTACTTTCTCCCAGACATCCCTCCCCTGCAAGATATACCAGGGTCTCCCTGCAGGATGTACCCCGAACAGATATCTCCCGGCGTCAAACAGCAGGAAATCTTCCATTGGAAATCGATCCGCAAAATGTACCATTAAAAAGGTCAGGATATTATTCTTCGGACAGATCTTAGCATACAATATCTCACTCTCCAGTTCTTCGAACCGCGCAAATCCTCTCAGATGATCATATTCCCGACCGGCTCCTCTTGCCAGACTGAAAGTCTGGTTCACATACGGATCCGCCAGAGCGTCCAGAAGATGACCTGCCCGGGTCTTCTCCGCAAGCCCCCTGGCTATGGTACGATACACTGCCTGCGCTTTCTCCGGTGCAGGGGAAGAAAGTGCCAGACACAGGCTTTCATAATCTTCCTCTCCAAATTTCCTTTTCAGGGTACGAATGACTTTCACAGTTTTCTCCGGATTCGGAATTACCTCTACAGATTCTGAAAACAGAAGGTTTTCATCTATTGTCGTAACCATCGTGTCGCGGATATCTGAGTGATCCTGATACGTATTATAAATTGCGGTAAATATTCCTTCCAGGGAATCTTCACAATGGTATATCCTCATCTGTTCACCACCTTTCCATCTCACAACTGTTAATTCCGTTTTTGAAACCATTGCACTCTTATGTTCTCGGCATTTCAACCGGCAAGTGCCTATGTCAAAAAAATTATTTTTCCATACCTGCCTGCGTTTACAGTTCTCCCGCCGCAGCAGGCAGAATCTCCTCCATCTGCACCGGCACGTTAAAGCTTGCATCGTCAAACAAAGTCATCTGACGGTAACTCATGCCGTCACTTCCAAACCGGATACGTTCACCGGCATCCGTCAGATTCCGCACAATATAATCCTCTTCCAACTTCGTAGGATACATCATTCTCCCATTACACGTAATAAAATAAACCGCCCTCTTTAACACCACGCCAAGCTTTTTTAAATCCGCAAATGTTAAATTGCAGGATCTTCTGGCGCTTAAAATCCTCCGTGCACTCTTCACTCCGATTCCCGGTACACGTAATAGGTTCTCATAAGCTGCTCTGTTGATTTCTACCGGAAAACATTCCAGATGTCTGACCGCCCAGTCTTCCTTCGGATCCAGCATCACGTTAAAAAACGGTCTCTTTTCATCCAACAGTTCCTCTGCGCGAAATCCATAGAACCGAAGCAGCCAGTCCGCCTGATACAGACGATGCTCTCGTAAAAGCGGCGGTCCTCCGGGAAGTGCCGGCAGACTCTTATCCTCGTTTACTTTCACAAAAGCGGAATAAAACACTCTCTTTAGCTCAAACTTCTGATATAAATTCTCCGCTACATTTAATATCTGATAATCCGTCTCCGGTGTCGCCCCTATGATCATCTGGGTCGACTGCCCGCCTCCCACAAAGGTAGGACTTTTCCGGTAGAGGATCAATTCCTCTTTATTTGCATGGATCGTATTCTGAATCTGCCGCATGGGCGTCAGAATATTCTTCCGATGCTTGTTCGGCGCCAGCGTGCGCAGTCCGTCCGCCGTGGGCAATTCCAGGTTCACGCTCATACGGTCTGCCAGATATCCCATTTTCTCAATGAGATCGGCATCCGCACCCGGGATTCCCTTCACATGGACATAGCCGTTAAAATGATACTTGTTGCGCAACAGCCAGATCGTGCGGTACAAAAGTTCCATGGTAAAGTCCGGATTCTGTAGTATTCCGGAACTTAAGAACAGTCCTTCAATATAATTCCGTCTGTAAAACTGCATGGTCAGCGTACAGATTTCCTCCGGTGTAAACGTAGCTCTGGGAACATCGTTCGACTTCCGGTTCAGACAATATTTACAATCGTAGATACATTCATTCGTCATGAGGATCTTAAGCAAAGAGATACATCTGCCGTCCGAAGAAAAGCTGTGACAAATGCCCGCAGCCGCACAATTTCCCATATGCTTTCCGTCTCCCTTACGGTCCACGCCGCTGGAGGTGCAGGCCACATCATACTTCGCCGCATCCGTCAGAATCTCCAGCTTCTGCATCACAGATTGCTCTCCTGCCTGTACTAAATATTCCATACGTTTCCTTCTTCCCTGAAATGTCATAAAACTTCTTAAAATAAATAATTTCTTAATAGGCACTTTTAATAAAAAGCTTTTCATATGATAAAAAGCTTATATCTCTTTTCATAATACAAAATTTTTTTAATCAATATGAATCTCCATAGAAATCATCTTTGCCTGTTCTATTCTTTTGATCAGAACATTCGTTCTGTATTTGTATATAAAATAGCACATATGTTCGATTTTTGCAAGTGGTTATTTTTTCCGAAAAAAGGGTTGCAAAATAACGCATTTCGCTGTTAAATAGTATAGGAGATTTTTTCTTTTTTTAGTACGCAGCCGCCCGGGCGGCAGAATGAGAGGTCAGTATGTCAAATATTGTCATACCTAAAAATTACAAGTCTTCCCTGAACCTGTACGAGACACAGGTTGCCATCAAGACAGTGAAAGACTTTTTCCAGGGATTATTATCAGAGCGTCTGCACCTGCTGCGTGTATCTGCTCCCTTGTTTGTAGATCCCACATCCGGACTGAATGATAATTTAAACGGTGTGGAACGTCCCGTGAATTTCCATATTGCTGCGCAGGGAGACCGTGAGGCAGAGATCGTACAGTCTCTGGCCAAATGGAAGCGTTATGCATTGCAGAAATACGGTTTTAAGCCCGGTGAAGGTCTCTATACCGATATGAGTGCCATCCGTCAGGATGAAGAGACCGACAACATCCATTCCATCTATGTGGATCAGTGGGACTGGGAGAAGATCATCACCAAGGAAGAGCGGAATCTGGAGACTCTGAAAGAGACTGTCTGTACCGTATACAAGGTTCTGCGCAAGACTGAGAAATATATGTCCATTCATTATGATTACATTGAGGAGATCCTTCCTCATGACATTTTCTTCGTAACCACCAGTGAGCTGGAAGAAATGTTCCCCGACTACTCTCCGAAGGAGCGGGAATACTACATTGCCAAGGCGAAGGGCGCTGTCTGCATCATGCAGATCGGTGAGACCTTAGAGAACGGCAAGCCTCACGACGGTCGTGCTCCGGACTACGATGACTGGAGTCTGAACGCTGATATCGTGGTATATTATCCTGTTCTGGATATCGCTTTGGAGCTGTCCAGCATGGGTATCCGTGTGGACAAAAAAGCATTGCTTGAGCAGTTACAGAAGGCAGGCTGCCCCGAACGTGCAGAACTTCCTTACCACAAAGCAGTCATAAACGGCGAGCTTCCCTTTACCATCGGCGGTGGTATCGGCCAGTCCCGTATCTGCATGTTCTTCTTAAGAAAAGCTCACATCGGTGAAGTACAGTGCTCCCTGTGGTCTGACGAAGTTATGAAGATTGCAGAAGAAAACGGATTACAGCTGTTGTAAAATAACCACAATACGCAAATAACACGCAAGATTGTTATTCATGAAAGCTCTTAAAAGGTTAATAAAAACCCCGGTATACATTAACGTGTATTCCGGGGTTTTTATTATAGTATCTAACGCTTATTCATAAATCACGAATTTCTCATTTTCAAAAGTCTTCTCATATCCGTACGCTTCCATGAACTCCCCGATCAACAATAGCTTCGGATGATCCACGATCAGACTGCGCTCTTTTTCCGTAGGCTGCAATGCTTCCAGCGCGGTCTCTCCCGCTTCCAGATATGCGGCATATTTTTTCTCCAGCAGCACCACCGGACGATACGATGTATCCACATCCATCCTCTCCTGCATTTCCTGCATGTCCAGTTCTAACTGCCCCATCTGATAGGAATCCAGATCCGGCCAGGGATTGAATGCCGCCGGCATCTGCAGATAATAAGACAACGCCGGAATCTGTCCGTAGAGCAATACCTCCTTTCCTGTAAGCCCCTGTGCGTTGACATATTCCGAGATCTCCTGCATCCAGCCGGCTCGCTCCTTACTCATCCACACACCCTTCAAAGTCTCATTATTCGTCACCTGTGCGTTAAGATCCTGCACACCGGTACCTTCCGCGAATACAAAGCTTCTGCCAAACAGCACCACCTGTACAAAGAACAACAGGAAAAATCCGCCGAACAGACATTTTGCCGGAATTGCCGACACCCACAGCTTCTTCCACTGAAAGCCCTTCACCAATTTACAGAACCGCCAGAACTGCCAGAACACATAAGGCAACGCCAGGAACAGATTGTTCATGCTGGGATAGAGCTTATTATTACTGCCAAGCGATGTAATCAGTACGATTAAAAAGATGAGTCCGCTGATCAGCTTCTCTTCCTTCGGCGCTGACGGCGTAAAGATCCGCCAGAGCGCTGTCAGCAGCGTGATCGTAAGGAAGGTCACGCCCGGCCAGATAATCGCACCGTAATTCGTATACTCCGTCGCACAGAACCCCTGTCGGTAGAGCCAGAACACCATCACTGCTGCAATCAACGCACTGCCTGCCCATTCCAGAATCCGCAACGCTTTTTCCGCGGTATCCTTTCCACCGGCGGAACCGATCAAATGCAATACAGCCGCTGCAATCATTCCTGCTGCCGGGAACACGCACATCCGTATCTCCCAGTACAGATTCTGAAAATACCAGTCAAACATGCCCATGATCATGGACTTAGCCGTGTAATCCGTTGCCACCTCTGTCATGGAAAACAGGCGCATAATGCCGTTCACATACGCGCCCATGCCATAACGGATCTGAATGAAGCCGAATAATATAAGCAATGCCGTAAGATACCCTGCCAGACACATGCCGGTATTCTGCAATAATTTTCTGCGTAGTTTCACGCCTGCCGCTTTTTTTCGTGCTTTCTGTTCATCCGTCTTTGAGTTTTCCATGGAAAAGTCCATGGACTGCCCGGAATTGCTTACGCCGGATTTTACAGAATCGTTTTCCTCAGACTTTCCGATATTTTTTTCCGTGGCCTGTCGGGAGCTTTTCACGATTTCCCTGCGCTCTTCCAGATAACAGATCATCCCGTAAGCCCACACGCCTACGATCATAGCTGCCTCCGGCAGATTGGAAAACCTTGCCAGCACATTGCAGCCCAGCGCGATTCCCGCTGCGAACAGGAAACGCTTCTTTCCGCCGGACAGTCCCAGATACAGACAGATTGCAGCGATCAGGAAAAAAACATACGTCACATAGTTATAAAAAGAGCCCGTAGGACACCAACAGAAGCTGACCGCCGCAAATTCCCCCAGAAATGCGATTCCTGCCGGCATGTGCAGCGCCTTCGTACAAAAATAATATCCCAGAAGTGCCAACAGGCTGATGCTCAGTCCGGTATAAAAATTCATGCCGATCAACGTCTTCGCTCCCGGCAACAGACTGAAGAAATGTCCGATTGCTGTGGTCAGATACGTGGAAAACAGCCACATCGGATCCATGTGCTGTGTTCCCATATATTCAAAATTCGCATAACCGTAGCCGGTATCCCACAGATCCAGTCCCCAGTTAATATGTCTGAGCGGATACAGCACCAGAACCGCCACAAATACAAATTCCCACAAGCGTTTCTGCTTACAGATCGTTTCCGCACCGTTTTTTATTGTCTTCTTCACTCCGTCACCTCTCTTTTAAACCTGTCATCCACTGCCTGTATTTTCTCCGTCAATGCCTTATAAGGAGACAGGTGCAGCAATCCCCGATGTACCATTCCGCACACACTCTTCCGCACATAATCAACCAAAATGCCCAGACAAAACACAACCACTACTGCAACAACCGTCCAGCCCAAAAGCTGCCAGACACCGTGCAGGACATTCGTGCCGAACCATTTCTGCCATGCATAACGCACACCGAGATTCTCATGCAGCAGATACACGCCCAACGTGTAAGGTGCAATTTTCAAGGCAATCTTACTGATTTTCCCTTCCATGGTACTGTCTAAAAACAGGCCAAACAGCCCGACCGATGCCACAAACGGGAATACGTGATTATATTCATAAGGAATCTTCAGGATCAGTTCCAGACTGCCGGTCTGCAGATAAAACAGGTGCAAAAACATGGCTTCTCCAAATGTTCCCACCACACCGGTCAGGTACACAACAAGTGCATGGGATTTTTTTTGCAAAAACGGGATCCCGAATCTCCGAAGATACGCCGCCACGCAGAATACACACAGATACCAGATGCAGTCATATCCCTTGCTGTCCTCTTCCAGCCGAAACGGCAGCACAGATTTCAGAATACAGAACACGACAAGCAAAATCACCAGTGCCACCTGAAACTGTTCTTTTGTCATCCGGCGCAGGCCTTCGCCCAGAAGCGGTAACAGCACATACAAAAATACATACGCTGTCAAAAACCAATAATGCCCCATAGTCACCGGGAACAACAATGTCAGATAATAATGCGTGCTGATCTCCGCTGTAGGAACGATTCCCGTCACCACCGCCAGTACACCTAACCCCACAGAATACAGCCATACCTGCAGCCACAATTGCAGCAGCCTGCTGAGTTTGAAGGAGCTTTCACACAGGAAATAGCCGCTGATCATCATATAGACATTCACCGCTACGATGCAAAACGCTTCCAGCAGCCATGCCACCGTGCTCTGTGCGGACAGAGGTGCCGTCAGATCCGGCAGCAGACCTCCTTTTCCCAGATAGTGCAGTACCACTACCATCATCATTGCCACGCACCGCAGCACTTCCAGATTCGCCATTCGTTTTTGTTTTGCGCGATTTTCCTGCATTCTGTTACCTTCCTTTTCCCGGTTTGGGAATTACCTTCCAAATGATTTCTTCTTCCATTTTTATCTTCAATTTCTATTCTTAATTCCAAACTGAAGTGTCCCGGATTATCTCTGCTTGTCCTTCACACTGATTTCCTCGTATCATTCATTATATTACCCCAACCCCGATTATGTAAAGCAAAAGCGCTCCATTCCCCTCGCTGCACCGGATGCGCCGATACCTGTCTAAAAGATTGTCCCTGATACCATTAGGACTTCATTTGGAAATCCTTCGGAAACTGTTTTCATAAATATGGTGGAAATTTAGGTAAATCTTTGGTAAAATAAACTACAGCTGTCCACAGCTACGTAATTTTTTGTTCGGAGGTACTTGTTTTGACTAAGAATACAACCAAAAATCCCATTCCCCTTTGGAAAAGGATCCGTTTTAAATTAATCTTTGCCTTTCTGATTCCCGTGATTTTCATCATTGCCCTGGGCGTTGTGTCCTATCAGAAAGCAACGACACAGATCATCGCTACTTACAGAGATTCCGTGGATCAGACCGTCAGCATGATGAACCAGTATCTGACGCTTTCTTTTGACACCGTGCAATCCAGCTATAAGAGCTATATGAATGACGATACCCTGAAAAAATATCTGAACGGCATGTTCGATAACGATGCATCTGCCTCTTTCAATACGCCGAACACCTACGAGGATGACTTTATCAAGGCAGTGACTACCGACGCCCTGATCTCCAATATCTATGTGCTGTCCGATAAAGAAAAGACCATCTCCACCACGAAAACCGCGGAGACCGGTCTGTTAAGTGCCTATCTGGAAAGTGCGCAGGGACAGATTCTCTCTGCGGACAAGGCAAAATATTACCTGTTCGGCAACCAGTCGGAGCTCGATGCCAAATTAGGTACCGACGCATCCAAATACAGTGTCCGCCTCGCCAGATATTTTTCCAACGCTCCCGCGATGCTGGTTATCGATTTTAAGCCGTCGGTTCTGGAAAATACGCTGTCCTCATTAGACGGCGGAGAAGGCAGCCTGGTAGGTTTTGTCACCTGCGACGGCACGGAATATCTCTCTTCCCTGTCCGCTCCCACGGAAGACAGCGCCTTTGTAGGAAAAGATTACGTTACAGAAGCTTTTGCTTCGGAAGAAGCAAGCGGATTCTCCTATGTGGAAGACGATAACTATCTCTTCCTCTACTCTAAGATCGGATCCCGGAATGCCATGATCTGTGCCCTGATCCCACAGGCCAATATCATCGGACAGACCGCTGAGATTAAAAATATTTCCATGATCCTGGTCATTGCCGCCAGCATTGTTGCTATTTTGCTCGGCTCCGTTCTGGCCGGACAATACGGTGGCTCCATTTACTACTTTATCCGCCGCCTGAAAAAAGTCTCCGCAGGAGACCTGACCATAGAAGTACATTCCAAGCGCCATGATGAGTTCCAGCTGCTTGCGGATGGCATCTGCGACATGATCAATCATATGAAACTGTTGGTATCCGGCCTAAAGGACGTGAATGAGGAACTGTCCCGTGCAGCTAACGATATGTCCGCAGCTTCACAGCATTTCTTAACGACTTCTCAGGATATCCAGAACCAGGTCGGCGAAATGCGCCAGGGCATCGAAAAACTGGACGAGGGAAGCGAGGATTGTATGCAGCAGATGGATTCCCTGTCAGACACCATCGGCAGCGTCTCCTCCCATTCCGATCAGATCAGCGAACTGGCTACCGGTACCGCGTCAGCGATCCACACCGGTATCGAATCCGTGGAACATCTGAAGGAGAATACCTCTTCCACCATTCAGATCACTTCCAACATCGTGGACACGATCGGAAAACTGACCGAAAAATCAAAAGCGATCGGTTCCATTACCGAAGCCATAAACGAGATTGCCGAGCAGACAAACCTCCTGTCCCTGAATGCCTCTATCGAAGCAGCCAGAGCCGGAGAAGCCGGCAGGGGCTTTGCCGTCGTGGCTCAGGAGATCCAGAAGCTGGCTGACCAGTCCCTGCACTCCTCCGGAGAGATCTCCCGTATCATCGAAGAGATTGAGACGACCACCGAAGAAGCCACTCAGGTAGCCCGTCAGGCAGAGAGTGTCGTAGACGACCAGAACCGGGCAGTAAACAGCACTACGGATTCCTTCCGTCAGATTGACAATAAAGTGGAAGGACTTTTGAAATCCTTACAGCAGATCAATGACAGCGTGGCCGATATGGAAAATCAGCGAAACACCACCCTGTCAGCCATCTCCGGTATCTCCGCGGTATCCGCAGAGACTGCGGCAGGCTCCTCCAACGTGGCAACCGCTGCCGAGAAGCAGTTAGCAGCCATTCAGGAACTGGACAAAGCCACCTCCGCTCTGGCAGCCCGTTCCGAAGAGCTGACTACATTGTTATCCAGATTTCAGGTATAGCCGACTCTATAGCCATCATAACGTAGCCCCGGGATTTGTTCCGCCCGGGGCTATATTTCTACCTTTGCATCCGGCTTTTATACTGCTTTCATTTTTATTTTCAAGCTATACACTGTTTCAAAACTGTGCTATACTATTTTCATCTATCAGATTCTATTTTGACAGGAAATGTGATGCGAAAAAATATAGATAGAGAGGTAATCTTATGAGCAAAAAAAGAGTTGTTGTATCTCTGGGACATGATGCCCTGGGTTATACCACCACAGAACAGTGGGATGCGGTAAAAGTAACCGCGAAGGCACTCGCCGATCTCGTGGAAGCTGATTATCAGCTGACCATCACCCACAGTAACGGTCCTCAGGTCAGCATGATCCATAAGGCAATGACCGAGCTGCGCCGTGTATACATTGATTACACCCCCGCTCCCATGTGTGTATGTTCTGCCATGAGCCAGGGTTATGTCGGCTATGATATCCAGAATTCCCTGCGTGCAGAGCTGTTAGACCGCGGTATTTCCAAGCCGGTCAGCACGATTCTGACTCAGGTGACCGTAGATCCTTACGATGAAGCCTTCTATGAGCCCACCAAGGTCATCGGACGTTACATGTCCAAGGAAGATGCTGAGATCGAGGTAAAGAAAGGCAACTACGTCAAAGAAGATCCCGGCAAGGGCTTCCGCCGTGTGGTTGCAGCTCCCAAGCCCATTGATATCGTAGAGATCGAAGCCATCCGTGCTCTTGCAGCCGCAGATCAGGTCGTTATCGCCTGCGGTGGCGGCGGTATTCCCGTAATTGAACAAAAGCATGCCCTGAAAGGTGCTTCCGCTGTCATTGAAAAAGATGCCATTGCCGGTAAGCTTGCTTCCGACTTAAACTGTGACGAACTGATCATCTTGACCAGTGTTCCCTGTGTTTACAAGAATTTCGGTAAAGAAGACCAGACCGCAATCGAGACACTTACTGTAGCAGAAGCCAAAGAGCTGATTGCAGACGGTCAGTTTGAAGAAGGTACCATGCTTCCCAAGGTAGAAGCAGCGATTGCTTATCTGGAAAAAATGCCCGGCGGCAAGGTTCTGATTACCTCTATGGATGAAGTAAAAGATGCCATTAAGGGCAAGGCAGGTACTGTGATTACTGCATAATCGTATTTTTGACAGATGGTTTTCAGGAAGCCTACTGTATTTTAATATTTATGAAGTAAAAAGGAGATTTCCCATTCTGGGTCATCTCCTTTTTTATTCGTTGCAAAAATGCAACTTTTCCTTAATTTTCTAACCTAACTTGTCAAGGAATCTTCGTATTCCCGCAATATCTCCGCAATCTCCAGATTTCGCTCCCGCCCCTTGTATTCTTTCCAATTCTTTTCCGTCCGGAAATACAAGTCAATGTCCACTTTCACCTTATAAGGATGACGTTTGCGGAATACCTGCACTTTCCTCACCTTCATCTGCACCTGTGCCAACTTCTCCTGCAGCAAAGGAATCAGGCTGAAATACAGCCTGTCATCCTCAAAGGACAAATGTCCCAGTGAATACTGCTTCTGCCTGCATACAATAATCTTATTCTCCCGGAATTCCAGTGGATAGATGGCATCCCCGGATTGTAATGCAGTAAGCTGTCGGTAAACAGACTGTGTTGCGTCAGCTCCCAAAGATGTATGAAAATGGTAGATTTGCCGTCCTGTTTCGTCCGTTTTCTCCGGTTTTGCGATTTTCTGCAGGATCGTGACAGGATCTGTGAATTGTGCCGACAGATGATAGAATAATTTCGATTGCACGGCAAAGCGATTTGTCACAGCGTAGCCTGCAGCCTCTCCTCCGGCTTTTCCGGTCGTAGTTCTTGCATCAGTGCCACCTTTGCCTTCGTTTCTGCCGGTATTACACATTACATCAGCAGTCTTCTCCTCTGCCTGTTCGAGCAATTTCTTGGTCGCATGATGCAAACTTGTCACAAACAAAGTAAAATCCTCTGTCTCGGGATCCCACAGAAAACGACCTCTCGCCGCCTGATAGTACAACTTATCCGTATTCTCCGCGACATCCATGCTGTAGCGCAGATAAACATTCCGCTCGCAGAAAGCCTTCTCATTGGTCTTCCCGGTCCACTGAGGCTTCTTCGGTGGTCTGTCCTTCCAAATGCTCTCTGCTCCGGTTCTCGTTCCGCCTGGGCGTCGGCTCCCTGTTCCCTTCACCTTAGCATCCGACCTCTGAAAAACAGTCGTATGCTTTTTCAGATATTCGTATGCCTCATTGATTTCCTGCGCCTTGCAAATGCTGACTGAGGCACCTGCTGCACCCGCGTTATCCGCGGTTTGCGCGTCCGGGTGGAACTGCCCCATGAGACGTCTGTATTTTTTCTTAATGGTGGTTTTGTCGTCCTCCGGGGTGATTCCCAGAGTGCGACGCGCCTGTTGTAAGTTCATAGATATATCACTTCTTTACATTGGACTTCATATTGGACAAAATCACATGTTACCACGACATCTGAATAATACTTTTATCATTGTTTTCATTTACTCCTTTTTACCCGGAAATGCCCTGTTTGAGGGTTTTCGGGTATTTATAAAATGTGTTCTAGACTGTCAGCTTGGCAAAATACGGCAGAATGGAGCAATTTATTACTACCTGTTAGCAATAAATTTGGTAATAAAAGGAAATGGCTTACCGCTAAGCTCATTTATCACTTCAACAAACTTTCATACCAATCACTCTTACAACAACGCTCAAATGATTTTAATGTTTGTGCTAATTTTCCTTGTATACTTCCCTTATATATATTCATAACCACACATTCTGTCGTCTTTGCTGCAATTCCTTCTAGTAATGCAATCGTTCCTCGCAAGTATTGTTCACTAATAATAATTTTTTGTCCCTCTTTATAAACTGTGTTTGGATTTTCTCTTAAATACTTTTTGTCCACACACCCAAGATTGTGAATAATCGCATTTCTTCTTCCGTTAATTTCTTCATATAATTCTATTTCCTTATTATAATTATTTACAAATGTTTTTCCTATTCCCAAATCAAATTTATCCTTCATAAATACATCTGACGGTTTTCCATAAAATACACTTCGTACCTTTTCTTCTGCCAGACATTCAATAATTTCTTCTTTTGTTTCTTTTTGCAAGATAACATTGAATATTTTTTCTTCGTTCATTCCGCTAGTATGCATTCTATAAGGATAATCGCAAAATACAAATTGAGCCAACCAAGAAATATAACTTTCAAACAAACCTATAGCGTCAATAAAATGTTTTTTTGTATTCTCTCCACTCAAAAACTTATTCTGCATTCCTCCAGCATCTTTTATTCGCTTGGTTTTACGGCTATCACTGTGCAAAGAAACAACAACAAATTCCCTTTTTTCTGAATTCCTTATCATTTCGTCCAAATAAGCACACTCTTCCCATATATTATGCATATTTCCTCTAAATTTCATAAAATCAGAATGTATTCTTTTTATTTTTTCCATCACGTTCTCCTTCAAAATAAGCGTCAAATCGCTCAACCTTAAAATGAAGTGCCGCTTACGCTTACTGTAGCAATCAATAGGCAAGTCTTTTGACCACGGCATTAATGGCTCCATCTGTGATTGTTCTATATTTCCATTCCGATTTAAATCACGACATTAACATCATATAATAAAGTTGAGCCCTAAATGCACTCTAGGAAATGAAAAACTACATTTATATAGCTTATTTTACTCATTACTTCTGTCTTTTTTGAAACAACTTACGTTTCTCAACCATAAGCATCTGTCTGCCATAATAATCAATCCTTACTATGTCGCTTTCTTTAATTCGGATTTCTTCATCATATCCATTTACATATCTGTTTACAATTATCCATTCCCCGAGTTTCTTTATACTTCCTGCCTCTGCAAATCGAGCACGTTCACTCCCTTTTACATAAATATCCGCATATCTATTATCTAAAATAAAGACTACATCACAATAACCCAATTTTGCTCCCATTTCCGATGCAGCAACAGGACCAATTGCCAGTGCGTGACCGTGTAATAATCTATAACCACTCACAGTCTCTATTGCCCTTCCCACAGTATGTCTACAACAAATTTTTATATATCACCCACCAAACCATTTTTTATATCTGCTAACAATTTCTCAAAAAGGGGCTTCCCTATCTCAATATCATAACTGTCATCTACTACTTTTCCTAAATCTACTCGAAACGAATTCATATTTATAAACCCTTCATCTTTACTAATTAATTAACCAATTTGCAATATCAACAATTTGAATTCCCTCATACTGATAATCCTCTTGGTGTGTTCTTGCAAGAATCATCTTAGGATACGCATCTTTTATTGCCAGTAATGGGGTATATTCTCTTTCAAAGGTTTCCGGATTATCTATATACTCAGAAACCTGAATGTAGATTTTTTCATCACGTTTTACTGCAACAAAATCAATTTCTTTCTTATATAGTACTCCTGCATAAACCTCGTAGCCTCTTCTTAACAACTCAATTGCTACAAGGTTCTCTGATATTCTTCCATAATCTGGATTCTTGTTACCAAGCCTTGCGCTTCTAAAACTTGGATCTGCCAAATAGTATTTATCATTAGAAGCCAAATATTTCTTTCCACGGATATCATATCTTCGTATTCTGTAAAAACCAAAGGCATTACATAGATATCCTATATAAGTGCCAACCGTTTTATCATTCGTCTTAATTTTATTCGAATCTAAAGTATTTGCTATCTTATTTGCAGAAACAACATTTGAAATATTATCCATCAGATAATCTGAGATTTTCTCTAAAAGTGGCGTATTTCGAATTTTAAACTTTTGTACAATATCTCGAATTACAAGCGTTTCAAAGACATCATTTACATAAGAAGCACGACTATTTTCATCCGTATACAAGTAAGAACCTGCCATTCCACCTATTTTGCGATACTGTGTATATGCTTCATATGCATCCGTCATCTCATAATACTCCATATATTCCTTAAGTGAAAAAGGGAACACCTCAACACTAAATGTTCTTCCAGTAAATAATGTTGCCAAATCGCTACTAAGTAAAAAAGCATTCGAACCAGTGACATAGATATCGTATTTTTCTGATGCATGAAGACTATTTAATGTTTTTTCAAAACCTTCACATGTTTGAATCTCATCAATAAATAGATAATTATTCTTATTTTCTACATAAGCATTTTTTACAAACTCATTTAATTTATGATATTCCTTTAGTTCTTCAAAATCCAAGTCTGTAAAATCAATATAAATGATATTGGCATTATCATCCGTATCCTGAATGTATTGGATAAACGACTCCATCAGTTTTGATTTACCACATCGTCTAATTCCCGTAATAACCTTTATATCTGGAACTCCCTGCACACTTTTTAGTTGTTCTAGATATTCAGGTCTTTCTATCAGTTTCATATTACTAAACCTCCGGCAATTTGTAATTACTATTGTATTATCATATTTCGAGTTTTTCAATTATTTTCATTTTCTCGAAATAGAATTGATGCGTATTCTCAGTATTTCCATTCTCCTCTTCCCATATTCATACGCTTACATAGCTATTTAACGATTTACAAAATCCAATAAAATAAGGCTTGTCAAACTGTTTTACTCGTACTTCTCCAGATAAAAGGAATACAATATCTTCTCCTTCACCGGCATCTGCATCAGTTTCGTCAGTGCTTCTTCATAGTACTGGATCTGGACACTGTATCTGTTCCAGAGTGCCTGTAAGGACTCGATCACGTCCGTCTTGTAATCCAACAGTACAATTTCGCCGTTTTCTACGAAGAAGACGTCGATGATACCCTGGATCAACACTTTCTCTTCCTCCGGAAGCTCCGGGTTCAGGCGTCCGGCATCGATGCCGAGTACGAACGGCTGCTCTCTGTACAATAGTCCCTGTTCTTCGGCACGCCACATGCGGTAAGCCAGTTCCTGCTCCATGAAATGTCGGATTTTCGGCAGGTTGACCGCCTGGGCGTATTCTTCTGTGAGGCGTAACGATTCTGTCTCTCGTTTGATAAATTCTTCCAGACGCTTTTGCAGTCTGTCCTTATCCAATCCTGCCTGATAATCCGCATAGGTCCCCGGACATTTTGCAAAAAATCCGGACTCAACGAACATCCAGTCAAAGTCTAAGAGTTCCATCGTCCGGTGGAATGCATTACCTCTGACTGCGCCGCTGACCTTCTCTTTTTCGCGACGGAATGCCGGGATGTAGGGGACGACTTCTTTCTCTTCAAATGTATGGAAAGCTGCTTCATCCTTCTCTGCCATTGCGGCAATTTTCAATTCGGAAACCGTAGTCTTGGTATACAGCTTCTGTAATCCCGGATAGGGATACCGGTAGGCAAATCGTGCTCTCAGCTGATGAAGTTTCCTGTTATTCACAGTATTATCACCCTCAATACCAAGAGCATTCCAATCAATTTCTTCCTGCAAAGTTTCTGTATTGTCTGCCGTGCTTTTCCTCAAGTCTACTCTCGTTTTATCCTCCGCAATTCCTTCGTCCGACACTACTCCTGCGTTATTCTCCGCCCAATCATGACAAAGCACACTCTCATCGGCCACGCGACGCAACATCTCCCTGCGGTCTCCCAGACGCAGCTGTTCTCTGATTTCTGCTGCCGCCAGATCTTCGATCCCCATGATTTTGACATCAATATCTGTCTGCGGCAGGATCGGCAATAAGAAATCCATGTAACTTCCCGCTTCGCTGAAATCCAGGTAGGTCAGTTTCTCCTGCCCGGTCATCTGGGATAATTCCCATTTTTCATCCGCTTTGTCCAGTACAGAGGTCAGGATCAGTTTCTCTCTGGCACGGGTTAGTGCCACATAGAGCACACGAAGTTCCTCTGCCAGGTTATCTTCCTTCATTTTGGCTGACAGAACATTTCTCCTGAGTGTCTTATTTTTAATTCTGCGCACAGGATCCACATAATCTACCGCTACGCCCAGATCCATATCCACAATCATGGACTGGTTCGCATCCTGCATATTGAACCGTTTAGACAGCCCGGATACGAATACGACGGGGAATTCCAGACCCTTACTCTTATGAATACTCATAATTCTGACGACATCGGCATTTTCATCCAAAGTATCTGCCTCGCCGTAATCCACATCGTATTTCTCCAGCTGTTCCATATACCGGATAAAATGAAACAATCCAAAATAGCTGGTCTTCTCAAAAGCGGCTGCCTTGGTCAGTAACATCTCCACATTGGCACGGCGTTTTCCTCCTGCCGGAAGTGCCGTCACATAATTCAGATAGTCAAAATCATCTATCACACATTGCAGCAGATCACGGATTGAGGTATACGGTGTCAGGTCACGGTAGTGATTGATTGTTTCTAAGAAGTTTCGTACTTTTAACTGTAATTTATTTTCACGTGTAGCATAAACATTACTCGCTGCTTCCGTTCCTTGCATTTCCTGTTCAGCTGTTCCAAGCATTATATCATTAGTCTGTTCCGCATTCCTCTGCGCCACTTCCTCCAGTGCCTCATACAACGTCATCCGCTTCCGCCCGCTTCGGATAACGGCGATCTCCTCCTGCGTAAATCCACCAAATACCGACTGCATCACACCAAACAACGGAATATCCTGTCTCGGATTGTCCAGCACACGCAAAAACTGCAGCAGTTCCTGTACCTCTGAAGCACCGAAATACCCTGTCTTTGACGTAATGTAGACAGGAATCCCCTGCTGTTCCAGTACTTTTTTGAATTCTTCATCCCAGCCGCTGGTCGTACGCAGGAGTATCACCATGTCCGAATATCTCACAGGGCGCAGTTCGCCTGTGGATTTTTCCGTCACTTTCAGTGTTTCCCTGAGTTCTTTGATACGGGTGGCGATGGCCATTGCTTCCAGCTGCCGCACGTTATCATAATTTCCCGTTATCGCACTTTCCGCATCCATAGGATTCTTTGCAGACGCCCCGTCCGCTTCTGCCTCTTTCGCAGGCTTGCTTAAAAGCAATAGTTCACTCCGGTACGCAGGATCTTCCGCAGCCGGATATACCGCGCCGGGGTACAGTGCTGCCTTCTCGTCATATTCAATTCCACCGATCTTGCGGCTCATGATCCGGGAAAATACCTCATTTACGGTATTCACCACCTGTACACGGCTTCGGAAATTTTTCGCCAGATCGATCCGGCACAGATCTCCCTCTTCCTGATAAGTATCATATTTTTCCAGGAAAAGTTCCGGTCTCGCCAGACGGAATTTATAGATACTCTGCTTCACATCACCTACCATGAAGCGGTTAAAATGTCCTTCTGCTTCTCCGGAGATCGCGCTGAGCAGATATTCCTGTACCAGATTGCTGTCCTGGTATTCATCGATCAGAATCTCTTGAAAATACTGACGGTACTCCAGCGCGACATCACTCGGAGTAACAACATATCGCACTTTCTCACGGTTTCCGTTTTGACGGTTCTGACCTTCAACCTCTGTTGTCCCATCAGCTTCTACCACTTTTCTCTTCAACAGAATCTGCAAGGCATAGTGCTCCATATCTGAGAAATCGATCAGATGTCTCTCCTGTTTTGCCGCCAGCACTCTTTTGTCAAATTCCAGCACAAGATCCAACAGCGTCTGAAGGGGCGCTCTACAGGCTTTCCCCTGTTCCACCACCAGTTCCAGAGGGGTCTTAAAATACTGTTCCGTCAGCTTTCCGAGGGTGTCTTTCACACTGTTTCGAATGCTCTTTGCCAGTTCACGTTTGGCAGGGTCCACGCTGTCATCCTTTTTCGAAGGAAGACGACCGAAGGTCATTGCAGGGATTTTTTCTGACTGCTCCTTAAGATCCTGATACTCGGCCAGTCTCTCCAACCGGTCAATCTCCGCATCTGCCAATTCTCCGTACATATACGGACCGTCCGGCAGTTCGCACAGCTTCTTCACTTCCTGCATTTTGGTAAGGCAACCCTGTACCACACGGGTCACACGCTCTGCAAGATATTTCCCGTAATCGCTTTGCAGCAGTGCATCCAGATCACCTGCCGCATAATCTTCCTTGCGTTCCTCAAGCCACTCCTCCGGCCAGGGAAAACTGCCGGCATAACGTGACAGATTTAAGATATGCTGCTCCAGTACGCTTTCTCTGCCTCCCGTACAGAAATACTCTACACAGGCATGGAATCGTTCCAAAGCTTTCCGTCCTGCTGTCTGTTCCGTATCTTCCTGCCCCGCATTTTCCTGCTTCGTCGCGCCAGACTCATAGGACTTGTATTTTACGGAATCGTCACATTCCCCGGATGACAGGCGCAAATTTCCGGCATAAGCATCCTCCAACAGCTGTCCCAGCACCTCCTGCTGCAACAGTTTGATCTCACCTTCATCTGCCACGCGGAAATCCGGATCCAGCCCGATCTCATTAAAATGATTCCGGATCAGGAACAGGCTGAAGCTGTCAATGGTCGTGATCTGGGCATTATGTAACAGGGCTGACTGCTTCTGGATGTGTTCATTCCCCGGATCTGCATCCAGTCTTGTCGCAATCCCGGCAGCAATACGCTCTCTCATTTCCGCAGCCGCCGCATTGGTGAACGTCACGATCAGCAGGCGATCAATATCCGCCGGGTGCTCTCCTTCACAGATCATCCGGATGATACGTTCCACCAGCACCGCTGTTTTACCGCTGCCTGCTGCCGCCGACACCAGAATATTACTGTTATGAAGTTCTATTACTTTTTGCTGTTCCGGGGTGAAATTCATTCCCATAATTTTCCTCTGTTTCTGGCTTTCCCGTTTCTGGCTCTACGTCTCAAATCCGGTATCTCTGACCTATATTTATGTTCCGGGTGACACCTTTTCCTACTTCTGATTTTTCCGTTTTCTGTCTACGTCCACTATCCGGACTTAACTCTGCCTACTGTTCCGTCTCCGTGATCTTCCGCATCCGCTTTAGCAGTTCCTGCCTGTCATCCTCTTCCAGCTGCCTTTTTTCATAACCGGGAATACTTGCGTCAAATCCGCAGACCTTCTTATAAGCACAATAGGTACATGCCTCTTCCGATCCCTTTTCATAAGGATTGGCTGCGATCCTGCCGTCCAGTATCTCTCTGCCGATGTCACGGATCTTGTGATCTACGTATGAGGACACTACCTGCATCTCCTCCAGGCTCAACACTCCGGATCTGGCACTGAAGCTTCCGTCCTTTTTCTTTTCTACCGGAATGACGACCGACTTATCCTGCAGATAACGATCCAGCCGCTCCACGACAGCCGGGTCACTGTTGACCACACCGTTCATGCGGAGCTTGGCAAGGATCTGTTCATTGATCTGCTCTTCCGTCAGCTCCACCGGAGTCTCTATCGTAGGATCATCAATATGATAATACAAAAGTGCCGCAGGCACGATTTCCTTGTCCGGATGCTTTTTGCTCTCCATCTCCAGCGCCGCATTCATATAGACTACCAATTGCAGCTGCAACCCGTAATACAATGCCGCCAGATCGAACTTCCGGTCGCCGGATTTATAATCAATCACCTTCACATACACATGCTCTGCATCTTCCGACACATCGATACGGTCGATTCTTCCCTGCAAGTGCATCTTCTCATCTTCCGACAGATTTACATGAATGCTGTCCAGATTCTCAGCAAACCGGAAAGACAATTCATAATCATCCGGCTGAAAACTTCCCTGTTTCAGATGCTGCTGCAATGTAAGTACGGTACGCGTCAGTATTCTGCTCATGCGCGTAATGGCATATTCATTCCGGGCAGAACTGTAAAGCACGGTCTCTCCATAAGTTGCAGCATATCCTTCCACAGCATTTTTGATTGCCTTTGTTGCAAAATCTTCCGTAAAATCCCACCATGTGAGCTTTGTTTCTGCAAGTTTTCCTGCAAAGTTTTCCAAAACGGCATGATAAATGTTACCCATATCGGATACTTCAAATCCAAATTCTTCCCGCTCTTTCAGGGAAAGACCGTATTGCAGAAAATGTCTGCAGGCGCATGCCGCATACGTCTCCAGACGGCTGACACTGTTCTCCAGATGCTTACCGTACAATGCTCTCGCCACGATCTGCGACAAACCACTCTCCCGATATCGGCGAAAAGCCGCCCGGGTCAGTCTGTCTCTGCCTGCCTCATCCATCTCATACGCACGGTACATAATGTAAAAATCCTGCTTTTCTTCCTCCGGTAATGTCCCTTCCACATATTCGCGCAGTTCCTCCGCCAGATATCTGGCACCTTCCTGTCTGCCTTCGATCTGCTCAAGCCGGCTGCGATTCTGTGGATATTCTATCTGAAGCGTGGGGAACAGCTTGCGTACCGTATCGATCAGATACGACGGCCGGATTCCTTTGCCTTCACTGTTTACCTTCGCATAGGACAGGTACAGCTGCTCCGACGGTTTCGTCATATTCAGATACAGATATAATCTCTGGATATACATCTGCTGTCTGGGACTGGGCGCCATCTCCGTCCCGGACTCAATCAGGAATTCCCTGTCCATATCCGAGATAATGCCGCCTTTGGAAGCATTTTTCGGAATATTTCCATCGTTTACCCCGAGGAAAAACAGCACCTTCACCTGTTTTAATCGGGTTCGCTCCATATCACCCACCACAATACGATCCACGTTCTGCGGAATCGTACCGACAGTGATTTCGCCGAAACCGGCTTCCAGAATATCCGAAAATTCCTGCATGGAAATCTCTTCTTCACCGAGGAGTTCATAGATCTGATTAAACAGGTCCATCACCAGTCGGTAGATCTGTGCATACTCTCTTGCTTTGGACAGATCCCCTTCCAGCTCAAATTGCTGCTGATACTGCAAAAGCTTCTGCTGCACCCGGTTCTGCTCCAGGAAATCGTACAAATGGCTTACATACGCTGCGGTCTTCTCCCTGCTTCCCATATGCAGGACTTCCACTGCATTCATAAACTGTTCCCGGATGCGGTTCAGGTGATCCAGCTTTTCCTGTGCCTGCGTCTGCGCATCCTGCTCTTTTTCCGCCTGTGCGCTTCCCTCCTGTCCGTCTGCCGTGCTGTCCGCATCCTGTACCTGCATCTCTTCGGTTCTTCGGGTAAACAGTCTGCTGTAGGTACGGTAACCACGAATCCCTGTGCGGATCACATAATTTTCCAGTTCATCGATTTCCTCACGGGATAGGTCGGACATTCCGCTGCGCAGGAAATGGAACACCGTATCATAAGAAAAATCCTTCAGATACAGTTGTAACACGCTCTTGATATACTCGATCATCGGATTCAGGACAATTCCTCTGGTTCTGTCCAGAAAGCAAGGAATCTCCAGCTGTCCGAATTCTGTCTCCACATAGGAAGCATATCCTTCCAGATCCCCGATGACGACTGCGATATCCCGGTAAGTGAGTCCCTGTTCCCGAATCAGACGTCTGATATACAATGCCGTCTGGTGAACCTCTTCCCGGGGAGAAAGTGCCTCAAACATGTGAATCTCCTGCTGTGGTTCCATATAAGGCTTGTACTGGTAGCGGAACAGATTCTGTTCCAGATACTGCAATGCCGGTGAAGCGGCAAAACGATTCACGCCCCCGGATACAAAGGTATCTTCCGCACGCACCACACCTGCTTCCTCTGCCAGCTTTACCAGGTCGTCCACTGTCTTTTTACTCAGATGAAACAGCTTCTGCTCACCATCCTGACGGTACGGATCCTCACCTGCGCCGATCGTCACGGTTACGATCGTCTCCGCGCACACCGTCATCAATTCCTGAATCAGACGATTCTGTATCGGGGTAAATCCCGTAAATCCGTCAAATACAACCACGCTGTTCTGTAAAATTTTGGATTTACTTAACGACCTGCGCAATACGTCCAGGGTTTCCTCTGTGGTAATGAAATGATCCCTGATATAATCCTGGAATCCCCGGTACAAAGTCTTTAAGTCTCTCAGTTTCATTGCCAATGCTCCCCGTTTTTCGGCACTGGCGATCAGCTTGTCCATGTCCTGTATGCTGATCCCATATTGCATAAACTCGGAGATTGCGCTTTTTACCTCATGGATATATCCCTGCTTGTGCAATAAGCTTCCCATGGCAGGCAGCTGATTTTTCAGATTTGCTGCCACCTTCTGCAGCACCAGGCTTTTACCGGTATCGTCCAGTACCGGCATCTCTTTGGTACCCACTTCCTCCAGGATACGGTGACTGAGTCGTCCGAAGCTTAAGACATCAATATTCAGAATACCGCCCCTGTCGCTGCGCATGACCAGCTCCTTCTGTGTCTGCATCGTAAACTGATCGGGTACGATGATAAAGAAATTTCTCGAAGGCTCCGCAGCCGCACGCTCTATGATCTCTTCATATATTCTGTGGCTTTTTCCCGATCCGGAAGGACCGAAACAGAAACGTAAACTCATCGTTCTCCTCCATTTACTATGCTCTCTTGCGCTATTCCTTGTTTTATGCCAGCTTAATTTCCCGTCACCCTTTTGCATTGAGGAAACCTGAAACTGATTCTGAATTTTGCTCTGCAATACAATCTGCTTTTTCACATCTGCTACCGGGCAATCAAATCTATCGCTACGGAAAATTAAAATTACAATCCAATATCCAGCTCAACGGGACAATGATCCGATCCCATGACCTCCGTATGAATCTTTGCATCTGCCAGTCTTTCCTTCAGACACTCAGACACTACAAAATAGTCAATTCTCCATCCGGCATTCTTCGCTCTCGCCTGGAATCTATAAGACCACCAGGAATAGATTCCCGTCGCTTCCGGGTAAAAATAACGAAAGGTATCAATAAAACCATTGTTCAGCACCTCGGAAAAGCAGTCTCTCTCTTCATCCGTGAATCCGGCATTGCCCCGATTGGTCTTCGGGTTCTTCAGGTCGATCTCCTGATGTGCCACGTTCAGATCTCCGGCATAGATCACCGGTTTGCTCTCCTCCAGTTTCTTCAGATAAGCCAGAAAATCCGCCTCCCATTGCATGCGGTATTCCAGACGCTTCAATTCCTGCTGCGCATTCGGCACATAGACCGTCACAAAATAAAAATCCTCATATTCCGCAGTGATCACGCGTCCCTCATGGTCATGTTCCTCGATGCCGATTCCGTAAGTCACACGAACCGGTTCTTTTTTCGTAAAAAGAGCCGTACCGGAATATCCCTTTTTCTCTGCATAATTCCAGTACTGATAATATCCGGGCAGATCCAGTGCGATCTGTCCCTCCTGTAATTTCGTCTCCTGTAAGCAGAAAATATCTGCATCCGTTTCCTTAAAAAAATCCAAAAAGCCCTTTTGCATACAGGCTCTCAGTCCGTTCACATTCCATGAGATCAATTTCATGCGGTTGTTCCTCTCCCTTTCCGGCTCTGCTATTCCTATTATCTATATTTGCTGTCCTATTTTCCGGACTTGATTTAATCAAATCTTAGCAAGCAACTCAAGTTTTCCCATGCTCCTGCACCCACTTCTGTTCCTTCCTTGCAGCCTCCAAAGACTTTTCATACCCCTCCAGAATCTCCTGCAGTCTTCGTACCTCAGTAATATCCTTTGCTTTGTTCTCCGGGTGATCCATCCACGCATGCTGTTTCTGTGGCGGATAAATGTTCGCTATCGTATTTGCACCGATCTTCAACCAGTTACCACCGTAGAAAATACTGTTTTCCTCCGGATGCAAAAACTGCGGCAGTTCTGACAGCGCATGGCTTTCTATCATTATTTCGGCAGTGCTGTTCCCGTTTTCGGACTGACCGATCTTAACTTCTGTTCCAACCGGCTCCACCCACAGTCTCATCGGCTCCCCGGGCTTTTTCCAGAGCTTGTCCAGCACAAGATTGAGTGGTCCCAGCAGGCAGATCGTCATCACGATTGCCAGCCCTCCCGTCAGTTCCGGGATCCAGGCACTCTGTACCAGGATTTGAAACCAGATGTGATCGGCTTCTCTTACACCCCAGACTTTTATCACGATCAGAACAGCCGCGGCGATATAGATCAGAATCGTAGCGATTCCTAAAGGAAACAATGTTTTTTCTTTTTTCATGCTCCATGCGGCATATTCCCGACGTTCTTCCTCTGTAAAAAGAACCGGAAGCTCATATTTTTCTGCCATATAAATCCTCATTCCCGCACATATCGCTTGTGCATAATAAGTTTGTATCAAGCATACGCAGCTACAAATCCCACATGCGAAAAGATTTAATTTCACACTAATCTTCATGTTGCGTAATCTCAATACGTTTCTTAGGTATTTTGGCACTAATCCTTGTTCTCAGCTTATTTATCACTATATTAATCACCTAATATAATACGGATCAAGTGTTTATCCAGCATCAGTGTCCTGTTCCAGGGATTCAGGATCACGCCCTCGATGCCGTCTACCGTCAGCGCCATGCGGAACAATTGCTCGATATCCGTGAGGAATGTGGACATCACGCTTCCGCTGCCTTTCAGTTCTTCCTCAAAACCGGTAAAAGCTGACCACCATTTTTTCCCGTCTGAGGTCTGCACTGCCTGCAACCGCATAGCTGTCCCGGCGGCCTGTGTCAAAGCTTCCTTCACATCTGCGGAAGGCGGCTCCACCGCTACGATCAGCTGCCCCTGCTCCCGCATACGCCTGCGTACCTGCGTCAGTGCATGCGCCAAAAGCTCCTCCGTCGGTTCCTGCTGCAGCGCGGCGATTGCTTCCTCTATCTTCTCGTTTCCCTGCAGACCTTTGTCTTTCTTTTCTTCCATCATCGTTTCTCCGTTTTTCAAATTTCTACTTTATGTTTTATTATAAGATGATGTCGGGGCAAAAGTCCCCCGACTTTGATGCCTACGGATTGTTCCGTGCTACGCACTCCCACAATCCTACCCAATATTCGCATATCGCGGGATTATCATCCCACTATACTTCGTATCTATTTCTAAAAGAGTATTTTATATTGTGATATTTTCGTAAAAACACTTCCATACTATTTATATCATTTCACTATTTCATTTACAATCAAAGTTTTCAAATTGCAGTTTTTAAATTGACCGCCCTTTTCCTTGACACACCGGGGATTGATTGCTAACATGAGTCTGAGCATCATGCTTAGAAATGAGGAGATTATGAACACATTTGACCCGAAAAATATTTTCAATGACAAAGAGAAATTATCCCGTTTGAAAAATAAGAAGCTTTTTCTGTTTGATATCGACGGTACGATTGCCGTCGGTGATACTTTATATGATGGCAGTGCCGATCTGATCCGCTATATCAACGATATCGGTGGCAAGGCTTATTACATCACCAACAATTCTACCAAAAGCGGACTGGATTATGTGAAAAAATTTAAAGAGGCCTTTCATTTAGACAGCACCGAGGATCAGTTCATCACCTCCGGCTATATGACGCTGCGTTTTCTGAAAGAGCACTATGTGGATAAAAAGATTTTTGTACTGGGAACCGCGTCCTTCGTTGCGGAGCTTCGTAAAAACAGTCTTCACGTCACGGAAGTCTGTGAAGATGAGACCGCCTGTGTGGTCGTTGCCTATGACAGTGAATTAAATTATGCAAAGCTGACAGAGGTCTGCAAGGTTTTATTCACGCAGGATGTCCCTTTTTACGGCACCAATCCGGATCTGCGGTGTCCCCTTGATTTCGGCTTTATTCCCGATTGCGGTGCCATCTGTGACATGATCACCGCCACCACTGACAAAAAGCCTGTCTACCTGGGCAAACCAAGCAAAGAAGTGGTGAACCTCTGCCTGAATGTCTCCGGTTTTACCCTGGAAGAAACCCTCGTCGTAGGCGACCGCCTGTATACCGACATTGCCTGCGGCATCAATGGCGGCGTGGACACCTGCGTTCTCTTCACCGGCGAAGCGCAAAAAGAGGATATCCTGACCCCCGAAGGAGAGCCGAATACCCCCTACCTGCCGGACTATGCATTTGAAAATGTGCAGGAACTGCTAAAGGCCTGCTTAGCTAAATAGCAAGTTACGCGAAACAGCCCCGCAGCCCTCTTTCTATTGCTTTGGTGGAAATCGCATCAAAATAGCAAAATCCGTACAAAAAAACTTCTAAATCAGATATTTTTGTACGGATTTTATGATTTTTCCCATTTTAGCGAAAATAAGCTCTTATAAAATCCCCAAATCCCTTGTTTTTGTATTTTTTTTGCAAAAAATAACGATTTTAATACAAAACAAAAAAGCTTGCATCTTTTTCACCAAAGTCAATCAAAGCACACTTATCCCTAATTCTACTAAAGCATGCGAAAAAGCTGGAAAAAGTAAAATTTCCGTCTTGGAAACACATTATTTTTTACTATAAATGCATCAAAAGATCTATTACGTAAAAAAGCGCTTCCTGAGAAGCCTATTTTTTACTATTTTGACTATATTGAGGCTTTTTTCAAAAATCAGTAGTCCCAATGTGGGCTGCTGAGATTCGTCATATCCGCAATGAGCCACGCTATTCATAAGATTGCCAGCCCCAAAAAGCTGCCAATCTTATTTCATATCGCGGCGTTCGCCGCATCATGGCAAAAATAAAAACCGTGATTTGTGAGCAAGCTCCCAATCACGGTTCTTATTTTGCCTATGCGCGGCTCATTGCTCGCATAACTTTCAATTTACAACAGTTCTTTCAGCATCTTGTTGACGCTGGCAGGATCCGCCTTGCCCTTCATGGCTTTCATGGTCTGGCCTACGAGGAAGCCGATGGCTTTTTCTTTGCCGCTGTGGTAGTCTTCCACAGACTGGGGATTGGCTGCAATGACTTCCTCCACGACCTTTCGCAGAGCACCTTCATCATTGACTGTCTTTAATCCCTTCTCTTCCACATACTGCCCGGGATCGATATCTTCCTCGAACATCACCTGGAATACCTCTTTTGCCACGGAAGAATTGATTACTTTTCCGTCCACCAGAGCGATCAGCTTACTCAAATGTTCCGGAGAAAACCGGATATCTTCCGGCTCCATATCCTTTTCTTTCAACAGGCGCATGGTCTCCACCATCAGCCAGTTGGATACTTTCTTGGGCTGGCTTCCCAGTGCTACACAAGCCTCGAAGATATCTGCCAGATGCTTGGATCCGGTGATGATCTCGATGTCGTACTCCGGAATATCATATGCTTCCTTGTAACGCTTCATCTTCTCAGTACGGAACTCCGGCTGCTTTGCACGAATGCTTTCCAGCCACTCATCACTGATGTAGACAGGTACCAGATCGGGATCCGGGAAATATCTGTAATCCTGGGCATCCTCCTTGGAACGCATCGCATAGGAATATTCCTTGTTATCATCCCAGCGTCTGGTCTCCTGAATGACCTCTTTACCGGTCTCCAGCAGATCGATCTGTCTCTCTCGTTCGCCCTGAATCGCACGGGCAATTGCCTTGAAGGAATTCAGGTTCTTCATCTCGGTACGGGTTCCGAACTTTTCCGCACCCACTTCCCGTACAGACAGGTTCACATCCGCACGCATGGATCCCTCCTGAAGTTTACAATCGGAGGCTCCCAGATACTGAATGATCAGGCGGAGTTTTTCCAGATAAGCGATTACTTCGTCCGCACTGCGCATATCCGGCTCAGACACGATCTCGATCAGCGGTACGCCGGAACGGTTGTAATCTACCAGTGTGCAGTCTTCCCAGTCATCATGTACCAGCTTTCCGGCATCTTCCTCCATGTGGATCTCGTGGATGCCTACCTGCTTTGTATAGGAACTGCCATCCTCACCGCTTACCTCGATCTCTACCGAACCGTTTCGGCAGATTGGCAGGTACAGCTGGGAAATCTGATAGTTCTGAGGGTTATCCGGGTAGAAATAGTTCTTTCTGTCAAATTTACAATACTGTGTAATATTACAGTTGGTCGCAAGTCCCACTGCCACCGCATATTCCACGACCTGTTTGTTCAACACCGGAAGCGATCCCGGCATACCGGTACATACCGGACAGGTGTGGGTATTGGGTCTGCCGCCGAACGCGGTGGAACAGCCGCAGAATATTTTCGTCTTTGTGGCAAGCTCTACATGAACTTCCAGACCGATCACTGTTTCATATTGTTTTGCCATAGTAAATACCTTTCCGTAGCTCACATTACTCATACGCATTGCTTTGTTCTATTATGCGAATTCACTGCTCAGTTTCATCGCTGTGATTCATTGCTTAGCTTCTTTATCCGAATCCACTGCTCATGCTGTATTTTTCATGTTTCTTTACTTATAATGCATTCCTTATATCCCATACCTAATGCTTCGCCAAAACCTTATTCTATTTCGTTTTAGCACTCTGCTCATAGGTGTACGCTGCGCGGATCAGCTTCTTCTCCTGGAAGCAGTCCCCGATCAACTGCATGCCGATCGGCAGTCCGTTAGCATCCGTGCCGCAGGGGACACTGATACCGGGCAATCCGGCCAGATTGATGGAGATGGTATAGATATCTCCCAGATACATCTTGATCGGATCCGACAGGCTGCTGCCAAGCTTCGGTGCCGTGGTAGGTGACACAGGTCCCAGAATCACATCATATTTTGCAAAAGCTTCGTCAAACGCCTTCTTGATCAGGGCTTTCACACGCAGTGCCTTCAGGTAATATGCATCATAATATCCGGAGCTTAACACGAAGGATCCCAGCATGATACGACGTTTTACCTCGGGACCGAATCCCTGGGAACGGCTTCGCTTGTACATGGTATGCAGATCCTCCGCATCCTCCGCGCGGTAACCGTATTTTACGCCGTCGAAACGTTCCAGATTAGAACTTGCTTCCGCTGCCGCAATGGTATAGTAAGTGGGAATCGCATAATCTACCAGGCTTAAGTCAAATTCTTCCACCTCTGCGCCCTGCGCTTTCAATACTTCCGCTGCTGCCAATACGGCATCTTTTACTTCCGGATCCAGTCCCTCTCCGAAATAATCTCTGGGGATTCCGATCTTCATTCCTTTGACGTCTGCTACCAGTGCAGCGGTAAAATCCGTATCCTTACGATCCATGGAAGTGGAATCCTTCAGATCATGAGAAGTGATTGCCTCCAATACCGTGGCACAATCCGTTACATCTTTTGTCAAAGGTCCGATCTGATCCAGGGAAGATCCGTATGCGATCAGTCCGTATCGGGATACCGTTCCGTAGGTGGGTTTCATACCTACCACGCCGCAATAGGAAGCCGGCTGTCTGATGGATCCGCCGGTATCGGAACCAAGCGCTGCGAAACATTCTTCCGCTGCCACAGCCGCTGCAGACCCACCGGAAGAACCGCCGGGAACATGCTCCGGATTCCTTGGATTTTTCGTCACGCCATAGTAGGAAGTCTCTGTGGTACTTCCCATGGCGAACTCGTCCATATTCGTCTTGCCTAAGATGACAGCTCCCACTTTTTCCAGATTCAGCACGGCTTCCGCACTGAACGTAGAAACAAAGTTTTCCAATATTTTGGAAGAGCAGGTCGTCAGCGTCCCTTCCGTGCACATATTGTCTTTGATGGCAAACGGAACACCTGCCAGAGGTCCGGTCAGTTCTCCGGTCTCGATCTTTTTCTGCACTTCTTCCGCCTGCTTTAACGCCTTTTCCCGTTCTATTGTCACATAGCAGTGAAACTTATCTTCCACCGCCTCTATTTTGTCCAGGACGGCCTGTGTGGCTTCTACCGCTGTGGTCTTGCCTTCCCGGATCGCTTTTGCCAGCTCTACAGCTGTCAGGGATAAAATATCCATACTCGTTCTCCTCAATCAAATGTCAGAAGACTTTTGACTTTAGTCAAAAGTCTTTGGTACCACGAACATGTTGTCCTTCTCGCCGGGGGCATTGGCCAGAGTCTGTTCGCTCTCGTCTCCGTTGGTCACCACATCTTCACGGAAGACATTCTGTACCGGGAATACATGGGACATGGGTTCGACTCCCGTCGTGTCCAGTTCACTCAATTTGTCGATATAGTCCAGCATTCTGCCCATATCCTTTTTCGCTGCTTCCTTCTCCTCACCGGAGAGCTCCAGTTTCGCCAGAATGCCGACATATTCTATGGTCTCGTCACTAATTACATTTGCCATAATAATCCTCATTTCTACGCACGACTTTTACTCATAACAAGTTTGTGTCAAGTGTTCGCAGGCACAAATCTCGCGTGTGAATCCCCGGATGCATTGTGCATCCACAGATCACACCACAAAACAACCGATCCATATAGCTGATCAAAATTTAATATCAGGTCAATTTTCGCACTACTCTCTCACCTTAATATGCACCTCACGCAGCTGCTGCTCCGTCACCTCTCCGGGGGCACCGCACATCAGATCCTGTGCATTGCCGTTCATCGGGAAGGCAATGACTTCACGGATGTTCTCCTCGTTTCTAAGCAGCATGATCATACGGTCTACGCCGGGAGCCATTCCCGCATGAGGAGGTGCTCCGAACTGGAATGCCTGATACAGTGCTCCGAACTTGGTCTTCAGCGTCTCTTCATCGTAACCGACAATCGCAAAGGCTTTCTTCATGATCTCGATATCATGGTTACGTACCGCACCGGAGGACAGCTCCACACCGTTGCAGACGATGTCATACTGGTATGCCAGAATATCCAACGGATCCATGGTGTTCAGCGCTTCCAGACCGCCCTGCGGCATGGAGAACGGGTTGTGCGTGAAGCCGATCTGCTTCGTCTCGGGATCCAGTTCAAACATCGGGAAATCGTTCACATAGCAGAAACGGTAAGCATCCTTTTCGATCAGATCCAGCTTTTCGCCCAACTCGGTGCGAATATGTCCTGCATAATAATTTGCCTTATCCTCTTTGTCTGCAATGAAGAAAATCGTATCTCCGGCAGTCAGACCGGCAAGCTCAGCCAGTTCACCCTTCATATCTTCGGGAATAAATTTATCAATGGGTCCCTTGTAGCTCATATCCTCAGCCACTTCCAGGTAACCAAGTCCACCCATTCCGAGGGATGTAGCAAAGCTTAACAGCTTTTCATGGAAGCCCTTGGACATCTCTGCGTGTACCTTGATGGCACGGACGGTTCTGCCCAGGAACGGTTTGAACGTACATCTCTGGAAAAACTCCGTCACATCCATGATACGTAAAGGGTTTCTGAGATCCGGCTTGTCACAGCCGAACTCCAACATTGCCTGCTTGTAGCTGATGATGGGAAACGGTGTCTCAGTGATCTTGCTGCCTTCGGGAGCAAATTTCACGAAAGTGTCATGCAGAACTTCCTCGCCTACCTTGAAGACATCTTCCTGGGTCACGAAGCTCATCTCGAAATCCAGCTGATAGAACTCTCCGGGAGATCTGTCGGCTCTGGCATCCTCGTCACGGAAGCAGGGCGCGATCTGGAAATATTTATCAAATCCGGAAGCCATGAGCAGCTGCTTATACTGTTGCGGTGCCTGGGGCAGCGCATAGAATTTTCCTTTGAATTTTCTGGAGGGAACGATATAGTCTCTGGCACCTTCGGGAGAAGAAGCACACAGGATCGGGGTCTGGATCTCTAAGAATCCCATGTCTGTCATCTTCTGGCGCAGATAAGTGATGACCTTGGAACGAAATACAATGTTGTCTTTTACTTTTGCATTTCTGAGGTCGAGATAACGATATTTTAATCTCACATCTTCCCGGATCTCTTTGGATGTCTGGATCTCGAAAGGAAGCTGCTTATATACTCTTCCGAGCACATCGATTTTCTGGGCTTCCAGTTCAATCGTGCCGGAAGGAATCTTCGGGTTGTAGGTCTCTTCGTCTCTGTGTTCCATGAGACCGGTAATGGACAGGCACATTTCCTTGGTGATGCCCTTTAAAAGCTCCGGCTTACGGATGACCACCTGTAATACACCGTACAT
>CAKRRU010000008.1 GCA_934394515.1 uncultured Acetatifactor sp.
CACACCGCGATGTCAGCGTTTCTTATATGCAATCGGGTCTACGGCGATTTGAGAAATACTATTTAACTAACTTTCAATTTACTCTGCAATTCTGTTCAGCGTGACATCATCCAACGTTCCCCAACTATTGACATTACATTTGTATCTCACCCCAAAGGTCAATGTGCCGTCGGTTACTTTGATCCCGGAGATTACGGGATTCTGCCAGTCAGCGTAAGTAGTCAACATAAACGGGTCGGTCAGCTCCTTGCCGTCTACAACGGCGTATAATTCCATGGAAGCATCCGCAGACATGTCGCCGCCCTGTGAAAATGCAGACAATTCATAAGTGCCGGGTGCGAGGTCTGTGAAACTTTGCTCAATGGAGAAGTCCATATCGGAATCCCCGGACCAGAAGTGGAAAGCAACTTCGCCGCTGTGGGCATCCGCAGCTTTTACCTGATAGTCGGTGGGATCATTGTCTCCCGAATAGTTAACAGTCCACATGGAAGTATCGGCATCTTCAAAACTGGGATTCTGCACATAATTAACACGTTCCACCACAACAGCAGCTGTGACAGAGGTGCCGTCCTCCATAATGCCGTTCACTGTGAAATCTCCGCTGTTCTCTGTATCGATCGCTGCAACATTTTCAGTATTCCAGGTGACGGGAACCTGTTTGACGGAACGATCATTATAAATGACATTTACGGTATCCGGAAGTTCCGGTTCTGCACCGATGTTACAGGAAACGGTCACTTCGGGAACAGTGTCTATTGACAGAGGTGCGGTAGCTCCATATTTCAGATATTTAAATACATTCAGGGAAGCTAAGGGGTGACCGGTGAAATCAAACATCGCCTGATTGTCCCAGGAACTTCCACCGTAATATTGTCCGGCATCCTTTGGATCATAAGCACCTGCATAACTACTGGCCCATCCACTGCCGTATTTTTCCCAGATAGCGGAGTTGTCAGCATCCGCAGGGCCTGCCGGGATCCAGGTGCCTTCCCAGTAAAATACACCTTCCGCACCGGCTTCTACCGCTGTTGCACATACGTCACGGACTTCATTGGTCTGCCCCTGTACGCTGGCAGAATAGCCTTCCGCCAGATCATCGGTGCCCTCCACGCTGTTGGATGCACCATCGCCGTCTTCCGAGGTATAGCAATAAGCAGTTTCCGCCACATACACCTTCTTATCATAAGTATCACGGATATGCGTGATAGCGTTCTTCAGATCTTCTAGGTTTCCGTGCCAGTAAGGATAGAAGGAGAGACCGACGATATCATAATCGATTTCTTTTACCTGCAACCCGGTAAGCAACGTGTCCAGTTTTTTCATATCATCGATATTCGTGTAATGCACCGCAACAAGAATATCCTTTCCATAGGAAGAAGAAATCTCACGGACGGCTTTGCTCCCTGAGGCTAAAAGCTTCCGTACATTGGCCGGATCCGTCTCACCGGACATGCCGTTATTGATCTCATTGCCGATCTGCACCATTCCTACATCCACACCGGCATCCAGAATCTGTGTAAGGCTGTCTGAAGTGAAAGCATAGAGTGCATCTGCCTTTTCTTCGATATCCATACCTTCCCATGCCTTGGGAACGAATTGTTTCTTAGGATCTGCCCAGAAATCGGAGTAATGAAAATCAATGCAGACCTTCATGCCATATTTTGTGGCGCGCTGTCCCAAAGTGATGGCAGTTGCAACATCGTTATTGCCACCGCCGTAACCGTTGCCGTTCTCGTCATAGGGATCATTCCAGACGCGCAGGCGGATATAATTCACGCCGGCCTGCGCCAGTGTCATAAAAACATCCTGTTCTTCCCCGTCAAAGTTATAGTATTTCACACCGCTGTTCTCCAGAGCAAGTACCGCGGAAGCATCCATACCCCGGTAAAAATCATCGGAAATACCCGGAATCGATTCTACATAAACTGTAGATTCCTCCGGACCGTCCGGTAAGGGAAAAGTGGTGACATCCGTTATACCTACACCGGCAGAAGCGGAAGCAGTAGATGTTGCAAGGGTATCGGAGCTTCCGGTGCTCTGTCCCTGATTGCCGCAGCCCGTAAGACTCCCCATTACAAGTCCTGCACTGAGTCCCAGAGCCAGCAGACACATGCCAAATTGCTGTTTGTGAAAATGTTGCATAAGTAATCCTCCCGCAAAATATAATTGCACAACCGATTGCGCATCTATATTATATCACATAAGCGTGATATAGCGATAAAAATATGATCAGAAAATGCGCAACAAAAATCAAACCGGAAAGCGTTAAACCGTGATAAAATTTGAGATATACTGAACATTGGGATTAATGAGGTCAATAAAAAGCCATGGTGACTGCAGAGGATTCAAATTCAAATGCAATGACCAATGGCTTTTCTAATAAGTTGGGAATAGGGTCAAGTTCAGGCTAAGCTGCTTACAAAAACAACTCAATCACAAACACCAGCACACAGCAGATCACAGATACCGGGAACAGTCCGGCCCCGAGCCATGCGGCGACGATTCCTGCGATAAGTGCCACCAGTCCGGAGATGGGGGTCTGGGTGGCGTGGATGATGGCAGGGAAGGTCATGACTGCCAGCGTGACATAGGGCACGTAGTACAAAAAGGATTGAATGAACTGATTTTTAATGGGTTTGCGGATCAGCGTCAGGGGCAGGACACGGATCGCATAGGAGACAGCTGCCATCACGGCAATATAGATGTAATTATTCATGGATGTTGTCTCCTTTCTTGGCTTTTATAGTCTCTGTAACGGTAGACTGTTCCGCCTTCAGATGGGACACTTCTGGCGGCACATTTGTTTTTTCTGTGTCTGATTCTTCCGTATCAGAGAGCTCGGTATTCTCCTGTTTTACCGGGAACAGGATCGCTGCGGCACCGGAGATCAGGACGGTGAGCAGGATCGTTCTGGTACCTTCCGACATGGAAGAAATCCAGGGCAGGTAATTGCAGGCAAAACTTAAGGCAAAGCTGATCGCTACCAATGCTGCCACGATCTTACTTTTTCTGGCAGGCGGAATGATGATGGCTAAGAACATGCCGTACAGGGCAACGCTCAGTGCACTGACGGCCCGAAGCGGCAGTGCATTCCCGGCTAAGATGCCGCAGGCAGTTCCGCCGGCCCATGCCGGTGCAGCCAGCAGGATTGCTCCGTAAGTATAGTAAGGATTCAGGATGCCCGGACGGGCGATCGTGATACCGAATAATTCGTCCGTAACGTCATAACCGATGATCAGTCTGTGGAAAAAGGGTGTATCAGGGGAAAACTTCTGTGCCAGTGCGCAGCTCATGAGCAGATATCTGGCATTGGCGATCAGTGTGATGATCGCAACCTCCAGATAAGAGGCCTGTGCCGCAATCAGAGTGAATGCCGCATATTCCCCGGCAGAAGCATTATTTAGCAGACTTGCCAGAAAGCCTTGCATCGGAGTAAAGCCCGCGTGTCTTGCGGCAATTCCAAGAGAGAAGGATACCGCGAAATATCCCAGAGCGATCGGAAAGCCGTCACGTATACCGTCGCAGAACACTTTCATGCTGAATTTATCATTCATGTTACCTGTTCCTCATCTTTCTGTAAGACGCCTTTTTGGCGCACATATCCTATTATAACGCACATTTCCACGGGAAAAAAGGAGGAAAATTAATGAGATAGACAGCGGAAACAGAGTATATTTCTGCATTTTCCACATAAATATGGAATAAATCAGTACAGGCGGTGGAGAACGGATGAGAATTGTAGGGCAACGGTGGAAAAATGCGAAAATAGAGAAAACAGAAATGAGAGATCGGGATTTTGGACAAATGCCCGGGGGAAAATCAAGAAAGGAAGACGGTAAAAGAGATAAAAAAGACAAAAGAGAAAAAGAAAATATAAGGAGAATCATAACAGCAACAGCGTTTCTTGGCCTGTATATTTTGTTATGCACAGCCTGCGGTCTTATGCAGGACGAGAAGATCAAACTCCGTGACCTGGATTTTACGGTGTTAAGTGAAGAAAAAATCCCGGAAGAATTGAAAACGGTGATTGCCGGGAAAGGAATCGAACCCTTCAAACTGACCTATAGTGACAACCAAAATCTTTATATCAGCATCGGATACGGAGAGCAGAAGACCGGTGGCTACAGCATCGCTGTGGATGCACTGTACCTGACGGATGACGCCATCTATGTCGGCACCAGTCTCTTAGGCCCCGATATCACCGGACAAAAGGAGAATACCGGGAAACCTTCTGTACCGTATATTGTATTGAAAACGGAACTGTTGGATAAAACAGTCATTTATGAGTAACATAGACATCTTCCGAAAGCTGTCAGAATGTATGTATCCTGTAAAATGGGATTGCGTTCTTTGAAGTTATGTGCCATAATGTGCAACGGTAGCGGTATATGAGAAAACGGTACAAATGAAAATGTATCTACGGAGGTAAACGGGATGCAGCGTAAAATACACGGACAGATGTCAGAGTCCTTTCTGATCGCCGGAATATTGTCGATCTCCGGTGGTCTGCAGGATGCTTATACTTATATATATCGTGGCAAGGTATTTGCCAATGCGCAGACCGGCAATATCGTATTGCTGAGCCAGAATCTGGTAGACCGGAACTGGTCGGCGGCACTCCGCTATTTAAGTCCTTTGGTATTTTTTGCACTGGGCGTGGCAATGGCAGAGTGCATTCATATGAAATATCAGAAAGCCCAGAAGATCCATTGGCGGCAGTTGGTGCTTTTGATAGAAATCTTGTTATTGTTCGGAGTGGGATTTTTCCCGAATACACTGGATCTGTTGGCGAATGCGTTTGTATCCTTTGCTTGTGCGATGCAGGTACAGGCGTTCCGTAAGGTCAACGGCTATGCCTTTGCCAGTACGATGTGCATCGGTAATCTGCGCAGCGGCATGGAATCATTATGCGCTTACGGGAAAACGAAAGATAAGAAAATATTGCGCAAGTCAGGATATTATTTCGGCATCATTTTCCTGTTCGCCATCGGTGCGGCACTGGGAGGACATCTGATCAGTTATATCGGTGCAAAAACTATCTGGGTCTCCTGCATCATTTTGCTGGTCAGCTTCCTGGTGATGTTCATCAAAGAAGAAAAAGAAGAACATCCTGAGATTGCAGAGGAAGAGCAGCAGATACACGAACAGCTGCAAAATATCCGTAAGGAAGCTAAAGATGTGGAACAGATTCTGGAGAATGATATCCGTTCCCAGATCGAAAATAGAAAATAAGAAAAGCCTTCGACAGAATGTGAAATCTGAAAATTCTGCCGGAGGCTTTTTGGATAATTATAATAATATTCCGTATTTTCTCAAATCTACCTTGTTATCAACGACTTCAATCCCATCGGCTCTGAGCCGGTTTGCCTGTTCCTCTGCACCGCCGAAGGCAAAAGCACCGGAGAGTTCGCCCTTGGAATTGACCACGCGGTAGCAGGGGATATGGTCGGGGTCCGGGTTCTTGTGCAGGGCGTTGCCCACTGCCCGTGCCATCTTGGGCTCTCCTGCCATGGCAGCGACCTGACCATAGGTGGCGACCCTGCCTTTCGGAATCTTCTTCACAGCTTCATAGATCCGCTTCGTAGGACTGTCGGTGACGAGATCATAGCTTTCCGCAATCATGCGCCGGATGTCTTCGTCGGGGATCGTACCGTCTAAGATAATGGTATTCCAGTGCTCTTTGTTCTGATGATATCCCGGGATGACAGAAGGAAAAGTCTCACGCCAGAAATCCCGCCAGGCAGGATCTGTTTTCACATTCAGATTGATAAAACCATCTTTTTCGTAAGTCCATAAAAAAGCTTTCTTGCTGCCTTTTACCCGGACGAGCTGCCAGTTCGGATCGTGGAAAGGCATCTCGGTATAGGTATCGGGGAAAGATAATCCGTAGAATAATGCTTCTTCTCTTGTTGTCATTTCAGTAACACCTGCCTTTTTACTACAGTATAACGACGCTCTCGGCAAAATCCCGGCACAACCGATCACACCACGTTTTGCCTATTTCCGCATAGTTATTATTTGCACATTATTTTACTATATCGCACTTCCTTTTTCCACGGAAACATGGTAAACTTTTCCGAGAAACAGATAAAAACATATCATGGAAGCGCAGTGTGCTGGCTTCAAAACGGAGGCAATATGATACTGATACATGATGGTTATATGATCGATCCAAAGTCGGGAAAAGAAGGCAATTACGATATCCTCATCGATGACGGCAAGATCGTGAAGATCGCAGAGAAGATTGGACTGCCGGCAAAAAATGCAGGAAAAGTGACGCAGATCAACGCGGAAGGGCTGCTGATCGCCCCCGGACTGGTGGATGTGCATGTGCATTTCAGGGATCCCGGATTTACGGCGAAGGAAGATATCAATACCGGTGCGGCGGCTGCGGCAAAGGGCGGTGTGACCACAGTGGTACTGATGGCGAATACGAAGCCCACGGTGGACAGCGAGGAGACATTGCATTATATCCTGGAGAAGGGAGCAAAGACCGGGATCCGTGTGACGACCTGTGCCAATGTGACCATGGGCATGCAGGGAAAACAGCTGACGGATATGAAAAAGCTGGCAGCGGCGGGAGCTGTGGGTTTTACGGATGACGGCGTGCCATTGCTGGATGCGGAACTGGTGCGCCGGGCTATGGAACTATCCGCAGAACTGGATATGCCCATCAGCTTCCATGAGGAGGATCCGAAATATATCGAGAATAACGGTGTGAATCGCGGAAAAGCCAGCGAATATTACGGTATCGGCGGCTCTTCCAGAGAGGCGGAGATCGCGCTGGTGGAGCGGGACCTGAAGCTGGCAGAGGAGACCGGAGCCTGCATCGATATCCAGCATATCAGCAGCAAGGAAGCAGTAGAACTGGTACGTCAGGCGAAAAAGAGATGCTCCAATATCCATGCGGAAGCTACGCCCCATCATTTTACCCTGACGGAAGATGCCGTGATTAAGTACGGTACCCTTGCGAAGATGAATCCCCCTTTACGTGAGGAAGAAGACAGACAGGCAGTGATCAGGGGACTGGTAGACGGCACGATTGACATGATCGCTACGGATCATGCACCCCATACCGCAGAGGAAAAGGCAAAGTCCCTCACCGAAGCACCCAGCGGTATCACCGGACTGGAGACCTCTCTGGCCCTGGGCATCACGGAACTGGTAGATGCAGGATATCTTACCATGAAACAGCTATTGCGTCTGATGAGTACGAATCCGGCGGCAATGTATCATCTCGATGCCGGATACCTGGCGGAAGGCGGTCCGGCGGATGTGATCCTGGTGGATACGGCAGCGGATTTTGTACCGGAACAGTACGCTTCCAAGGCAACCAATACACCGTTTACCGGATGGAAACTGAAGGGTGAAGTGAAGATGACCATCTGCAACGGCAAAATTGTATATCAGGCGTAAAAATGAAGTCAGCTGTTTGAAATTTCATTCACATTGAGAATATCAAAATTTTTGAGAATAACGGAAACTTTAGGTGGTATGTGATTCATCATTGCAGCAAATATAGTAGGGAACCGAAGCCGGAGCCCGGAAAGAGGAAAGATGAAACAAAAACAGACAGCAACCGTGCTCTCCCAGAAGGAGATTGCACCAAGAATTTATGATATGTGGATTGCCACGGATCTGGCAGCGCAGGCGAAGGCCGGCCAGTTCATCGGCATCTACCCCAAGGATCGCAGCACGCTGCTTCCCCGGCCCATCAGTATCTGCCAGGTGAGTGATAAAAAGGATGCGCTGCGCATCGTGTACCGCATTGCAGGACAGGGTACCGCAGAATTCTCTTCCTACAGGGAAGGAGATACCGTGGAAATCCTGGGAATCTTAGGCAACGGATTCCCTGTAGAAGCAGCAAAAGGAAAGAAAGTATTCCTCATGGGTGGCGGCATCGGCATCCCTCCCATGCTGGAGCTTGCAAGAGAGCTTCCGGCATCCGCTGACAAACAGATCATTGTGGGATATCGTGACAATCAGCTGTTTTTAAAAGAGGATCTGGAACAAAACGGCACGGTATATGTCGCTACCGAGGATGGCAGTGTCGGAACCAGGGGAAATGTCATGAATGCCATTGAAGAGAATGCTTTACAGGCAGACGTGATCTTCGCCTGCGGTCCCATGCCGATGCTTCGTGCCATCAAAAAATATGCTGAAGAAAAAGGCATTACGGCTTATATCTCCCTGGAAGAGCATATGGCTTGCGGCGTGGGTGCCTGCCTGGGTTGCGTGGTAAAGACGAAAGAAGTGGATCATCATTCGCATGTGCATAACGCAAGAATCTGCACCGATGGCCCCGTATTTGATGCCAAGGAGGTAGAAATCTGATGAATACACAGACAACGATTGCAGGGGTTACTTTTAAAAATCCCGTAATGACAGCTTCCGGAACCTTTGGCTCCGGCATGGAATATGAAGAATTCGTCGACCTGAACCGTCTGGGTGCGGTAGTGACCAAGGGCGTGGCAAACGTTCCCTGGCCCGGCAATCCTACACCCCGTGTGGCAGAGGTATACGGCGGCATGCTCAATGCCATCGGCTTACAGAATCCGGGCATCGACGTATTCATGGAGAGAGACATTCCTTTCCTGAAAAAATACGATACGAAGATCATTGTAAATGTCTGCGGCAAGAGCGTGGAAGACTATGTGGACGTTGTGGAACGTCTGGGCGATGAACCGGCAGTCAGTATGCTGGAGATCAACGTGTCCTGTCCCAATGTCAAGGAAGGTGCTATTGCTTTCGGACAGAAAGCGGATGCTTTGTATAACATCACTTCGGAGTTGAAAAAGCATGCAAAGCAGCCCATCATTATGAAACTGAGCCCCAATGTGACGGACATCACGGAGATGGCAAAAGCAGCGGAGGCAGCAGGTGCGGATGCCCTGTCCCTCATCAATACCATCACCGGCATGAAGATCGATATTCACCGCAGAAAATTCGCTATTGCCAATAAGACCGGCGGTATGAGCGGCCCTGCCATCAAGCCGGTCGCTGTCCGTATGGTATATCAGGCGGCACAGGCTGTGAAGATTCCCATTATCGGCATGGGCGGTATCGCCACAGCAGAGGATGCCATCGAGTTTATCCTGGCGGGTGCCAGCGCAGTCAGCGTAGGAGCCATGAATTTTGTAGATCCTTATACCACGGTAAAAGTCGTGGAGGGGATCGAGGACTATATGCGTACCTATCATGTGGAGAACCTGACAGATCTGATCGGTGCGGTACAGTAAGCCGACAAAAAACAGAATACGGTATAAGTACACAGAGACCTTCATATATATAGATATATCTGTATATATGGAGGTCTGTTATTGTGGAGCTGATCAAGAGAAATATACATATGGACCGGGTAAAGAGGTCTGCCGTCATGCAGTTTACCATGGAGGAGGATCTGAATCTTCCGGAGGATAAACCGGATATCAGTACACTGAATCTGGAAAAAGGAGAAGTTGTCATTGAAGAGATCCGGCCCGGTACGGATGAAGTGACGGTACGGGGAAAGCTGGGCTATGCTATTCTGTATCACACCCGGGAGGTGGGAAGTGATCTGGTGCTTTTAAGCGGAGCACTGCCTTTTGAAGAGAAGATACATATGGACGGGACGCTTCCGTCAGATACTGTAGCTGTAACCGGATGTGTGGAAGATTTTACGGTAAATATGATCAATTCCCGTAAACTGAACCTGCAGGCGCTGCTGCTTCTTTCTGCCCGGATCGAGGAGATCTATGATGAAGAACTGCCGGTAGGAATCCGGGAGAACAGTACAGACAGCGGTGTGGAATACCGGATCTCGCCAATGGAAGTCACGCAGCTGGCCATCTGCAAGAATGATATTTTCCGCAAAAAGGAGGAGATTCCGCTGCCCTCCAGCTATCCGAATATCTATCAGATCCTCTGGAGTGATGTATCGCTCAGGGATGTGGAATTCCGGCCGCAGGAAGATCATTTGTCTATCCAGGGAGATATTCAGATCTTTGTCTTATATGAGGCGGAAGGCGAAGAGAAATCCATTCGCTCCTATGAGACTACCATTCCGTTAAACGGCACACTGGAATGTCAGGGGTGCAGGGAAGAATTGCTGCCGGATATCCGGTATACACCGGTAAGGCAGGAGCATGGGCAGCCGGAACTGACGATTCAGCCGGATCTGGATGGTGAGGAGAGAATTCTGGGGCTGGAATGTACGATTGAACTGAATATCCGTCTCTATGAAGAGGAAGAAATCGATATTCTGCGGGATATTTACGGAGTGACGAAAGAGGTAATTCCGGATACCAGAGATGCCAGCCTGCGTCAGCTGCTGGCAAGGATCACAGGCAAGACGAAGGTGACGGATCATCGTAAGACCGATATTGGGTCTCCGGTACTGCAGGTGCTTCACAGTGAGGGAAATGTCACCATTGACCAACAGGAGTTTACAGAAGAGGGAATCCGTCTGCAGGGCAGTATTGACCTCACGGTACTGTGTATTACGGAAAATGATGAAACTCCTTATGTGAGTACCCGGGAACAGATCCCGTATGAGTATACGCTGAATGTACAGGGAGTGGCGGCAACGGATCAGGCGGAGGTACACAGTGAACTGGAGCAGCTGCAGGTGAATCTGTTGGAGGGAGAAGAGCTGGATGTGAAGGCTGTTCTTTCGTTTTCCACGACAGTGATGAAAAATATTCCGATAGAGGCCATCGAGGATGTGGAGGAACGGGAGATTGACAGCAAAGTGCTGGCAGGACTGCCCAGTGCGGTGATCTATATTGCAGCACCGGGAGATGACTTGTGGAGCATCGGCAGAAAATATCATATGCCGGTGAAGACTGTAAGGGAACTGAATGCGCTGGAGAGCGATGAATTGCGGCAGGGGCAGAAAGTATTGCTGGTCAAGGGGCTGGCATAACCGGCATAAAAGAAAACCATGTGATACACTGATATGTTTGAAAACATACGGTATCACATGGCTTTTTGTTGTTCAGGATCTTTTGTACTATTCTTCGGTAGTCAGTCCGGCATCAGCAGCCAGCTTGTCGAATTTCTCCATAACGGCATCATAGGTCTTCCGGGAGATATCGGGGAGAGAATCGCCCCAGGTCTTCTCTGCCTGAGCATAGCCCTTTTTGAATGCTTCGCGCATGGACTCAATCTTATCCGGATCACCGCCGGTCAGAGCATTGGCGAACTGAATGATACGATCGGAAGTCTGGTTGACACCCCAGTAACCGTCTTCTGCGATATCAGCCTGTGCCTGGGCTTTGGTAGCGGGATCTACGGTATAGTTACCGGAACGTAAGAAAGACCAGATATCATTGGCATTGCCGTAGGTGGTAGCCTGTTTGCCCATCATCTGCTCTACCAGGGAACGAAGCTGTTCGGTTCTGGCATCGGCATCTGCTTTTAATTTGTTGATCAGATTGGTGTCCGGTTTGTAAGTCTTCTTTGTGGAAGAAGTGTTGGTATCGGTGCTGTGCTCATAGATGACACCGGTATCTTCCGCGGTATTTGTATTTTTTGTTTCCTCGGAGGATGTCTTTTCTTTTGCTGCGTTTGTGCCGGTATAGCTGTAGGCTGCAGCGGCCTGGGTTGATGTAACTCCGTTTACGCTCATAGTTTCCTCTTTTCCGGTACGGTTCTGCTGTCCGTACCTGTTGTCATCCTTGACTTTGCTAAGTTATAACCTTCTGAAAGTTAATGCTTTCACTTGTTATATCGACTCCGGACAGTGGATACTTTAGGTGCTCCGGAGAAAAACAGTGGAAAAAATCTGCGAAAAAATCACACTCCATTGACAAAATACGCAGGATTGTATAAAATTAAGTACAATTATTGTATACAAGCTATGGTATTGGAGACAAAAATGAACGAATATCGGATGAAAGCGTATGCCAAGATCAATCTGGGGCTGGATGTGGTCAGAAGACTGGAGAATGGTTATCACGAAGTGAAGATGGTCATGCAGACTGTAGGAATCTATGATGTACTGGATTTTCAGAGGATAGCCGAAGGAATTGTTATCACTACGGATTCCGGAGAACTTCCCACCAATGAGGACAATCTGATTTATAAAGCAGCAAAGCTTATGATGGATACCTATCACATCAGCGAAGGCGTAAAGATTCATCTGGAGAAGCATATTCCCATAGCAGCGGGAATGGCGGGCGGCAGTACGGATGCAGCGGCTGCTTTAAAGGGAATGAACCGGCTGTTTGACCTGGGATGCACATTAAAAGAGTTGATGGAGCTGGGTGTGAAGATCGGTGCAGATGTTCCTTATTGTGTTATGGGAGGAACAGCTCTGGCGGAAGGTATCGGTGAGAAACTGACCCCGCTGGCTCCGGCACCGGACTGCTATGTGCTGGTAGCAAAACCCGATATCAACGTTTCGACAAAATATGTGTATGAGCATCTGGATGCGCAGGAGATCGTGAAACATCCGGATATCGACGGCATGGTGGAAGCCATCGCAGAAGAAAGCTTACAGGGGATTCTGGACCGCATGGGAAATGTGCTGGAGACGGTGACGGTCAGTGCATATCCGGTGATTCAGACCATTAAGGACCGTATGAAGGAACTGGGAGCCATCAACAGTCTGATGAGCGGAAGCGGTCCTACCGTATTCGGTATTTTCGTGGAGAAAGATATGGCCCGCAGGGCGTATGATAAATTAGAGGAGGAACAGCTGGCGAAGCAGATTTTCCTGACGGAATTCTGTGAGTAATGCGAGAGTAGAAGTATGCAGGATAATTTACAGGTGACAATGGATGAATTTCTGCCACTTAGAGATGTGGTATTCAATACTTTGCGGCAGGCTATTCTGACGGGAGAACTGAAGCCCGGAGAACGGCTGATGGAGATCCACCTTGCCAACAAGCTGGGGGTCAGCCGTACGCCGATCCGGGAAGCCATCCGTAAGCTGGAACTGGAAGGACTGGTGACCATGATTCCCAGAAGGGGCGCGGAAGTGGCCCAGATCACGGAGAAGAGCATGAATGATGTCCTGGAAGTCCGCCGGGCAATGGATGCGCTCTGCGTGGAGCTGGCGTGTGACCGTATTACACCGGAAGAACTGCAGGAGCTGAAAAAAGCATGTGATACATTTGAATCGGCGGTAAAGACCGGTGATATTAAACAGATCGCGCAGGCAGATGTGGCACTCCACGATATCATTGTACAGGCTACAGGGAATCAGCGACTGATCCAGCTGGTCAATAATCTGTCTGAGCAGATGTACCGTTATCGGTTTGAATATATCAAGGATATCAGTCAGCATGACCGTCTGGTGGAGGAACACAAGGTAATCTATGAAAGCATTGTAAAAAAGGATAAAGAAACGGCATCCAATATGGCAAAGATGCATATAGATAATCAGAAAAAGGCTATCATCCGTCAGATCCGTCTGGAACGTGAGAAAAATAAATAATTACCAATAGATTGAAACGTATAATCTGTCCGGAAAGTGGCAATGATTTCCATAGAACATATGGGAAAGGAAGACTGCTGATGGATAGATTATATGCTTTTTATGAAAAATATAGGAACGGAAGAAGTACAGCGGAAAAGAAGCTGCGGCACAGGCTGCTGCAGGGTGTCCGGGTCACGGCCGTAGCACTGGCATGTTATGGCTGGTGGGGTGTGATTTACCCGGAACTGACAATGCTGCCCTCTACCTATGAGATCGTCTACGAGGAGCAGGAGACTGCCACTGTACAGAAAAGTCCGGAAGTGGTAGAATGGAATTCCGACAGTCAGATCTATTGGAAGATTCTGGAGGCGGATCCGGAACAGATCCGGTTCAAAAGCAGATTGCTTACGATGTTAAAAAGATAGAAGGAGAAATCCCATGTATCAGGAGAATATTACTGCGCTGAAGAAGGATGCCCCTATCGGGGTATTCGATTCCGGCATCGGCGGACTGACCGTAGCCCGGGAGATCATGCGGCAGATTCCCAATGAGAAGATCATATATTTCGGAGACACGGCGAGAATGCCTTACGGCAGCAAGTCGAAGGAGACCGTGACCCGTTTTTCCAAACAGATCGTCAGATTCTTGGAGACTTTTCAGGTGAAGACCATCGTGGTGGCTTGTAATACCGCCAGTGCGTATGCACTGGACGAACTGGAAAAAGAGATCGATATTCCGATCATCGGTGTGGTAAAGCCCGGCGCCAAGACCGCGGCGGAAGTCACGAGAAACGGACGCATCGGTGTTATCGCAACAGAGGCTACCATCGGCAGCCAGATGTATAACAAATACATAAAAGAACTGAACAAAGATGTCACCATCTACGGCAAGGCTTGTCCCTTGTTTGTTCCACTGGTGGAAGAAGGACTGTGGGAAGATCCCGTGACGGATGAAATCGCAAAACGCTATCTGACGGAGCTGATCGATATCGATATCGATACCCTGATCCTGGGATGCACGCATTATCCGCTGATCCGCTCTACGGTAGGACGAATCATGGGAGAGCAGGTGACATTGGTGAATCCGGCCTACGAGACCGCCAGAGAGCTGAAAGAACTGTTGCAGCACTATGATATTCTCAATGACGAACAGCCACATCTGGGAGAGAACAAGTATCAGTTCTATGTCAGCGACGGTGCGGAGAAGTTCAAGAGATTTGCCAACTCTATTATTAAATACGGTATCTTGTCGGCGAAGACGATTAAGATCGATGAGTATTAAAGGACAGAAGTAACATGAATCGGGAAGTAGAACTTATCCTGTCCGGACTGCATACAGCCGCCGAAAATGCGGAGTGTGGGCAGCAGACAGACAGTGATCACAGAGAGAACGACAGCGTGGAGACCGCACAGCCGGCACAATATTTTAAGAAAAATGACAGCCATTACATCCTATACGAAGAGAAAATGGAAGGACTGGATGTGCCTTGTAAGAGCCGGATCAAATTCCGTGACAATATACTGGAACTGACCAGACATGGTTCCGTGGAGATGCAGATGATCTTCGAGGAAAATAAGAGACACGTGTTTCCCTACAATACGCCTTACGGACAGCTGTTTTTGGGAATCGAGACCGGAAAGGTACAGGTAGAAGAACGGGAAGATGAGATTCATGTGACGGTGGAATATAAGCTGGATCATGAAGGGGAACTGCTAAGCGAGAGCTGTATGAAGATACATATTCGTGAGAGATAGATATAATAAACCTGTGATAAAAAATCCCGGAAGGAATGATGTCCTTCCGGGATTTCTGTAATCTTATGAAAATTATTTCACAGGCTTTGCTCCTGCCTTTTCCTGTGCCGTAGCAACCAGACGTTTGAAGAATCCTTTCTTCTTCTCGGGAGCGGCTTCGGTCTTGCCGTGCAGTCCCTTCACATCCAGGACATAGATGCCGCTGACAACAGCCTTCACTTCCTTCTTCACAGGAACACTGTCGAAGATCTTCTCATCACAGATCAGGGAGAGAATCTGGGGACCGACCTTAGCCTTGATAATGGGAAGCTTGGAACCGCGCATCATCTTCGGGGTCTGGTCGATGACCATCTGCGGCAGCCCGGCCTCTTTTAGCTTCATGCGTTTCTTATCAATGATCAGCATGGATACGGTCTGTTTGTTGGCATCCAGCAGCTCCTGCTGTTCCGCCTGTTTCTTCTGTGCTTTCTTTCCTAAGAAATATAATACTGCGATGATAATGGCAAGTACTATTACGATAACTAATAATGTGATTGCAACCGGACTCATTTTACAGTCCCTCCTTTGGTTAATCGGAACAAATCCTGACGATAATTTGATCCCATGTCGTATTGTAACATACATTTATCATGATATGCAACTATTTATCACGGTGTATAATACGGCATTTTTCACATGGAAGCCGGTTGCGGATATATCCGGGACAACACGGAGAAAGATTTTATCAGCGCAATCGGGATTTGCACAATTTTAAGGTTTTGACATTTTTTTGGGAAGGTAAGGAACGAAACTTTTCGAAATCCCAAAATAATGCTATTATGTAACCATCCGGAGTCATGGCTCTGAATAGTTACTTTTTTATTTGGACGAAAAGTTTATGGGTGGGCAGTTATGATAAAAGTATTAATCGTAGATGATGAATATATTATGCGTCAGGGATTGAAGTACATGATCGACTGGGAGCGGGAAGGTTTCGAAATCGTGGGAGAGGCTACCAACGGTGCGGAGGCATTGCAATGTATCGAAACGCTGTCCCCACAGATCATTATCTGCGATATTGTGATGCCGCAGCTGGACGGCGTGGATTTCTCGGAGGCGGTACATCGGATGTATCCGAAGATCCAGACGATTATCTTAAGCGGCTATGACAAATATGAATATGTGCGGCACACGCTGATCAATGGTGTGGTGGATTATATCTTAAAGCCCACGCTGAATCCGGAAGAACTGCGGAAGGCATTACAAAAAGCAGTGGATCGCATTCCGGGAGCCAAGATGGGTGCAAGTTCCGGAGAGGTACATTATGAGCATTTGGTAGAGCGCTATCTGCTGGGACATGACAGTGAGTGGAATGGGGAAGCGGACAGGAAAATATTTCCGCAGTCCTATCTGCGGCTGCTTGCGGTAACCGGCGGCAGGGAAACGGACAATGATCAGAGTATTCACGAAGTATTGTATCAGAAATTAGTAAGAGAACTGGAAGGAGAGGCATTTGCTACTGCGGGAAAATTGTGGCTGTCTCTGAAAGAAGGCATGATCTGCATTGCTTTGAACTATGAATTGTCGGTGGAAAAGAATATTTTGGCGGCTTTAGAGGATGTTATGCCCAAACTGCAGCTGTTGTGTCCCGGTGTGTTCAGTGTTCTGAGCAGACGCATAGATCGTCCGGAGAAACTTCGAGAATTATATCAGCAGGATATTTTGAAAAACGCGGAGAAGGCATTTTACTATAAAGGCAACAGCTTTCTGGTCGTGACCGGCGGTACGGAAGAGGATGCAAAACAGATTGAAAAATTTGATTTCTTCAAATATAATCACATGCTGAATAACAAGCAGTATAAAGAAGCCGTTACGCTTCTTGGAGAATATAATGTCCGTGCTGTGGAAGGACAGATGGACGTCTATCGCCTGAAGAATCAGATCAAGAATATGATTTATCATTTCCTGGATTTCTTACAGTTGGGAGACGAGGTGCAGGAGGAATGCCGGAAGAAATATTTCAGAGCCATTAATAAAGCGCTCTATGCCGAGGACTATCTGGAATGCGTAGACGGTATTTTGTGCGAGATAGAAAAATTATCCGGTCAGAACGGGCAGCAGACAGATGAACGGATTGACAAAATACTGGCATACATAGAGAAAAATTACAAGGAAGACCTGAAACTGGAAGACCTGGCCAGTGAATTTTCATTTAACTATCATTATCTGTCGGCATATTTCAGCCAGCAGATGCAGGAGGGATTCAGCGATTACCTGAATCGTGTGCGCATCAATCAGGCGTGCAGACTGTTGCAGGAGAGCAGCCTTCCCATTTCTCAGATCAGCAGTGAAGTAGGATATGCAGAGCACAGCTATTTTTGCCGTGTATTTAAGAAGATCACAGGAGAGACACCGTCGGTATGGAGACGAAACGCGTAAGAGAAGACAGGAAAAAAGAGTGGTGGAACAGTTTCTCCGTCAGGATTCTGGGAATGGTTCTGCTTGGAATCCTCCTGATCGCCGTTCTGGTCAGCTGCATGGTATTGGGGATGTCTAAGAAAGTATTTACCGATACTTACGGCAGATCCCAGGAAAAGGTATTTTTACAGGTGGAAGAGGAATGGAACTCTTTTCATAAGAATCTGCAGAACATCACAGATGCCATTGATGCAAGCTGGGCTTTCCGCCTGTATCTGACGGAAGGAGATCATTTCGACAATGTGCGGACATTCCAGAATATCTATCAGATGGAGAAAGACCTGGAACAGAGTAAGGCTTCGGATCTGGAACGATTGAATATTCTGGTCATGGGAGTCGGAGGAAAGCATTATCTGTCCAGAACGGAGACGATTACGGCAACGGATCAGGAGATCTGGGGCAGCAGACCGGTACTTCTCGCAATACAGGAACCGGAGATCCTGCATTATACGTATTCTCATGGAGCGTATACGGCGACAGGACGGGACACGGATGTGATCATTGTGTCTAAAGCACTGTATTATCATGAGAGTAAGGAAATCTACGGTGTGGTATTGATCACACTGTCCATGGATGAACTGAAACGGTATTATGATTATTTTACTACGGACAATACGAACATTTACCTGGTGGATGAAGAGAACCGTATTATTTGTTCCAGTGATGCCTCAAAAGTAGGAACAATAGCGGACAGCGCATGGTATCGACAGGCAGAGGAGACCGGGCAGGGGAGATTCCGGATGCGGGAAAACGGCGTATCGCTCACGGTAATGCAGCGGGAACTGCAATATCTGGGCTGCAGGCTGTATGGCGTGACAGATAATGATATGGCACTGGGGCGTCTGTATAATATGCCTCTTTTGATCCTGTTGTGTGCCGCAGTGGGAGCGGTCATATTGCTATTATGCCTTGTTTATACCAGGAAGACGTTGCGGCCATTGTCGGAGCTGGTGCAGCGCATGGGTGAGATCCGCAAGGGAGATTTTGACCAGTATATGCCTGTGGAGGGAACGACGGAAGTACAGGAGCTGGCATCTACCTACAACTATATGCTGGATGACCTGCAAAGCTATATCAATGAACTGATGGAGACGCAGAAGGCGCGGAGAAAATCCGAGATCAAAGCACTGCAGATGCAAATCAATCCGCACTATATTTATAATACCCTGGCCAGTATCAAGTGGCTGGTTTATCAGAATGACAGAGACCGGACGGTACAGACCATTGATGCGTTTATCAGCCTGCTTAGAAACACAATCAGCAATACGGATGAATTTATCACCATAGATCAGGAAGTGCAGAATCTGGAAAACTATATTCTCATTAACCATACCCGTTACGGGGATGCGGTGCAGGTGGAATTCTACGTGTCCGGGAATTGCAGAGACTGTCTGCTGCCGAAGATGATTTTGCAGCCGTTCGTGGAGAATGCCTTTTTCCATGCATTTCCGTCCGGTCGCAGCGGTACGATCGAGATCTATATGAAGCAGAAGGAAGAGGAACTGGAGCTCCGGATCGTGGATGACGGTGTTGGCATGGAGCAGAACCGTGCCGAGGAAGCGGTCAAGCAGGACAGAAACAAGGAACATTTTTCCGGAATCGGTATCCACAATGTACAGGAACGACTGGAACTGCTGTATGGAAAACAGTACGGGGTGTCCGTAAACAGCAGCCCGGAAGAGGGAACGGAAGTTATCATACGCCTGCCGGCAAACAGACGGCAGGAAGAAGGGAGCCGGAAAGAAGATGATAAATAAAAATCATAAGAGAAAAATCCGGCGTCCCAAAGGCTTGGGATGTAAGCTGTTGATCGGTATTTTACTGATGACGACTTTCCTGGGCGGCTGTGGAAACCGGGCTGTTACAGAAAATCCACAACGGGAAGAAATCGTGATCTGGACCTGGGATGAGACTTTTAATGTGAAAGCAGCAAAAACAGCGGCAAAGATGTATGAAGAAGAATATCCGGACCTGCGGCTCCAGGTGATCACTAAGGAACGTGAGGAGATTCAGGCGGATGTCAAAAACCTTTTGTCCGCAGAACTGTATGAAGATCTGCCGGATATCATTATGCTGGAGGATTACGATGTGCAGGAGATGCTGGCACAGTTCGATGATGAATTCGTGGATCTGACAGACCGGATGAACTATGATAAATTTGTGGACTATAAGAGAAAATTGTGTTCCCGGAACGGCAGAATGTATGGGATTCCCTTTGACAGTGGGACAGCGGCACTCTTTTACCGCGCGGATCTGCTTGCGGCGGCAGGATATACGGAAGAAGACATGCAGAATCTGACATGGGACAGATACATCGAGATCGGGGAAGAGGTCTACCGGAAGACGGGAATCCCCATGCTGACGCTGGATCCTACGGATTTTCCTCTCGTGAGAGTCATCATGCAGAGCTGTGGACAGTGGTATGTCGGGGAGGATGGCGCAGCGGTCACGATTGCGAGTAACCGGGCGCTGTATCAGGCAATGGAGATTTACAGACGACTGTTGGAGACGAATGTGGGACACAGCGTGAACGGCTGGAATGAATTCATCTCCGCATTCCAACAGGGAGAAGTGGCTTCTGTGATCAGTGGTGGGTGGATCATATCCAGTATCAAGGCGAGACCGGAGCAGGAGGGACTGTGGCGGATCGCACAGATTCCCGTAGTTGCGGAGAATGAAGCCGCGGTAGCGGCCTCCAATGTAGGCGGCAGCGGCTGGTACGTGCTGAAACATTCCGCACATTCCGAAGCGGCCACGGATTTCATTGTTTCCATGTTCGGAGAGAACGATGCACTTCTGGATCAGCTGATCACGGAGATCGGAATCGTTCCGGCGGTGAAAAATCCTACTATGTTTGCCAATTACGAGACGCAGGATCCATTCTTCGGAGGGCAGCAGGTGACAAAGCTGCTGACGGAGCTGGAGACACAGATCCCGGTAGTGAATTACGGGAGTAAGACCTATGAAATAGAAGATATTCTGGAAGCGGAATTCCAGAATGTCTTGGTAGATGATGATCTGCAGACCTGTTTGCACAGGGTGCAGGAAAAAGCGGAAGCGGTTGCCAGGGAGTAATCCCGACAGCCGTTTTTCTTGCTATAAAAGAAAATTGGTAACCCTTCAGATCTTCCTTCGCAAAATTGTATCTTCGTAAAATAAGAAAATTTTCTAAAAAAAGTGCAACTTATTTTTCAAGTATCCCAATTAAGTGAAAATTGTGATTAACATAGTGTTACCGTCCGGCACTTCTAAAATGGTAAGCTCTTATTGTAAACGAAATACCACTGAAAAAGCGGTGGAAACGAACAAAATTGGGAGGTTACTATGAAGAAAAAAGTATTATCGATTCTGATGACAGCCATGATGGCTCTGTCCCTTGCAGCTTGCGGCAGCACAGACAACGGTGCGGCACCTGCGGCAGGAACCGAAAGCCAGACACAGGCAGCAACCGAGAGCACAAAGACAGATGCAGAGGCACCTGCCGGAGAGCAGACCTTAAAAGTATGGTGCTGGGATTCCTTTAACGTAGATGCAATGAAGACTGCAGGGGCTATGTATGAAGCAGAGCATCCGGGAGTATCCATTGTTGTAGAGGAGACCTTATCCAAGGATATCCAGACGATTGTACAGACCTGCGCCATGAGCGGCCAGCTGGACTCTCTGCCTGACGTATTCCTGATGGATGACCAGGTATTTACCAAATATCTGCAGAACTATCCCGAAGTATTCGCAGACCTGACCGATTCCGGAATCGCCTTCTCTGATTTCGCAGCTTCTAAGGTAGCAAACTCCGTAAGTAATGGCAAGAACTTCGGTGTCCCTTACGACAGCAACACGGTTATTGCCTGCTATCGTACCGATTATCTGGAGCAGGCAGGCTATACCGTAGATGACCTGACCGACATCACCTGGAATCAGTTCATTGAGATCGGTAAAGTGGTAAAAGAAAAGACCGGTATGCCGATGCTGACCAATGTACAGGGCGAGCCTGATCTGTTAAACATGATTTTACAGTCCGCAGGCATCTCCGTATTCGATGAAAACGGCAAGATCGATCTGGTAGACAACGAAGGCTTAAAGGAAGCAATGAATGTTTACATGACGCTGGTCAAGGAAGGCATTCTGCAGGAGCAGGTAGACTGGTCCGGTTATCAGGGCTCTATTAATAACGGTACGGTAGTAGGTACGATTAACGGTTCCTGGATCTGTGCAACCATCATGTCCACCGACCAGGCAGAGCAGGAAGGCAACTGGGCAGTGACCAACATGCCGAAACTGAACGATTATCCCGGTGCTACCAACTATTCCGCACAGGGCGGTTCCACCTGGGCAGTGTGCTCCGCAACCAAGAACTATGATCTGGCTGTAGATTTCTTCAAGACCACCTGGGCAGGCAGCACAGACTTTTATGACAGCATTCTGACCGACCTGGGTGCAATCGCAACCTATCTGCCCGCAGCAGACAGCGAGGCTTATAATCAGAAGTCCGCATATTTCAGCGATGACACTATTTATTCCAAAATCGTATCCTACGGCGGCAAGATTCCTACTGTTAACAAGGGCATCTACTGGACAGAGGAAAAAGAAGCACTGGGTATTGCACTGTCCAAGGTTATTAACGGTAAATCCGATCTGGATGCAGCAATCGCCGAGGCACAGTCTACCGTAGAATTCAATACCGGTGAATAAGGACGACTAAAAATAGAAAGGATTGTTCAGCTATGAGAACTTCCGGGAGAACATCAAAACGACTTACCATCAATCAAAAATATAGTCTGACCGGCTGGGGCTTTTTAGCCCCGGCTGCAATCCTGATCTGTGTGATGAATTTCTATCCCATGGTTCAGGCGCTGATTCTTTCTTTCCAGACAGGTATCGGCAACAACCTGAAATTCGGAGGTTTCAGCAACTATGCCAGACTTTTGAAGGATCCGGTATTTACCACAGCGCTGGTAAATAACTTCGTGTATCTGATCATCCAGGTACCCATCATGCTGGTGCTGGCATTGATCCTGGCATCGGTACTGAATATGAAGGATCTGAAGGGAAAAGGAATCTTCCGTACGGCGATATTCCTGCCCTGTTGTACTTCCCTGGTATCGTATGCCATTATTTTCAAGACGTTATTTTCTTATGACGGCTATGTAAATACTGTCCTGATGAATCTTGGTTTCATCAGTGAGAGAGTCAACTGGCTCAGCCAGGAAGGCAGCGCCAAGGTGATCATCATTCTGGCACTGATCTGGAGATGGACCGGTTACAACATGGTATTTTACCTGGCAGGATTGCAGAATATTGATGATTCTCTCTATGAGGCAGCGAAGATCGACGGCGCCAATGCGGTACAGTCTTTCTTCAAGATTACAGTTCCCATGCTGAAACCGACGATCCTTTTAACGACGATCATGTCTACCAACGGTACCTTACAGCTCTTTGATGAGTCTGTGAACCTGACAGGTGGCGGACCTGCCAATTCGACACTTACCATGTCACATTATATTTACAAGGCATCCTTCGAGTATAACCCGCAGTTCGGTTATGCGGCAGCTATGTCTTATGTGATCTTTGTCCTGGTGGCAATATTAGCCTTTGTACAGATGAAAGTGGGGGATAAGAGATGAAACGAGTAAAAAAAATAGCGGCTTATGTGTTTTTGACAATAGCGTCCGTTATCTCTGTATTCCCGTTGTACTGGATGATTTCGGCTGCCACCAATAACAGCACGGATGTACTGGGAGGAAGACTTCTTCCCGGGCTCCACTTAATTGAGAATTACAAGGAACTGATCCTGCAGCAGAATGTGGGAAGATCCTTTGCTAATTCGTTGTTTTATTCTTGCACACTGAGCCTGTTGTCCCTGCTAGTCTGCTCCATTGCCGGCTACGGCTTCGAGGTGTACCATGATAAATGGAAAGACGGAGTAATGTCGATCCTCCTGTTAGCTATGATGGTACCCTTCGCGGCAACCTTAATCCCCCTGTTTAAATTATTTACCGGCCTGGGACTGCAGAGCACCTGGATTGCTTATATCCTGCCGACGATCTCCACTCCTTTCCTGATCATGCTCTTTAGACAGAGCACCAGAACCTTCCCAAGGGAGATCATAGAGGCGGCCAGAATCGACGGGCTCAGTGAAATCAAGATTTTTGCACAGCTGTACTTCCCTACCATGAAGTCCACCTATGCGGCAGCTATGACGGTAACCTTCATGAATGCATGGAACAACTATCTGTGGCCCAAGGTCATCATGATGTCTGCGGATTCCCAGACGATGCCGATGATGGTAGCCAACCTGTCTGCCGGCTACAGCATTGATTACGGTGTGCTGATGTTAGGCGTGCTGATCTGTTCACTGCCGACGGGAATCCTGTTCCTGATCTTGCAGAGAAGCTTTACCAACGGTATTCTGGGTGCGGTGAAAGGATAAAACAGAATAAGGAAACGTATTTTTCAAAAGGCGGAAAGTGCATGACAATGTATTTTCCGCCTTTTTTATGGATTTATTGAGGGAATGGCCGAAATGGGGTATAATGAGCGTAGTAATATTAAGAAATAAATCACGGAAAATGAGGGGCTATGAGTAATACGTTAGAAATGTTGAATACCGGTGTGCACTTTTTCCTCACCCATCTGGTGATCTGGAATATGCTGTTTGCCATCGTGATCGTCTTTTTCCAGAGGCGCGATCCCAAGAGCGTCTGGGCGTGGCTTTTGCTGCTGTACTTTATTCCGGTGCTGGGCTTTGTATTTTACCTGTTGCTGGGGCAGGATATGCATAAGCGGAAAATGTTCCGGAACAAGGAAGTGGAAGACCATATCGGGGAAGACATCCGCAGACAGGAGTATCGTCTGAAGACCGGGGACGAACAGGAACTGGACGAGAATATCAAGGGCTATGAAGATCTGGTCATGTATAACCTGGAGACCGGAAGCGCGGTGCTGACCAAGGATAATAATGTGGATATTTTCATTGACGGCAATGAAAAATTCCGCGCACTGAAAGAAGACCTGCGTAAGGCGGAGCATTTTATTCATATCCAGTATTACATTATCAAAAATGATGTGGTATTCAATGAAATCAAGGATATTCTGATCGAGAAAGCAGCGCAGGGTGTGGAAGTCCGGGTGCTGTTCGACGCCATGGGCTGCCGGTCCGTGCGGCACAGCTACTGGAAAAAGCTGAATGCAAAGGGAGTGCAGACGGCGGAATTCTTCCCGGCACTGCTTCGAAGACTTCAGCTGCGTATCAATTACCGCAACCATCGTAAGATCGTCGTGATCGATAATAAAGTGGCTTACGTCGGCGGCTTCAATGTGGCCAAAGAATATATTGATCTGGATGAAAAATTCGGTCACTGGAGAGACACGCATCTGCGGATCCGCGGCAGTGCGGTATTAAGTTTACAGGTGCGGTTTATCCTGGACTGGAACTATGCAGCCGGAGAAAATCTGCTGGAGAAGAAAGCATTGTTTCAGGGGACACGAGCCGGGAATCGGGATCATTGCGATCTGCAGATCATCAGCAGCGGACCCGATAAGACGACACAGCAGATCCATGACAACTACTTACGTCTGATCAACAAGGCACAAAAAAGCATCTATATCCAGACACCGTATTTTATCCCGGATGAAGCCATCCTGAATGCACTGATGATCGCTGTGAAATCCGGAATCGAAGTGAATATCATGATCCCGTGCATGCCGGATCATCCGTTTGTCTATTGGGCGACGTATTCTTATATCGGTGATATGGTCATGGCGGGAGCGAACTGCTACACTTACAACAACGGATTCCTGCATAGCAAGGGCATGATCGTGGACGATAAAGTGTTGTGTTACGGAACCGCCAACATGGATATCCGCAGTTTCGCATTGAATTTTGAAGTGAATGCGGTGATCTATGATGAGAAAAAGGCGAAGGAAATGGTGGATATTTTCCGGAAAGATCTGGAAGTCTGCCGCCAGATCACGAAGGATTATTATGCAGGCAGAAAGCTGAAAATACGCGTGAAGGAGCAGGTATGCAGACTGCTGTCACCGCTTCTGTAAAGTTGTTCATCTGCTCATATTTTACAATAGAAAAGTGCTAGGAAAACAGCAGGGAATGTGTTATAATGGCGGTTGCATAAGCAATTCTGCCGGAGAAAACGCCTTGAACAGTTGGAAAACGTTGTACCGGGTTCGCAGAAATGATATGCGCAGAATATCAGGATATAGAAAGGTATAGGAAGCAACAGAATGAAGAAAAAGACATTAGGACTTCTGGCAGCAGTGTTGAGCGTAGCCATGCTTGCAGGCTGCGGAGCAAAGGATACAGGAGATGGCACTGGCGCAGCGACCGGCACCGGAACGGAAAGTACCGCATTGAAGGATCTGGATGTGGACAAGTATGTGACCATTGGAGAGTACAAGGGGCTGGAAGTAGCCGTAGACAGTGTGGAAGTGGATGAAGACGAGTGGGATACCCTGGTAAATAATGTATATTACGGCAACATTACGGCAGACAACGGCGGTATCAAAGACCGTTCGGTAGAGATCGGAGACACTGTAAATATTGATTATGAAGGCAAAAAAGACGGCGTTGCATTTGAAGGCGGCACAGCACAGGGATATGATCTGACCATTGGATCAGGATCTTTTATTGATGGATTTGAGGATGGACTGATCGGTGTGATGCCGGGAGAAACCGTAGATCTGGATCTGACCTTTCCGGAAGGCTACAAGAGTGAAGAACTGGCAGGACAGGCAGTGGTGTTTACCGTAACAGTGAATTACATCCAGCCTGCACAGGATGGAGAATTAAATGATGAGATCATCAGTAATTTCGGTATTGACGGTGTCACCAATGAAGAAGAACTGCGCCAGTATGCTTATGATTATCTCAATGAAAATGCACAGCAGAATTATGAGACCAATGTACAGCAGGCAGTGATGGATGCGTTTATGGCAAATAATACCTTTACTACCGTGCCGGAAGCCCTGGTACAGAAGTATTCCGATGCAGCGGAGAGCAGCATTACTTCCATGGCATCTTCTTACGGTGTGGATGGAGATACTTTTACCCAGTATTATTATGGACAGGATCTGGATACTTTTCTGGCAACTTACTCCGAAGAGGCTGCAAAGCAGGACATCGCATTGCAGGCAGTAGCAAACCGGGAAGATCTGAACATCAGTGATGAAGAGCTGGATCAGATGTTGCAGGAGCGCGCTGCAGCGGCAGGCTATGATACGATCGAAGAATATATCGGAGAGACTTCCAAGGAAGACTACAGAGAATATTTCCTCTATGATAAGGTAATGGATTATCTGGTAGAGAACGCCAAGATTACCAACAACTAAGCCTTAGAAAAAAGTAAGTGACCGGCGAATAGGATGCGGGCCGGTTCAGATAGAGCACGTCGCAGCGTGCGGATAGGAAAAGATATGGAATTAACAGACATCAGAGATCTTCACAGAGAAAAAGAATCCTACATCGGTAAAGAAGTTACCGTAGGCGGCTGGGTGAAGAACAATCGTGACTCCAAGAACTTCGGTTTCCTGGTGATCAACGACGGAACTTTTTTTGAGCCTTTGCAGGTAGTATACGGAGACGGTCTTGCGAATTTCCAGGAAATCTGCAAGATCAACGTCGGTGCAGCAGTTGTGATCCGCGGTACCATCGTGGCTACCCCCGAGGCAAAGCAGGCATTTGAGATGCAGGCAGCAGAAGTAATCGTGGAAGGACCTTCTACTGCAGATTATCCTTTACAGAAAAAGAGACACTCCTTCGAGTATCTGCGTACCATCTCTCACTTAAGAGCACGTACCAATACTTTCCAGGCAGTGTTCCGTGTCAGATCCCTGATTGCTTATGCAATCCACACCTTCTTCATGGAGAGAGGCTTTGTCTATGTACACACACCTCTGATCACAAGCAGTGACTGTGAGGGTGCGGGCGAAATGTTCCAGGTAACAACTCTGGATCTGGACAATGTACCCAAGACCGAGGACGGCAAAGTGGATTACACCCAGGACTTCTTCGGCAAGCCTGTAAACCTTACCGTAAGCGGACAGCTGGATGTAGAGACCTATGCTTTTGCATTTAAGAATGTATATACTTTCGGACCTACCTTCCGTGCGGAGAATTCCAATACCACCCGTCATGCGGCTGAGTTCTGGATGATCGAGCCGGAGATTTGTTTTGCTGATCTGAAGGATGATATGATCCTGGCAGAGAGCATGCTGAAATATGTGATCCGTTACGTATTGGAAAACGCACCGGAGGAGATGGCTTTCTTCAACCAGTTCGTGGATAAGGGGCTGATCGAGAGATTACAGCATGTGGTGAATTCCGATTTCGGTCATGTCACCTATACCAAGGCAATCAAGATTCTGGAAAAGCACAACGACGAGTTCGATTATAAGGTATTCTGGGGATGCGATCTACAGACTGAGCATGAGAGATACCTGACGGAGAAGGAATTCAAGAGACCGGTATTCGTAACCGATTATCCGAAGGAAATCAAGGCTTTCTATATGAAGCTGAACGACGACGGCAAGACCGTAGCCGCTATGGACTGTCTCGTACCCGGTATCGGCGAGATCATCGGCGGCAGCCAGCGTGAGGACAACCTGGAGATCCTGGAGAAGCGTATGGAAGAGCTGGGACTGAACAAAGAAGATTATCAGTTCTATCTGGATCTGCGCCGCTACGGTTCCGCACGCCACGCAGGATTCGGACTGGGCTTCGAACGCTGCGTCATGTATATCACCGGAATGGGTAACATCAGAGACGTTATCCCGTTCCCCCGTACTGTAAATAACTGTGACCTGTAATTTATTCGGAGAGATGTACATTTTGAAGGAAAGCGCCCACGGCGCAATCTTGCGAATGTGATACTCCGGATAGCGAGTATTAAAAACGGAGTAACATATGAAGAAAAACATCACTGTCAGAAAAGTAAATAAAGCAAAGAGAAAGTGTATCTGCTATCTCCTTCTGGCAGCGGTGATGCTGTCTGCCACCGGTTCCGTCTGGGAATCTCCCGCGGAGACGGTGCAGGCGGCCCCCTCCATAAGTGAGTTACAGAACAACATCAACAATCATCAGAACCAACTGAACAATATCAATAGCCAAATCAATTCGCTGCAGGATGAGCAGGATCTGGTGCAGGAGAAAATCGACGACCTGAATGCGGAGATCATCAACACGATGACCAGTATCGGCATGAAGGAAGATGAGATTGCAACAAAAGAAACAGAACTTGCCGATAAGCAGGTACAGATCGACCAGACCCAGGAAGAATATAATGTAGCGAAGGCACAGGAAGAGAAACAGCACGATGACATGATCACCAGAATGCGCATGATGTATGAGAACGATTCTTCCGAGAATTACATCAACCTGCTATTGCAGGGCGGCGGCTTAAGCGGAATGCTGAACCGCATGGACTTTGTAGAGAGTGTCTATGAATATGACCGCCAGAAATTGCAGGAATACGAAGAGACCAAAGAGCAGGTTCTGGCGCTGTGGAATCAGCTGGAAGAAGAGAAGACACAGCTGCAGGCAGATAAGGAGCAACTGGAAGCTGATAAGGCAGATCTGGAAAATCAGAAATCCGAACTGGATGTAATGCTGGCAAAGAAAAAGCAGGAGTCCGCGAACTATGATGCCGAGATTAAGAAAGCCAGACAGGAAGCTTCTGTGGCAAAAGCATTGCTGCAGCAGGAGCAGAAACAGTTGAAACAGTTGCAGGCACAGGCACAGCGTGGAAATACTGCGGCGGCGACCGGCAGTTATACCACGACCAACTATACTTCCGCCATTGATAATGCATCCGGCAGTGATATGGGAAAACGCCTTGCCAAGTATGCCTGTCAGTATATCGGTAATCCCTATGTGGCAGGCGGAACCAGCCTGACGAACGGCGCGGACTGTTCCGGATTTACTTTCCGGGTGTACAGTGATTTCGGGTATAGTATTCCCCGGACTTCTTACGAACAGAGAAGCTGCGGTACAGGAGTGGATTACAGCAATGCACAGCCGGGAGATCTGATTTGTTATGACGGACATGTGGCTATGTACATCGGCGGAGGTCTGATCGTACATGCCAGTACCCAGCGTACCGGTATTAAAGTCAGCAATGCTAATTATCGTCCCATTCTTGCTGTGAGACGGGTTGTGTAATACATTTGAATATTTGACATTGGAAAAGTCCCTGTTTTCGCGGAAAACGGGGACTTTTTTTATCTGAAAGTAATGCCCGTTGTTGAAAATAGACAAAACATATCATTGGTAAAAACGCATATAGACAAAGCCGGAGACATTGTGTTAGGCTGTAACTGTTTAGAACGATATAGTTTCATTTCCGGAAATAAGTATTCTTAATAGACCAATCGGTCGAGATTCCCAATTTTTTGAACAATACCTTTTATTTTTGTACGCAAATTCGAGGAAATCTGTAAAAAATATAGATTTGGAAGAATGGGGGATAAATGACATACGAAGAATTTAAGAAAGAATTGTGTCGTAATGTGCAGAACATGGAGACGGCACAGAATAAAACAATACGTCTGCTGGAACAACAAAGAGTCTGCGTAGATCCGATGACGGTACATATCATGAATATAATGAATCGCTGTATGTACGGAAGAGAGAATATGCTGATCCGGGAAGATATGCTGTGTGCCCTATGGACGCTGAAGAAAAGAGAACAGATACAGCACTGGCTGGTACGACCGCTATATGAACGATATAAGTTGGAAGGCTGGCAGAGTATTCTGCCGGAGATATCGGCGGGACTTGAAGAGACGGATGAAGACAGGGATGTATTCCTTGCGGAAGATGACTTAAGCTATGCTGCGTGCAGAAGTCATATGATAATGCGACCGGTGAATTTTGACAGGCACAGGCAGGAGTTGGGAAGTGCTGTCTACCGTAAAATCGGAGATATGGCACTGGTTCTTCATCTGCTTACCTGCGAAAAGAGCAAAAGCAGTCTGACAATACAATTATCCCGTAACAGGGTAGTGCCGTGGAAACTGACAGAGGGTCAACTGATCACAGAGGCATTCATGAATACCTGCCGGAAAATGCCGCCGAGATTGTATCTCGGTAATGACAGGCGGACGTTTTTTCCATACATGGAAGGTGTACTTCTGCCGGAGGAGAAGGGCCGGCCGACCAGAATCGCATCATGGAATTATGCGGAAGGCAGAAGAGGGTATCTTCTGACCACAACAGGAAGAATTAACGGTGCAATCGCTTTTTTCTATCCCGGAGTAAAGGATATCCTTGCAGAAAAAATGGGCGGTGACTACTATGTGGTATTTCCCAGTCTGCATGAAGCAATGATCCATCCGGCAGCATGCATCAATCCCGGAGAGGTCAGAACTTCCGTACAGCATATCAATGCGGTCTACGGGGAGGGAGAGATGCTGTCGGACAGAGTGTTCTGTTATCATAAGAACCGGAGATTATTGCAGCTGCTGTAATAGCACTTGTAAACGGAAAATAAAATCGCTATACTATTGATAAATATAGGAAGGCGGTGGAGAGGATGGAACAAATGCAAAATCAAGAATTGTGTATTTTATTGGATTCCCTACTGGCATTGCTTGAAACCAATAACACTGAAAAAGCCAAAGAAGTAATACAGAACGCAATTAAAAGAATTGATAAAGGAATGACAACCAGTACAAAAGAGTGAAATGAAAAAAGGAGAACAGCTTTTGTCAGGCTGCTCTCCTTTTGACGCTTATTCTACACTCGGATTTTCTATCAGGAAATTCATAAATTTCCCCTCATCAGAGCTGTCGGAGCAGAATAACTCAAGCTCATCACCATGCTCGCCAAGCAGAGCGGCAATGGCAATATACTGGGAAAGTTTACTTTTTAAATTAAAAATGTCACCGTCTACGGATCTTAAAGTAACATCCCCATTACAGCTGTCAACGATAGAAAGAAATTCATTTACCTGTTCGATTTTAGTTAATTTCATAAGAAACCTCCTTTTATGTGTGTATACAATGATTGTAAAAATAAAATGGTTACAAACATTATACTTTTTGGGAAAGGTAATTGCAAGAAGTTGTTTGGGTACCTGACAGAACCGGCAGATGCATTCAGATGTTTTCCAATATGGTTTTCACACATTAACGTATTGCATTGTAATGATAATAAATGTACAATAGAACTATTCAGAGACGAGGTCATTTTCATGAAATCACGAAGCATGTCTGCATAATGAGTGTATTTATGAAAATGGTGTTCTGATTTTTTACGGAATATAAAGTAAAGGGAGTTACAAGCGATGGAAAACGTATATATGATGGGAAACGGAGCAATCGCACTGGGCGCACTGGCAGCGGGAGTGAATCTTGTGGCAGGATATCCCGGCACCCCGTCTTCCGAGATCATTGAGACAATTGCAAAATACCCGAAGGAAGGACGCCATATTGAGTGGTCGGTCAATGAAAAATCGGCTATGGAAGTGGCCGCCAGCGCTGCGTATGCAGGAGCCAGAAGCCTTGTGACCATGAAACAGGTGGGATTGAATGTCGCTTCGGATCCACTGATGTCACTTGCCTATGTAGGCGTCAAAGGCGGCATGGTGATCGTATCTGCGGACGATCCGGGTCCCATTTCTTCCCAGACGGAGCAGGATACCCGAAGATTTGCGGAGTTTGCCAGAATTCCGGTATTTGATCCCACTTCTCCGGAAGAAGCATTTACCATGATACAGGAAGCGTTCACTTATTCTGAAAAATATAAGACACCGGTGCTGTTCCGGCCGACGACCAGAATCTGCCATGCCTATGCTAATATCGCAGCCCCGGACGAGATCAAAGCGCATGCCTATGAGGGATTTGTCAAGGATTCTAAAAAGTGGGTGATCTTCCCCAGATTATCCTATGCGAACCACGCAATGATTGAAAAAAGAAATGTGGAGATCGGCGATGATTTTTCCGCAAGCGGCTTTAATGAGGTGTCTGGTTCTTCCGAATGCAAAAAGGCTGTATTTACCGGTGGTGTCAGTTTCGCCTATGCTAAGGAAGCCCTGGCAGATCATCCGGAAATCAAACTCTGTAAGATCGGAACACCGTATCCTTTTCCGGAAAAATTCGTACTGAAAGCATTGCAGGGTGTGGAAGAGGTCATGGTGCTGGAGGAACTTAGTCCTTACATCGAGGAAAAGCTTCTCATGCTTTGCGGCAAGCATCAGTTAAAAGTCAAGATATACGGAAAACTTACCGGGCATGTACCGGCAAGCGGAGAGAATTCCTACGAGTTGTCACAGCAGATATTGGGACAATTCCTGGGACTTACACTGGCAGATCCGGTAATCGATACCACAGATGCACCCCAGCTGCCGGTGCGTCCGCCCGTGTTATGCGCAGGCTGCCCGCACAGAGCATCTTTCTATGCGGTAAAGCAGGCAATGAAGGGCAAAAAGAGCTATTTTTGCGGTGATATCGGATGCTATACCCTTGGCAATGCAATGCCTCTGGATATGTGTGACACCTGCCTGTGCATGGGAGCCGGCGTTACGATGGCACAGGGATTCCACTGGGTGGATCCGGGAATGGAAGGCGCAGCATTTGCGTTTATCGGCGATTCCACATTTTTTGCCTCCGGAATCACAGGAGTAGTGAATGCGGTTTATAATGAAGCAAATATCGTAATTTGTATCCTGGATAATTCCACGACAGCGATGACCGGTCATCAGCCGCACCCCGGAACGGGACGCAACATGATGGGTGATATCGTAGAGAAGGTAAGCATTGAGAATATTTTAAAAGGAATCGGACTTAACTTCGTAAAAACGGTGGATCCGCTGCACATGGAAGAGGCTGTTGCAACCGTCAGAGAAGCAGCGGCCAAGAAGGGTGTGAAAGCGATTATTTTCAAGTCACCCTGCATTGCCATCGTCAAGAGCAATAAAAAGGTAGCAATCTCCGAAAAATGTATTCAGTGTGGAAAATGCATCCGTGAGATCGGCTGTCCGGCAATCGTGAAGATTGACGGCAAAGTGACGATAGACAGCAACCTGTGTACCGGCTGCAATCTCTGTGGACAGATCTGCCCGGTAGAGGCTATCAGGGTAAACGAATAATGCTGTGAGTATGACAGGGAAGGAGAGATTCACCGGGAGTTATGATTGCAAGCGGCGAATCGTTGATACATATATGAAAAAAGATATTTTGATATGCGGCGTGGGCGGACAGGGAACGGTCCTGGCATCAAAACTGATCGCGGCAGCCGCCATGGAAGAAGGAAATACGGTACATTCCGCCGAGACCATCGGTATGGCACAGCGAGGCGGTTCGGTAACGAGCCACGTGCGTATCGGAGAAGCGTATTCACCTTTGATCCCCAAGGGCAAGTGTGATATGATCCTGGCTTTTGAACCGGCGGAGGCAGTCAGAAATCTGCCTTATCTGAAGAAGGACGGGCTCGTGATCGTCAGTTCCGCACCGGTAAAACCGACGACGGAATCCCTGCATGAGACGGGATATGACGGCACGGAGATGATAGCGTATCTTCGGGAAAAATGTAATGTGATCGTGGTGGATTCCGAAGCACTCTGCGCCCGTTATGGAAGCAACAAGTACCTTAACGTGATCCTGTTGGGAGTGGCTGCAGGCTCCGGTGTGCTGGGCATCTCGAAGGAAGCGGTAAAGAGGGAAATCGAGAAGAGAGTACCGGGGAAGTATGTGGAAAATAACAGACAGGCGTTCGAAGACGGATTCGCTTATAATGTGTGAATGGTATAGCAATTAAAATTATGTTACGGAAGAAAAGAGGGAAAATACATGAGATTGAATGAGACCCAGCTGGCACAGGTAGATGCGCAGATCAAGAGACTGATCAGCGGAGACAGCTACTACGGGAAAAAGTACAAGGAACTGAATATCACAGGAATATCCAGTCAGGAAGAATTCGAAGCGTTACCGTTTTCCAGCAAAGATGACCTGCGGAATGCGTATCCCCTGGGAATACAGGCAGTGCCGGATGAAGATGTGGTCAGAATCCATTCCTCTTCCGGAACCACAGGTAAGCCGGTCATCATTCCTTATACTGCAAAAGATGTGGATGACTGGGCAACCATGTTCGCCAGATGCTATGCAACTGCCGGAATTACAAAAAAGGACCGCATCCAGATCACTCCGGGCTACGGCCTCTGGACTGCAGGAATCGGTTTCCAGTTAGGATGTGAGAAACTCGGTGCCATGGCAGTTCCCATGGGTCCCGGCAACACAGATAAACAGATCCAGATGATGATCGACCTGAAATCTACCGTGATCACAGCGACTTCTTCCTATGCACTTTTGCTTTCGGAAGAAATCAATAAGCGAGACCTAAAAGACAAGATCTGCCTGAAAAAGGGTGTCATCGGTTCCGAACGCTGGAGCGACAAGATGCGTAAGAGCATCCGGGAGGGCTTAGGCATTGAACTGTTTGACATCTATGGACTGACAGAGATCTACGGACCGGGCATCGGCATCAACTGTCCGGGAGAGACGGCGATTCATTACTGGGATGATTATGTGTACATTGAGATCATTGATCCCAAGACCGGAAAAAATGTACCGGATGGAGAAGAAGGCGAGATCGTCATTACCACTCTCGTAAAAGAAGGCGCACCTCTGATCCGCTTCCGCACCCATGATATCTCCCGTATCGTACCGGAACCCTGCCACTGCGATAAGTGCAGGAAATATCCCAGAATTGATATCATCAAGGGCAGAAGCGATGATATGTTCAAGGTACATGGTGTCAATATGTTCCCCAGCCAGATCGAGGAACTGCTGTCACAGGTAGACGGCGTGTCCAGCGAATACAACATTAACATCGCCCATGACGATGAGAAGAACAAAGACGTCATGCTCATCACCTGCGAAGCAGAGGGAAGAGTCAGCTTCGACAGAACGACCGCAAAACTGACAGAGTTGTTCAAATCCAAGATCGGCGTAACCCCGAAGATCACCGTAGTACCGGTGGGAACCCTGCCCCGCTCGGAGAAAAAGGCGAAGCGCGTGATCGATCACAGAGAACTGTAAGAGAAAATATCAAAACCCCTCAGATACTTTCATATGCTGAAAAAAGTATCTGAGGGGTTTTGGTACCAAATGGAAATAAATATCTATATGATATTTTGGCAACAAAAAAGAAACGAGCAAGCCACAACAATAAGTGTGGTGAAAACCCATTTCTTAGCTAAGATGGTAGCAAGACACTGCTTAATTGTCAAGAACTATATTATAAAAAGCAATTGTTTCAAATGATTGTTTCAAATGAAATTTTCGAGAATTGAAACAAAGAACCTCCTTTGCTATAATTTAACTAGGTAACTTTGAACAGTTGTGAGGGGAGATACACCATGATTGGAATATATGATTGCTTTGGTTATGGTCTGGGATATACGGTTTCTTTTGAAGAAAGGTACAAATTAATTAGAAAAGCAGGATTTGATTGTGTAATGTTATGGTGGAGCGATAAGTTTGGCAGAGGAGATGGTTATCGAGATGATGTAAGACTGGCCAGAAGTGCAGGGTTGTTTGTGGAAAATATCCACGCTCCTGTGCATGAACAGAATGATCTATCATTGGATAATCTGAGCGGAGAAAATGTATTTCAAAGTTATCTACAATGTGTAGAGGATTGCAGTAAATATGATATACCAACCATGGTGATTCATTTGCCAAATGATAATCATCCTTTAAATCAAACAGGAATCAGACGACTGTCGGAACTTATAAACAAGGCAGAACAAAAGAATGTTCAAATTGCCTTTGAAAACTTGAGCAATATTAAGAATTTGAAAATAGTATTAAATAAATTTACTTCTCCAAATGCAGGTTACTGTTATGATAGTTGTCATCATATAAATTGTGCACCGGACGAAGATTTGCTAGGAATGTATGGAAATCGATTGATGGCAATTCATTTGCAGGATAACGGTGGCAGTCATAATCAACATCAATTACCGTTTGACGGCAATGTTGACTGGAATACAGTTATGGAGAAAATTGCCTGTACAGGATATCAGGGAGCTACAACCTTAGAACCTATGAACTGGGATTATTCGCATTTAGATATTTGTAAGTTTTTGGAATTGGCTTATGAAAGGGCAAATAGGTTAGAACGCCTAAGAAGATAAGTTACAAGAACAGAAGTGTTGAAGTATAGATAAAGAACATATAAACTTATTAGAAGAAGTGTGGCAGAAAACACTGCTACACATTTACTAAGGGGGATTAGCATTTGAATTTGGGTATTGAAACGGAAACCTTGGAATTTAAAAAAACAACAAGTGAATTGAAAGAGGCTGTACAGTCAATTTGTGCGATTCTGAATAAGCATCAGCATGGAGATCTTTATTTTGGGGTAAAACCGGATGGAACGCCAATTGGACAAATTATAACTGAAGAATCTTTACGAGAAGTTAGTCAGAAAATTAAGAACTTTATAGAACCTAAAATATATCCATCTATTAATAAAGTGGTATTCGACGGGAAAGAATGTATTCATGTAGGCTTTGAAGGAAATCAGGTTCCGTATTTTGCGTATGGTGTGGCAAGAATACGAGTTGCAGACGAGGATTTGATAATGTCCCCAGAACAGATTACCCAGTTATTATTAAAGAGTGGATGTGAAGGCAATCGATGGGAAAATTTGGTTTCAAACAAGTCGATTGAGGATGTTGATGAAGAATTATTAAGAAAATATACAACACATGCTCATGAGGTAGGGAGAATTGCTATTTGTTATACAGATAAGAAAACGGTTCTAAATCAATTAGAATTGGTAGATGGGGATTCTTTATTAAATGCCGGGAAGGCATTGTTTAGTGATGATATTGTACAAGATGTTCAGATGGCAATATTTGCGACAAATGAACGATTAACGTTTAACGACATACAACGGTATCATGGACCTGTATTAAAACTGGTAGATATAGCAGAAAATTACATTAAGAGCAATATCCATTGGAGAGTGGAATTTACAGGGGAATTACAACGTGCAGAGATACCAGAGATTCCGGTAGATGCAATTCGTGAGGCTTTACTGAATTCATTTTGCCATAAAGACTATGCTTCAGGCCAAAGTAATGAAGTCGCAATTTACAAGGATCGTGTGGAGATTTATAATCCGGGAGCGTTTCCTGAAGGCTATGATCCACAGGATTTTATTACTAGGGCAGAAAGACCAATTCGCAGAAATCCGAAAATTGCAAGAATTTTGTATTATTCTAAGGATATAGAAAGTTTTGGCACAGGATTAAAACGTATTGCTGATGCTTGTGAGGCAGCAGAGGTTAGATATGAATTTAAAAAATTAAAATCGGGTTTTGTTGTATGTTTTTACAGAACAATAGAAGATAATGCTAGTGGGGGTACAAACGAGAAAAGTACGGGAAAAGTACGGGAAAAGTACGGGAAAAGTACGGGAATATTGAATGCTTCTCAGGAAAAGGTTATTATTTTTTTACAAGAAAATGAGCGAATAACAAATAAAGATGTTCAGAAATTATTAGATGTAAAAGAATCCAGAGCATTAAAAATTTTAAAAAATTTAGTCGAAATTGGAATTTTAGAGAAATGTGGTAAGTCAAGGAGTAGTTATTATATTTTAAAGTAAGAAAAGAAAAAGATAAAATTCAATCCGGGCATAACCCCTCAGATACTTTCATACATTGTAAAAAAGTATCCTGAGGGGTTTTCCTTTGAAAGACTATATTGAAGAACGGGCTATAGGGATAGCAGGCTATATCATTGACCACAACGCCACGGTACGGCAGACAGCGAAGGCATTCGACATCAGTAAAAGCATGTACATGCGGTTATAACAATATAGAACGGTTCGGCAGGAAGGTTATCCGGACAGTAAAATAGGAGACTGTTACGGAAAGTGAAGAAAAAGAAAAAACTTCCTAATGTGCTGGTGTGGTTGCCCCAAAAGCATTATTATTGAAATTTCAAGGAGTATAAAATTTGAGATATAAATAAAATAGGACATTCTGTCGGTGCAGGATGTCCTATTTTTGCTTATAAGCAATGGAAACCTTAATAATATGCAACAGCGCTGGCTGCTGCACCGCCAATGATGGCAACCACGATTGCGAAAATCACAACCAGGATCAGAAGGCAGAAATAAGATCTTGCAAAGTTGCGCAGGTTCACATTTTTCGTGCCACCGAAAGAAAACACAAGCAACAGAATGAAGCCTACGATAGGGATAGAGAACAGGATCTCGTATCCGAAGTATCCCCACATGCTGATGGGACGATATTCAGGAGGGAGATTGTTGTAATCATTTGCCATAATAAGTACCACCTTTCCTCATAAGTGTGTGACAGATATAACATAAGCTGTCCGGTTATTATTTACCATTGCATTATATCACTGGTTTGCGAAAAAAGATATTCTTTCGTGGAAAACGGAAGAGGAAGGTTGTTTGGGTAATTGAATCAGGGTGAAATATGGACACTCTCAGGTGAAAATCCGGGAGTTTTTCTTTGTAATATATATTTAGAAAACTAAAGGTTGAATATTTGCATACATAAATGGATATGGTTTGCAGTTGGCGATTATAAAAAGAGACCCAATATGATTGAGGATATGATAGAGACAACACATCCATCTAAGGTAGGATCTGAGATAAAAAGGTTACTATTGATTTCCATTATCAATTTGAAAAGATACATCCATTTCAGGACGGAAATGGTCGCGTTGGCAGACTGATTATGTTTAAGGAGTGTTTAAACGATGCTACTTTTGAATTTAATATGGGACATGATATGGACATTAAACTGATAGCGAAAAATTTGGAACACTTTGAAAGATGGACAGAGAATTATCCGTTTTATGCAAATGTGAAAAGAGAAGGGATAACGCTATATGCAGCTTAATGAATCAGGAACGCGAAAAGATTTGGTTTACACCGGATTGAAACAGCAAAAGAAGATTTGAAATCAGCAAAGATTCTCAGAGAGGCTAATTCCTATAAAGGGGCTAACAATAGAGCATATTATGCTGTATTTCATGCTATTTGCGCGGTTCATGCATTGACGGGAACTGCGTATAAGAGATATAAAGATGCAATAGGAAATTTTAATAAAGAGTATGTCAAAACGGAGATTTTTCCCAGAGAAATGGGCAGAAAAATTGCAGGAGTAGAAGAAATTCGACATGCAAGTGATTAAGACGATTTTTACATTGCTACCATAGAAGAAGTAAACGAGCAGATTGCTACGGCAGAAGAGTTTATTGAAATGGTAGAGAAATATTGCCGTGAGCAACTCGGAATGAATTAGTACAGATAAATACAATCCGGGCATACCCCTTCAGATACTTTCGTACACGGTAAAAAAAGTATCCTGAGGGGTTTTCCTTTGAAAGACTATATTGAAGAACGGGCTATAGGGATAGCAGGCTATATCATCGACCACAATGCCACGGTGCGGCAGACAGCGAAGGCATTCGGCATCAGCAAAAGCACGGTACATGCGGTTGTAACAAAATAGAGTGCTTAAAGAAGATATTAAAAAGGCAGTTCATTTGGAATATAGAATAGATAAAAAGAAGGATAACTGTGAAAACGGTTATCCTTCTTTTTATAGTTGCTCAAGGAATGCCAGTAGTGCATTATACTGTTCGGAATTCAATTTAGAAGAAGCAGTTAACAGTGCGGATTGCT
>CAKRRU010000009.1 GCA_934394515.1 uncultured Acetatifactor sp.
TCTGACGGTATTCTTACCAAGAACGAATACACCAACGACTCCAGCGTGGATCTTACCACTGTTGCCAAGATTGGTGACACCATGGAAGTCAAGGTCCTGAAAGTAAACGACGGTGAGGGACAGGTTCTCCTTACCTACAAGCGTCTTGCTGCTGACAGAGGCAACAAGAGAATTGAAGAAGCATACAATAACCACGAGGTTCTGAAAGCTACCGTATCCCAGGTACTGGACGGCGGCTTAAGCGTAATCGTGGACGAAGTAAGAATCTTCATCCCCGCAAGCCTGGTATCGGATACCTATGAGAAGGATCTGACCAAGTATGCAGGACAGGAGATCGAATTCGTTATCAGCGAGTACAATCCCAAGAGAAGAAGATACATCGGTGACCGCAAGCAGCTTATTGCTGCCAAGAAGGCTGAGCTGCAGAAGGAACTCTTTGAGAGAATCAAAGAGGGTGATATCGTAGAAGGCGTTGTTAAGAACGTAACTGATTTCGGTGCATTCATCGATCTGGGCGGTGCAGACGGACTGCTTCACATCTCCGAGATGTCATGGGGCAGAGTTGAGCATCCCAAGAAGGTATTCAAGGTTGGCGACAAGCTGAAAGTCCTGATCAAAGAGATCAACGGCAATAAGATCGCACTTTCCTTAAAATTCGATGATGCTAATCCCTGGAAGAACGCAGCAGAGAAGTATGCAGTCGGCAATGTAGTAACCGGTAAGGTCGCAAGAATGACTGACTTCGGCGCTTTCGTCGAGTTAGAGCCCGGTGTGGACGCACTGCTTCATGTATCCCAGATCGCTAAAGAGCATATCGAGAAGCCCTCTGATGTACTGAATGTCGGTGATGAAGTAACTGCTAAGGTTGTAGATTTCAACGAGGCAGATCATAAGATTTCCCTGAGCGTAAAAGCTCTGACCGCTCCCGAACCCGCTGAGGCAGAGGAAGAGTCCGATGCAGACGTTGTATCTGTTGATATCGACGCTGTAATCGCTGCAGAAGCTGAGAACACTGAGGAATAATCAACCGTTAGGTGGTAGATATTCGTGATATACGATTATGAGTACTTTAAAAGAGAGATCTATTCTCTGACTACGATCGATCTGAATGCTTACAAAGAGAAGCAGATGAAGCGGCGTATCGATACACTGATTGCAAAACATAAGATCGTAGGTTATGACAAGTATGTACAGGCACTGAAGACGGATAAAGTACTTTTTGAGGAGTTTGTAGGTTATATTACCATCAATGTCTCAGAATTCTACCGCAATCCGGAACAGTGGAAATATCTGGAAGAGACCGTGATCCCGGAACTGATCAAGCGCTTCGGCAAGAACCTGAAGGTTTGGAGCGCAGCATGTTCCACGGGAGATGAGCCTTACTCGTTAGTAATGGCTCTTTCGCGGCATATTCCTTTACAGCAGATACACATCTATGCTACGGATCTGGACAAACAGGTCATTGCAAAAGCAAAGACCGGATTGTACGGAGAGAAAAGTATCGAAGGTGTACCGGAGGATCTGAAGAGGAAATATTTCACGAAAATAGGACCCTCTTACAAGATCGCAGATGAGATCAAAGCAAGAGTTGATTTCCATCAGCATAATTTATTGAAGGATGTTTATCCTACCGACTGTGATCTGATTGTGTGCAGAAATGTACTGATTTATTTTACAGAGGAAGCAAAGGATGAAGTATTCCGGAAATATTATCAGTCTCTGGCCAAGGGTGGTATGCTGTTCATCGGTAGTACGGAACAGATTATGAATTACCGTGAGATCGGTTTTGAGAGAAAGAGTTCTTTCTACTATGTGAAACCGGTGCAATAATTTAATAAGGAAGCAATAATAAGAGAGGAAAGCGGTTTGCTTTCCTCTCTTTTAATAAGTTAATAAGTAAATGCAATTAATAAGTAGATGCAATCATGGATAATACGTGATTGGCATACCGGGTGAATCCTTCCCGGTTCTTTTTCATTTCATCTGTAAGTTCAAAGAACAATTCTTTGCTCTTATAATCTCTTTTGAAGAACGGTGTAAACAGTATCTCCCATTGCGGCAGATAGCAGGAGAACTTCCGGGTGTAACAGTTTGCTGCGGAAGCCTGAAGCCTGTGTTCCTTGTCGACAAAACCCGCTACGGATTTATGCAGTGCCACATCCTCGGTGGGCAGGTAGTAATAGTCCTTGTAGTTGGAATAGAAATATTTCAATTCTTCCTCATAGATAGGAACCTTTAAAGTTGCTGTTTCACCATCTCCGCGGAAATAACAGTTTGCCGCAGAAGCAGTTACCGGCTTGGGCAAGGGAGTGGGAATCTGCAGGGTGATCAGTAATTCTTTGCGCTGTGCACCGTTGATATCTTTGTAATAATTGGCCTGTACTTTTCTGGCTTTGACACAGTTCTCATTGAACAGATCATAGTAAGCCAGAATCGGAAGTACCTCCAACATTCCTTTCAGATCGTCCGCATTGTGCAGAAACAGAGCTTTTTCGGTGAATTCGGAAGGATTTTTCACATAATCGTGATACAGTCCGATCAGTTCACCGCCGGAGAATACATCCGTGCGTGCAATTCCCAGATACTGTTCCAACGTTTTCTGCTTGCAGTTCGGTAGCTTTAAGAAGAACTTATAGGGAGAGATCCGGCGGTAAATATCAATTCCCTGAAAGCCGTCGAAGGAAAAAGGAAGCTTTAGCTGAGCGCATTTCTGCGTGATAAATGGGAGATCGAAATTGTTGCCGTTAAAATGTACCAGATAGCGGTAATCCCTGGAAAAGTCAAAAAATGCAGTAAGAATGTCTCCTTCCTGGGAATAGTTGTCTGCCATCCACTGGATCGTCCGCCATTTGCCGGCCTGATAGTAGGCACAGCCGATCATATATAGATAAGAAGTGCGGGATGTGAATCCCGTGGTCTCAATATCGAGAAAAAGTATCTGTTCCAGAGGAGCCAGCTTATCCAAGGGATAGGAGATCGCAAAATCCTCCAGAGTCTCTTCTGATTTTTTCATGAATGACCTCTTTCTGCCCTGCGGGGCTTCCGGGCTGTTCGCCCTGCTTACTTATGATTGTTTATTCCTCTCGCAGAAAGCATATTTAGCCTGCAAGCAGTCACATATGTTTTCTATGGGGGAATTTATTATATCATAGCATAAATTTTGAAAATACAGTAGCATTTTGATGATAAAAGTTGATAAAAATTGATAAAAATAGTACAATTACAATAATGTGATTTATATAACAAGAACTATTTAGAAAGGATGTTAGGAAATGGCGAAGTTGACATTTGTAGGCGGAATACATCCCTATGATGGAAAAGATCTGTCCAAGGACAAACCGATCCAGGATGTCCTGCCCAAAGGAGAAATGGTCTATCCGCTGTCCCAGCACATCGGTGCTCCCGCAAAGCCTATCGTGGCCAAGGGAGACAGAGTACTGGCGGGGCAGAGGATAGCGGAAAGCGGTGGATTTGTGTCGGCACCCATCTATGCATCAGTGTCCGGTACGGTAAAAGCCATCGAGACGAGACGTGTAGTAACGGGAGACCTGATACAGAGTATCGTGGTAGACAATGATGGTCTGTATGAGAGTGAAGAATTCCATCCCTATGCACCTGTGGACAAGCTGCATAAGGATGAGATCATCGACATTGTAAAGGAAGCCGGAATCGTAGGTATGGGTGGTGCCGGATTCCCTACACATGTAAAGCTTTCACCCAAGGATCCCGACAAAATTGAATATGTAATAGCCAACTGCGCGGAGTGTGAGCCTTATCTGACATCCGATTACCGCAGAATGATGGAAGAGCCGGATAAGCTGATCGGCGGACTGAAGATCATGCTGAAGCTGTTCGACAATGCCCACGGTATTCTGGCAGTGGAGGATAATAAGCCGGATTGTATCTCTCTGTTAAAACAGATGACCAAGAATGATCCCCAGATCACAGTGAAAGCACTGAAGACCAAGTATCCTCAGGGCGCGGAGCGACAGCTGATCTATGCTACCACGGGACGTAAGATCAATTCGTCCATGCTTCCTGCGGATGTGGGATGTATCGTAGATAACGTAGATACGGTAGTAGCTATTTACAGGGCAGTCACGGAAGGACGCCCTCTGATGGAGCGTATTATCACCGTGACCGGAGATGCAGTGGCGAATCCCCGCAATTTCCGTGTGCCCATCGGTATGAGCTATCAGGAACTGCTGGATGTGGCGGGCGGCTTTAAACAGGAGCCGGAGAAGATCATCTGTGGCGGACCCATGATGGGATTCGGTATGTTCCAATTGGATGTACCTACCACGAAAACGTCTACGGCATTACTGGCATTGACACAGGATGATGTATCTGCCATGGAGCCGAGTCCCTGTATCAACTGCGGACGCTGCGTGGAAGCCTGCCCCGGTCGTATTGTTCCCAGTCTTCTGGCAACTTATGCGGAGCATTTTGACGAAGAAGCCTTTGTGGAGCATAACGGCATGGAATGTTGTGAATGCGGCTGCTGTAGCTTTGTATGTCCGGCCAAGCGCCCTCTGACGCAGGAGATCAAGTCCATGCGTAAGATCCAGCTTGCCAAGAAGAAAAAGAAGTAGGAGGGAAGAACAGTGAGCGGACTTTTGAAAGTATCTTCAAATCCTCATATCCGATCTAAAGTAACAACCAGCAGTATTATGACGGCCGTAGTGATCGCACTGCTGCCGGCTGCCGGTTACGGAATCTATAATTTTGGCCCCAGAGCCCTGGCGGTCATGGCTGTCACCATTGCAAGTACCGTACTTACGGAATTGTTATTCGGCTGGTTGTGGAAGAAGAAAATAACGATCACAGATATGTCAGCTGTGGTAACGGGACTTCTGCTGGCACTGAACCTGCCGGTGAGTATTCCTTTATGGATGGCTGCTTTGGGCGGCGTGTTTGCGATCCTTGTGGTAAAAATGCTGTTCGGAGGACTGGGACAGAACTTTATGAACCCGGCCCTGGCAGCGAGATGTTTTCTATTGATCTCTTTCCCGTCCCAGATGACGGATTTTACCTGTGATGCCTATACCGGGGCAACTCCCCTGGCAGCACTGAAGGCAGGAGAGAGTGTCAATGTCATGAACATGATCGTAGGTAAGACGGCAGGAACCATCGGTGAGACTTCTGTGATCGCACTGCTGATCGGTGCATGTTTCCTGATCCTGATCGGTGTGATCGACCTGCGGATCCCCGGTACTTACATTGTGACGGTGATCCTGTTTGCCGGGATCTTCGGCGGACACGGTTTTGATCCCGCATACCTGTCTGCACAGCTGGCCGGCGGCGGTCTGATCCTGGGTGCGTTCTTCATGGCAACAGATTATGTGACTAGACCCATTACCATAAAAGGACAGTATGTATATGGTATTGTGTTAGGACTTCTGACCGGTATTTTCCGTATCTTCGGACCCGGTGCGGAAGGTGTATCCTATGCCATCATTTTAGGCAACCTTCTGGTGCCTTTGATCGAAAAATTCACCATGCCGGTAGCTTTTGGCAGAAAGGCAGGTGCGAAACATGAAAAATAATAAAGATATTCAGGCAATGTTAAAAGAGGCCGGAATCTTGTTTGTCATTACTCTGATTGCCGGACTGCTGCTTGGCTTCGTTTATGAACTGACCAAGGAACCGATCCATCTGCAGGAGGAAAAGGCTGTACAGGAAGCCTGTCAGGCAGTATTTTCGGATGCGGAACATTTTAAAGAGCTGGATGCCTATACCCCGTCAGAGGACACAGCACAGAAGCTGACAGATACCGGAATTACCATAGGTACGGTCTATGAAGCACAGAATGCTGCGGGAGAACAGTTGGGTTATGTGATACAGACCACATCCTCGGAAGGGTACGGCGGTAATATTGTTCTGTATGTGGGAATCCGTCTGGACGGTACAGTCAATGATATTTCCATCTTAAGCATCTCCGAGACTCCCGGACTGGGAATGAAAGCGGGAGATGTGCTGGTTCCCCAGTTCCACAACAAGAACGTGAAGAGCTTTGCCTATACGAAGACCGGATCTACCTCCGACAGTGAGATCGATGCCATCAGCGGCGCAACCATCACGACCAAAGCCGTGACCAATGCTGTAAACGGAAGCCTTCTGGCATTTAATGATTATGTACAGGGAGGTGCAGGCAATGAATAAAGCAGGTGAAAGACTTTATAACGGTATCATCAAAGAAAACCCTACATTTGTACTGATGCTTGGAATGTGTCCGACACTGGCGGTTACTACATCGGCTATGAACGGTCTCGGCATGGGACTGACCACGGCAGTGGTACTTACCATGAGCAACCTGATCATTTCCCTTCTCAGAAAGGTGATTCCCAGCCGTGTGAGAATCCCGGCGTTTATCGTGATCATTGCATCGTTCGTAACAGCAGTACAGTTACTTTTGGAGGCATATCTGCCTTCCTTAAATGATGCCCTTGGCGTGTATATTCCGCTGATCGTTGTAAACTGTATTATTTTGGGAAGAGCAGAGAGCTATGCATATTCCAATCCGCCGATTCCGTCATTGTTTGATGGACTTGGCATGGGACTCGGTTTCTCTCTGGCACTGACATGTATCGGGGCGGTACGTGAGATCCTGGCAGCCGGATCCGTCTTCGGATTCCACATTATGCCGGATTCTTACGTGACCATCAATATTTTCGGTCTGGCTCCCGGAGCGTTTTTCGTACTGGCAGCATTGACTGCTTTGCAGAACTATGTGAAGAACAAGAGAAAGCTTGCCGGAAAAGATTACGAGAAGATCCAGTCCGGATGCGGACATGACTGTCTGCACTGCGGCGAAAGCGGATGCTCGGAGCGTTTCTATGACAATTCTGACGCTGCTGCGGAAGATGCCGTGAAGGAAGCAGCCAAAGCGGCGGCAAAGCCTCAGACGCAAAACGATGAGATCGAAACAATAGATTTAGACAAGGAGGACAAATAAATGGATAGTGTAAAAGATATGCTTCTGTTACTGATCAGTTCCTCTATTGTCAGCAATATCGTCCTGAGTCAGTTCATGGGACTGTGCCCGTTCTTAGGCGTATCCCGTAAGATCAAGACAGCGGGCGGCATGGGAACGGCGGTTATTTTCGTCATTACCCTTGCAAGTGCGGTAGCCGGTGTAATCTATAAGTTCATTCTTCAGCCGCTGCATATTGAATATCTGGAGACCATCGTATTCATTCTTGTCATTGCGGCTCTGGTACAGTTCGTGGAAATGTTCCTGAAAAAGGCAATGCCTTCCCTGTATCAGGCGCTTGGTGTATATCTGCCGTTGATCACAACGAACTGTGCGGTACTGGGTGTTGCCATTACCAATGTCCAGAAGGAATACGGTATCCTGACCGGTATCGTGAACGGTTTTGCCACAGCTCTGGGCTTTACCATCGCTATCGTGATCCTGGCGGGACTGCGTGAGAAGATGGAGTACAATGAAGTGCCGGAATCTTTCAAGGGAATGCCCATGGTGCTGCTGACGGCAGGACTGATGGCGATTGCCTTCTGCGGATTCTCCGGTCTGATCTAGGAAGGGAGTAACTAAGGATGAGTATAACAGGAATTCTGATTGCTGCGGCTTGTGTCGGAATCGTCGGCATCTTTGTGGGACTGTTCCTTGGCGCGGCCGGTATTAAATTTAAAGTAGAAGTAGATGAAAAGGAAGAGGCGGTACTGGCTGCCCTTCCCGGAAATAACTGTGGCGGCTGCGGCTTTGCCGGATGCTCCGGACTGGCAGCTGCCATTGCCAAAGGGGAAGCTGCGGTAAATACCTGTCCCGTAGGCGGAGAGGAAGTCGGCAAAAAGATCGCGGCGATCATGGGAGTGGAAGCGGAGGCTTCCGAACGCAAGGTGGCATATGTGCATTGCCAGGGAGACTGTGAGCGCACCACTACAGACTATGATTACTATGGTATCAAAGATTGTCGTATGATGAGTTTTGTCCCCGGAGGCGGCCCGAAGTCCTGCAACAGCGGCTGCCTGGGATTCGGAACCTGCGCACAGGTCTGCCCTTTTGATGCCATACATGTAGAGAACGGTGTGGCTGTGGTAGACAAGGAGAAATGCAAGGCCTGCGGTAAGTGCGTAGAGGTATGTCCCAAGCATCTGATCAGTTTAAGACCTTATTCCAACACGGTACAGGTAGCATGCAGTTCTACGGATAAAGGACCGGTTACCATGAAAGCCTGCAAGACAGGTTGCGTAGGCTGTGGCATCTGTGTGAAGAACTGTCAGCATGATGCGGTGAAGGTAGAGAATTTCCATGCGATCATTGATCCGGAGAAATGTGTGGGCTGCGGTGCCTGCATGGAGAAATGCCCGAAGAAATGTATCGTAAAAGCGTAGAGAAGGTTACAAGAGGAGAAAAGATATGCGTCTTCCGGACGATTATGAGAATCGCGGGGGTGGGATGACACCTACCGTGATCAGTGCCATTGTTGCCGTTACGATCTTCGTGGTGGTGATACTTACGGTAGTACTGGTCATGAACAGACAGCCCGCCTCCCACCAACAGAATAACGGTTCTGCACAGGCGGATAACGTACAACAGACTGGAAATGATCAGACAGCAAAATATCCTGACACTCAGGACCTGATCACCGGGAGCACGCTGAGTCCCTCAGACCTGGATTTCTGGGATCTGTATCCGGAGCAGACGGCAACACCTCTTCCTTCGGAGAAACCTGCTAAGACAGATGAGAAAAAGGAAACGGAAGAATCGGATCCTTCCACCGACGGCAAACATACGCTGGTGACGGGGCGCGACGGAAAGGAAGACTGGGTGCTGATCAGCCCGTACCTTCCGAAACATGAATATGATTTTACCCAGCTGGTATGTCAGTCTGATCTGATGAAATATTATCAGGAGGGGAAGCTGACATCGTATGTCGGTGTGGACATTTCCAAATATCAGGATTATGTTGATTTTTTGAAATTAAAGAAGGCCGGTGTCGATTTCGTGATGCTGAGAGTCGGAGCCAGAGGTTACGGCAGCGGACAGATCGTATTGGACGATTATTTTGCGGATAACATCAAGAGAGCTGCGGATGCCGGACTGCAGATCGGCGTGTACTTCAGCTCCCAGGCGATCACGGAAGAGGAAGCTGTGGAAGAGGCAAATGTTGTTCTGGACAATATCAAGGATTACAAGGTCACCTATCCGGTAGCATTTGATATGAGTTTTGTGGACAATGATACGGCGAGAATCGAGACCGTAAGCAGGGCGGACAAGACGAAGATCACCAAAGCATTTCTGGATACTATCGCAACAGCCGGATATAAGCCCCTGCTTTACGGGAATAAGGAATGGCTGATCAAGGAGATCGACCTGTCGAAATTATCGGCATATGATGTGTGGCTTTCCCAGATGGAAGATGTACCGGATTACCCGTATCGTTTTACCATGTGGCAATATGCCAATGATGTTACCGTTGACGGTATCGCGGGTTATGCCAATATGAATATCAGCTTTATTGATTATTCGGAGAAATAGACCGGTAATTCAGGATACCCGGTGCAATGTTAAGAGAAGAATAGATCTCTGCATAGCGGCGGGGAGTGATCCCGTCTACGTAGTTGGGTGAAAAATTGTTGGTAACACCCTTACTGCGGAGAATGTCGATTGCTTTGTTGTAGGCAATGGCGGCTTCGATATCGGTAGCATAACGCCCTACAATATAATTACCACGGATATGAATGCGGACAGTATAAACGTACTGTCCGTTTTTTGTTTCTGTTTTCCGGACACCGTGATAGATGTTGTGGATCAGCAGATTCTCTCTGCGGAAGTCCGTAGGATCTCCGTTGACAAAGCAATAGTCTACTCCGGGGACTGCGTAGCTTTTGATTCCATAGCGGGTGGTCAGAGTCTGCTGCATCCCGTAGTCCGCCACGAAATAGTGATTTCCGCGGCGCATGATTTTATGGGAAGAATAATAGAACAGATCTTCCATGTCAAATTTTAATACATGATGCGGAGACAGGTAGTAATAAAAGAGCTGCTGTCCAAGATAGATCGGATTGCCAAAGTAAAGTCCGTTATCCCGCAGGTTGATCAGACTGACCCACTTTTCGAAAGATAAGGGAGAGGTCCTCTCAAAAGACTGCAGCGTCAGGGAAGGATCGGACAGCAGGAGAAGTCCCTGCTCGTAGGCATGGTGTGCCTCCCGGGCATCCGCGTAGCTGCCGAGGCTGATATGCTTGCCGTTTTTTGTCAGGGAAGCGCGGTAATAGACGGTCCCGTCCTTTTTCTCGGCGCGGAAGACTCCTTTATATAATTGTTCTTTTTCTGTGTTCTGCTTACTCATATTTCTATACTAACATTTTTCTCAGGGGAACAACAGATATATTTTTCGGACGAGCTGCATAAAATGAAGTTAGAGTCAAAATGAGAGAGCAGGAAAGGGTCAATTATGTATAAACGGGCGTTAAGCGGATTACTTATGATGAACCTGTTGTTTCTGGCAGGATTGTTAAGCATCTGCAGAATCGAAGAGATCCGTCGGGAACTGCAACAGACGGTGGCAGAGGTATATCCGGAGGAAAGCCTGCTGGCAGACAAGGAAAGTATTATGATGGGAATCGCCTCAAGGACGTCTTCCGGTCAGCGGGTGGTGGATTGCAGTGAACTGCAGAGGGAAAGCAAATACCGTCTGGAGCAGGAAGAACTGGAGGCACTGCTGCGGATCGTGGAAGCAGAAGCGGGATGTGAGGATGAAGAAGGAAAATTATTGGTGGCCAATGTGGTATTGAACCGGCTGAATTCCGACAAATTTCCGGACAGCATTACGGAAATCGTGTTTCAACGGGAAAACGGAGTGACACAGTTCTCCCCTGTTGCAAACGGCAGCTATTATAAAGTAACAATCAGTGAAGAGACTGTGGATGCGGTCGGACGAGCTTTGGCGGGAGAGGACATTTCCAGGGGAGCATTGTATTTTGCTGCGAGAAAGTATGCGGACAGTGATAGTATGCGCTGGTTTGATGAGAAGACGACACTGTTGTTCCGGCATGGCGGACATGAATTTTTCACGGATGAAAAAGCACTTCAATGATTCACCTTGCAACAGTGTTTAAAGTATGCTATACTTTTCGAGAATATAGGCAGAGTGACCGGAAGATATCCGGAGAATATTCATGTACATAGATACGGAGGAGAGGAAATGGAAGTAATTTATCGCAGCACACGCAGTAACAGTGAACCGGTAACCGCATCCCGGGCAATACTGAAGGGATTATCTGATGACGGAGGACTGTTTGTACCTGATCATATCCCTGCTTTGGACAAGAGTCTTACTGAGCTGGTCGGAATGAACTATCAGCAGGTGGCTTATGAGGTTATGAAGTTATTCCTGACTGACTTTACCGAGGAAGAACTGAAGACCTGTATCAATAATGCTTATGATTCCAAGTTTGATACGGAAAAGATCGCTCCCCTGGTGAAGGCAGATGATGCATATTATCTGGAATTGTTCCATGGTTCCACCATTGCATTCAAGGATATGGCACTTTCTATTTTACCTCACCTGATGATCACTTCCGCGCGTAAGAACAATATTAAAAATGAGATCGTGATTCTTACCGCCACCTCCGGAGATACCGGTAAGGCTGCCCTGGCAGGCTTTGCTGATGTCAAGGGAACCCGTATCATCGTATTTTATCCGAAGAACGGTGTCAGCCCGATCCAGGAGAAGCAGATGGTGACCCAGAAAGGTGCCAATACTTTTGTTGTAGGTATCCATGGTAATTTTGATGATGCCCAGACCGGTGTGAAGAAGATTTTCTCCGATAAGGAACTGGCAAAAGAGATGGATGCGAAGGGCTTTCAGTTCTCCTCTGCCAACTCCATTAATATCGGACGTCTGGTACCGCAGATCTGCTATTATGTTTATGCGTATGCACAGTTATGTAAGGATGGAAAGATCGCTGCGGGCGAGAAAATCAATGTCGTAGTGCCTACCGGTAACTTTGGTAATATTCTGGCAGCTTTTTATGCTAAGAATATGGGATTGCCGATCGATAAACTGATCTGTGCATCCAATGACAATAAGGTGCTGTATGACTTCTTCCGTACCGGAACCTATGACAGAAACAGAGAGTTCGTGCTGACGACTTCTCCCTCTATGGATATCCTGATCTCCAGCAATCTGGAGCGACTGATCTATCGTATCGCAGGCAATGATGCGGATAAGAACCGTGAACTCATGAATGCCCTGAGCGGAAACGGAAAATATGAGATCACAGACGAGATGAAAGCGCAGCTGGCTGATTTCTACGGCAATTATGCAAGCGAGGCTGAGACCGCTGCGGAGATCCGCCGTCTGTATGAAAAGTGCGGCTATGTGATTGATACGCACACTGCAGTGGCTTCCGCAGTATACGGAAAGTATGTGGCAGAGACGAAAGATCATAAGACAACAGTGATTGCGTCAACAGCAAGTCCCTTCAAGTTTACCAGAAGCGTTATGGATGCTATTGATACCAAATATGATGCCATGGGTGATTTTGAACTGGTGGATGAATTGTCCAGGATTGCAAAGGTAAAGGTACCGAATGCTATCGAAGAGATCCGTACTGCCCCTGTTCTTCACAACACCCAGTGTGATGTGGATAAAATGAAGGATACTGTAAAAGGATTTCTGGGCATTTAAATAAAAGGAGAATCCAACAATTTGAGGGATTCTCCTTTTTCTTCGGGTTAATTATCGCAGGAATCACACCGGTCAAATCCGGGATTAAAGGCATAGAAGTTTTTGGCATTCAGGTGATCCTGTGTCATCCGGAGTGCTTCTCCGAAACGCTGGTAGTGAACGATCTCACGGGCACGCAGGAACTTGATCGGCTCACAGACATCCGGATCTTTGATCAGACGAAGGATGTTATCGTAAGTGGAACGGGCTTTCTGCTCCGCAGCCATGTCTTCGTGCAGATCGGTGATGATATCGCCCTTTACCTGGAACTCACAGGCATTGAAAGGAACACCGCCTGCTGCCTGCGGCCAGACACCGATGGTATGGTCGACATAATAATTGGCGAAGCCGCTTTTCTCGATTTCTTCCATGGAGAGGTTACGGGTCAGCTGGTGAACAATGGTGGCGACCATCTCCAAGTGCCCGAGTTCTTCTGTGCCAATATCAGTCAACAAACCGGCGACCTCCTTAAAGGGCATGGAATATCTCTGCGATAAATATCGCATACTCGCACCCATTTCCCCGTCCGGTCCGCCATACTGGGAGATGATCACCTGCGCCAGCTTTGCGTTCGGTTCTTTGATGTTTACCGGGAACTGTAATCTTTTCTCATAACTCCACATCAGTCACATCCTCCTTCCCAGGGAAGCGGTGCGTCTCCCCAGCGCCATTTGCAGCTGCTTTCTGCCAGATCTTTTCGTAAGGGATAATATTCTTTGGAAAATTCCCGTTCCATTTGTGTTTTGATCCGCGCATAATGATTAAAATATTCCATAGCATTGCGGTCGGAAGGATGGGTATCCAGATACAGCATCAGGTCGACCAGGACAAAATCCACAATACCGATGTCGTACAACATTTTTGCTTCACTGCTCATTTCACACATCTCCTTCCTGTAAACGGTTTGTCAAGCTCCGGGAAAATCGTACCGGCACGGTATCCTTTTTCCAGATTTTCGAACATTTTCGTGAAATGCTGCCAGGGGACATAAGCCATGGCGAGCGGATATTTCTCAAAATGATCTTCAAAAGAGTAGTCTTTCATCGTGATCCTTTCCGGAAAATTCGTTTGTTATTATGGTATGAACGGAAATGAAAAGAGTGCAAAAGAACAGGAGATAATAAATAGATACAAAACAGATACAAATATGAGGTAGATTATAATTTGAATCATGATATAATGAGCCTCAAGGAAAACCAAGCGGCTGCGAAGCAGACATTTGGTTTTCTGGGCTCATTAGCGAACGAATAATCCTGCGAAGCAGGATGTAGAGTGCGAAAGCACGAATTCGTGAGCTTATGATATAATGAGCGTAGGCAATGAGCAGTGCGTCCCCACGTATTACACAATATGACTGCTTGCAGGCAATATTGTGTAATATGTGGGGACGATAGGGCGAAGCCCGGACATCCCGGGAACACAACGTGTTTCCGGGATGCACTGCAAGCTTATGATACAATGAGCGCAGGCAATGAGCAGTGCGGACGATAGAAATACATTGAGGGTGGAAGAATGTTTAAGATATTAATCGCAGAAGATGAGGAACCGATCGCAAACCTGATCCGTATGAATCTGACTAGGGCAGGCTATTTGTGTACGTGGGCTGCAGACGGAAAGCAGGCGGCGGATCTGATGGAACGGGAGCATTTTGACCTTGCACTTTTTGATATTATGCTTCCTGTGGTCAACGGTTATGAATTACTCGATTATGCGAAAGCCTGTGAGCTTCCGGTCATCTTTTTAACAGCGCTGGGGTCAACGGAACATAAGGTGAAAGGACTTCGCATGGGCGCGGATGATTATCTGCCGAAGCCTTTTGAAATCGTAGAACTTCTGGCAAGGGTAGAAGCAGTGCTTCGCAGATATCACAAGACGGAGACGGTGATACAGGTCTGTAATGTGACCATAGACACTGCATCCCATACAGTGACACTGGACGGGGAAGAAATCTATCTGACACCGAAAGAATTTGATCTGCTGTTATTGTTTGCCAGAAATAAAAACAGGGCATTGTATCGTGAGACCATTTATGAAAATGTCTGGGGCGGCGAATACATGGGACAGAGCCGGACGGTGGATCTGCATGTGCAGCGCTTAAAAAAGAAACTGCATTGGGAAGAAGTCATTGTAGCTGTCTATAAAGTGGGGTATCGGTTGAATGAAGTTCGCTCATAAATTATTCTTTTCCATCACGGCACTGCTTACGGTGATCTTTATGGTTTTTGGCAGCTGGATGCTTTCTTCGTATTTCAACAGAATGCTGGATCGGGAGACGGAACAGGGAAAGAGGGAAAATCAGCTGTTTCAGACAATCTACGATATGGTATACGCCAGCATGGAAAAATACGGTGCCGAGCTTGCCGGAATCCGGGCGGAGACCGGCGCAACAGAACGAATGACTTCACAGAGCGGAACGGAATGTCTGATCCTTACGGCAGACGGACAGTTTACACTTACCGGCAGTCTGAAAAATGCAGAGGACGAGATCCGGGGCACAGTCGAAGAAATGATCGGTGATATGAAAGCGGAAGAAAATCAGATCTACGGTATCCGCAGGATCGGGACAGAATATTATCTGTTAAGTATCGTTGCGGACCGGCCGGTGGATACAGCGGATATCGTATATCTGGGAATCCTTAAGAACCTGAGCAGTATTTATGAAGAAAGAAGTAAAATGTTAAGACAATATATGGCAGCTCTGGCAGTCTTACTCGTGATCGGGGGACTGGCAGCTTTTCTGCTGTCCAGATATCTGACCAGACCCATTGAACAACTGAATGATACTGCCGGAAAGATAGCCGGAGGAGATTTTGAAAAGAGAGCGGTCTACCGGGGAGCGGATGAAATCGGGGAACTTTCTTATAGCTTTAATCATATGGCTGACCGGCTGGTGCGGCAAATGGAGCAAAAAGAACTGGAAGCAAAACAGCAGGAGGACTTTACTGCGGCCTTTGCACATGAACTGAAGACCCCGCTGACCTCCATTATCGGTTATGCGGATATGCTGAATTCCTATGAAATGACGGAGCAGGAACGGGGAGAGGCAGCCTATTATATTTTTACCCAGGGAAAACGCCTGGAGAGTCTGTCTCATAAATTATTGGAACTGGTGGCAATGGACAGGCAGGAGATGGAGGTCAAGAAGATAGTTACCAGGGATCTGGAGGAAAATATCAGGGAAACCATGCGTATCCCTTTTGAACGAAAAAGAATCAGGGGAAAGATCAGCCTGGAGAAAGGCGTGATCTACGGAGACAGGGATCTGTTATTGTCTCTGTTGTACAATCTTCTGGACAATGCTGTAAAGGCAGTGGATGAAGACGGTTTTATCCTGATGAAGGGCAGAAAGCTTCCGAAGGGGTATGAGATCAAAGTCGTGGATAACGGCAGAGGAATCCCACAGGATGAAATCGCAAGAATTACAGAGGCGTTTTATATGGTAGATAAGTCCAGATCCCGCAAGGAGGGTGGAGCCGGTATCGGAATGGCACTTTGCCAGAAGATCATTACACTGCACCGGGGAGAGATAAAAATAGACAGTAAATTGGGAGAGGGCACTGTGATGCGTCTGTATTTTCCGGAAAAAATGAAATTAAAATGAGGAGTAAAATGAAAAGAACGGATAAAAAAATCAATAAAAATGTACTGTTATGTATAGGTACTTTATTCCTTCTGATTGTCTGTGCGTTCATTACTCCCGGACTGCTGCTCGGAATACAGGATAAAAAGCGATTGACTCAGTCGGTCGGCATATCGAATGCAGAAATTGCAAATACGATCTGGCAGGAAAATTATGAGACAGATACGACGCTCAGGTTACAGAACCTGGCAAACGGACTGGCCGGCGGAAAACAATATTACGTGTCAAAACAAAACATAGATCAGAACGAGGAAGGACAGATAGCGGATATTATCGATAAGTATGTAATCAGTGCGGAATGGAATTATATCTTACAGGATATCGGCTTGCTTCCGGAAGATTATGTCTATAAAAAAGGGCTGCATAATGCTTCTGTCTGTAAATATATCCTATATGATGAAAAATTTACAGACGGTGTAGCTATTATGTCATATGATATTAAGCTACAGATACATGAGGATGCGAATGGCAGTGTCAATATGGAATTTATCATTGATTCAGAGACCGGAACGTTATATGCACTGAAAATGATTCTGGAGGATGAAACGGAGACACTTACCTGGGAGGATATGAGTATCGATAGATTTACACTCTATGATTATATCGTTTTCTTTTGGCAGGACTATTATACCTATGATGCAACCGGTGTGACCAATATTGAGATACAGGAAAATGAAAATGTCCTGATGGATGATAGTGCTGTAAAAGAGCCACAGACACAGAACACAGGTGGTGATGTTGACGGATACATAGATCCGGACAATATGGATAAGTATGGTTTCCGGTTGGTTTATGGAACGGATCATCTGGAATTTCGTCTGGATCTGTTGAATGCATCGAAGGGAGAACTGGACAAAGGAACTGGATTTGTCATGGGCATCCGGGAGATAGAAGAATTGATTCCGGATTTTCTCCCGGAGAATTTTTGAAGTGATCCGGATGACAGAAAAAGGAATAGAACTGTATCGGCTATCATAAAAATATAGGGAATCACGTAACTGCACAGGTATTACATTCTGAATAGGTTTAGGCCTGTGCCGTTACAAAATAAGTCAGGAGAGATAAAAAATGATGACACCGGGCAAGGTGCTGCAACAGGTGGATGAAATCATATGGGGACCCTGGCTTATTTTTTTATTGCTGGGAACCGGGTGTTATCTGATGGTCCGGCTGCGATTTTTGCCGATTGTGAATTTGGGTGCTGCACTACGGGCGGTATTCGGACGGGAAAGCCGCAAACGTAATGAGCCGGATGATAGAACCGGCGTTTCTTCCTTTGACGCACTGACCACGGAACTTGCCGCAACGATTGGAACAGGGAATATCGTAGGAGTGGCAACGGCAATGGTACTGGGTGGTCCCGGAGCACTATTTTGGATGCTGTTATCCGGTGTGATCGGTCTGTCCACCAAACTGGTGGAAAGTACCCTGTGCGTCCGGTACCGGATCCGGAATGCTAAGGGAAATCTTGTGGGCGGTCCAATGTATGTCTTACAGAATGTCTTTCCCTATCACAGAGTTGGGAAAATGCTGGCCTATTCTTTTGCGATATTTGCGGTATTGGCTTCTTTTGGTATGGGGAATATGACGCAGGGGAATTCCATTGCACAGGCTCTGCAGGAGACCTGGCATGTGAAACCGGTGGTGACGGGGCTTGTCTTAAGTGCTGTTACCATGCTGGCGATCTTCGGCGGAATCGGGATGATCGCCGGAGTGACAAAATATCTGGTGCCGTGCATGGCTCTGTTTTATCTGTTCGGAACGGGAATGGTGATTTTTACTCATTTTCAGAATCTGCCGACAGGAATATTGCAAATCGTGTACGGCGCTTTCTGCCCGGAGTCTGTCGCGGGAGGTATGGCAGGATTCGCTGTTTCCACAATGAACAGTGTGCATTATTCCGCAAGGGCGGCAATGAGATACGGAGTCTCCAGAGGAGTGTTCTCTAATGAAGCGGGGCTGGGAGCAGCCGGAATCAGTGCAGCCTGTGCGGATACGCAGGATCCGGTGTGGCAGGGATATATCAGTATGACCGGCGTATTCATTGATACGATCGTGATCTGCACGTTGACAGGACTTGCGATTGCAACCAGTGGGGTATTGGGACAGACGGATGCAGGCGGTGAACTGTTAAACGGAACTGCGCTCATGCTTGCGGTGTTTTCTTCGACCTTCGGAAAGGCAGGCGCAGGGCTTTTGACCATTTCCATTGTGATGTTTGCGTTTGCGACAATCATTGCATGGGAATATCAGGGAGAGAAGGCGTTTGAATATCTGAGCGGCGATTGCGCGAAGACAACGTGGTATCGGCTGGCGTACACAGCAGCGGTTTTTCTGGGAGCGGTATGTTCCCTGGAGGTCGTGTGGGATTTCTCGGACATCTGCAACGGACTGATGGCGGTTCCGAATCTACTTATGATTCTTACTTTATCCCGGGAAACCTGTTTTTTCATTAGAAAATATAAATTCAAAATTTAATAAAATCATAGATATATTTATGGATCATCTATCGCTATTTTAATTGTTTTCTATGGGCATAAATCACAAAAAATAATGATTGAAGCAGCGCTCACACCGTGATATGATAAATATGATAAAGCTGCCCGCGTCTATTGCAGAGAATGAGACCGGACAGTTGTTTTGTGTAGTTTAAAACAGGAGTGAGATTATGAGCAAGACAATTGAAAACTTTTTAAGATATGTGAAGATCGATACCCAGTCTTCTGAGGAAAGTACCACGATTCCCAGTACGATGAAACAGCATGATCTGGCGAAGCTGTTAGTAGCAGAACTCGAGGCGATGGGCGCAACAGAGATTACTTACGATAAGGAACATTGTTATGTATATGCCACGATTCCTGCGTCCGCAGGCTGTGAGAAGGCACCGGTGTTAGGATTTATCTCCCATATGGATACTTCTCCGGCGGTAACGGATACCAATGTAAAGCCTCGGATCGTAGAGAAGTATGACGGAAAAGATATTGTGCTGAATGAGACAGAGAATATCGTGATGAAAGTGACAGACTTCCCGGAGCTGTTAAATTACGTGGGGAAAGATTTGATCGTTACGGACGGAACCACTTTGCTCGGGGCGGATGATAAGGCCGGTGTGGCTGAGATCATGACGATGGCAGAGGAACTGCTTCAGCATCCTGAGAAAAAGCATGGCAGGATCAGGATCGGGTTTACACCGGATGAGGAAGTCGGTGCCGGAGCAGACTATTTTGATGTGAAATTGTTCGGAGCGGATTATGCGTATACTGTAGATGGCGGAACACTGGGTGAACTGGAATATGAGAACTTCAATGCGGCCGGAGCAAAGCTGCACGTCTATGGCAGAAGCGTACATCCCGGTTCCGCCAAGGGTAAAATGAAGAATGCCATGCTGATCGCACAGGAATTCCAGGGCCTGCTGCCGGTAGAACAGAATCCTATGTATACGGAAGGCTATGAAGGATTTTTCCATCTGGATGCGATGCAGGGAAATGTGGAAGAAGTAGTTGCCGACTATATTATCCGCGATCATGACAGACAACTGTTCGAACAGAAAAAGGAAATGTTCTTATCCTGTGCCGATTTTCTGAATCGGAAATACGGTGAGGGAACGGTCGTAGTGGATATGAAGGATTCTTACTACAATATGTGCGAGATCATGAAACAGCATATGCACCTGATCGACAATGCAAAGGCGGCTATGGAAGAGCTTGGAATCGAACCAAAGATTTCTCCGATCCGCGGAGGAACCGATGGTGCCAGACTGTCCTTTATGGGCCTTCCCTGCCCGAACCTGTGTACCGGTGGGGAGAATTACCATGGCAGATATGAGTATGCATGTGTGCAGTCCATGGAAAAGACGACGGAACTTTTGATTGCGATTGCGGCCAAATACGCAAATCGTTAATCGCAGACATTGGGGAAATGTAAATACGCGATTTTAATCTTGCAACGTTACATCAACGATAAATAGGAAATGTCAGTGCAGGAAAACTGATTTAGAAAGGCAATACTTTGTAATATGACGAATGTAACACAAATGAATGAAACCGAAAGACAGTATTATTTCATGGAGAAAGCATCCGGTCACGTGGCGAAGCTGGGAGAAGAGCTGGGCAGAAAGCCTACCTGCTGTGTCACAACCTTCGGGTGTCAGATGAACGCCAGAGATTCCGAGAAACTGGTGGGCATCCTGGAAAAAGTCGGTTATGAGATCATCGAGGATGAAAATGCGGATTTTGTAATTTACAATACCTGTACCGTCAGAGACAATGCCAATCAGCGTGTCTACGGACGGCTTGGCGTATTAAACGGCTATAAGAAGAAAAATCCACACATGAAAATCGCACTGTGCGGATGCATGATGCAGGAGCCTTCTGTCATTGAGAAGATCAAGACAAGCTACCGTTTCGTGGATCTGATCTTCGGAACCCACAATATTTTCAAATTCGCGGAGCTTTTAACGTCCCTGTTTGAAAACGAGGGAATGATCATTGATATCTGGAAGGATACGGACGAAATCGTGGAAGACCTTCCGGTGGAGCGAAAGTATTCCTTCAAATCCGGGATCAATATTATGTTTGGCTGCAACAATTTCTGCAGTTACTGCATCGTGCCGTATGTCCGGGGCAGAGAGCGCAGCCGTAATCCCAAGGATATCATCCGTGAGATTGAAAATCTGGTAGCAGACGGCGTGGTGGAGATCATGCTGCTCGGTCAGAATGTAAATTCCTACGGCAGGAATCTGGAGGAGCCCATCACTTTTGCACAACTGTTGCAGGAAGTGGAGAAAATCGAGGGTCTTGAGAGAATCCGCTTTATGACCTCACATCCCAAGGATCTGTCGGATGAACTGATCGGGGTGATGAAGAACTCGAAAAAGATCTGCCGTCATCTGCATCTGCCCCTGCAGTCCGGTTCCACGAAGATATTAAAAGCCATGAACCGCAGATATACCAAGGAACAGTACTTGGAGCTGGCGGAGAAGATCCGCAGAGAGATTCCGGATATGGCCATCACTACGGATATCATCGTAGGCTTCCCGGGAGAGACGAAGGAGGACGTGGATGATACCATCGATGTGATCCGCCGTGTGAAATATGATAATGCCTTTACCTTTATCTATTCCAAACGTACCGGAACCCCGGCAGCGGCCATGGAACAGGTACCGGAAGAACAGGTGAAAGAGCAGTTTGACAGAGTGCTTAAGACTGTACAGGAGACTGCAAGAGAACAGGTGGGCAGATATGAAGGACAGATCACGGATGTACTGGTGGAAGAGATCAATGAGAATGACAGCGCCCTCGTAACCGGCAGGATGTCCAACAATACACTGGTGCATTTCCCCGGAGATGTTTCCCTGATCGGAAACATCGTGAAGGTATCCCTGGATGAGTGCCACGGGTTCTACTACATGGGGCATATTGTTCGTTCATAGTAAGTATTCGTGACTGCTTGCAGGCAAGGAAGGCAAAAGGAATAAAGAAATGGAAGTACAAGAAAAGAAAAAACAGATGAAGCTGCAACAGGACATGTCCTGGAAAATGTACCGGATTCTGACGCTAACAGCAAGCATTGCCAACCTGATCGGCACAATCAGTAATTTTTTATTGCATGGTTTTGAAACGCCGACGACTATTTGCGGTATCTGTTTTTTAGCGGTTCTGATTACAGGCACAATCGGACTTTTGTGCCATAAAGTCCAGGCACCTGCCGTAATCATTATTTTACTGGCAGGCTGGATAGAATTCCCATATTTGTATTACTGTTACGGAAATACTACGATCGTGTATCTGGTGCTCGGAGTTGTCGCAATGGCTGTATTTTTTCCGAGACGCATGGTGATCGTTTCCTTTACCGTTATGCTCATGGAATATCTGTTTATTATATTATATTCCAGCGAAAATCCTGTGAGGTGGAGGCAAATGGATGAAGTTACTATGTTTGGCTCTACCATAGGCTCCCTGCTGATTGTTGCGATATCAGTATTTATGATTATTTATGTACTGATTCGCAGTTATGAGAGACAGCAGGAACAATTGATTGCACTTAGTGAGAATCTGGAATTTGCTGCGAACCATGATCCACTGACCAAATTGTACAACCGCAGGTATCTGGTACAGCTGATGGAAGAGTGGATGCATACGCCGGACAAGAATTTCTGGATCATTCTCCTGGATGTAGATGATTTCAAGGCGGTCAATGACACCTATGGGCACGGATATGGAGATGATGTACTGAGAGAAATCGGGAGACTGATGCTGCATGAAATGGAAGACAAGGGAATCGCATCCCGCTTCGGCGGCGAAGAGTTCATGCTGGTATTTGAAGCAGATGACAGAGAACAGGCTCTTTTCACCTTTCAAAAGATTCAGGAAGGATTGCTTGCTTTTTCCCGGATGACCAGACAGACGGATATTACCATCAGTGGCGGGCTGGAACGCTACGTGGCGGAAAAACAGCTGGATCTGCTGTTCACTTCGGTAGATCATAAATTATATGCTGCCAAGAATGCCGGAAAGAACAGAATTGTGGAATAGATCAAAAAAGCCTTGCAAAGCAAACGAAATAGAGATATGATAGGACTCGCGTGATTTTATAAAAATTTTATAAATTCACGCGAGTCTTGTTTTTTACTGAGGAGAATGTTATGGAAAAATTGAAACCGAAGCTTTTCTCTGTGATGAAAAGCTACACGAAAGAACAGTTTGTAAAAGATGTGATCGCAGGTATCATCGTTGCAATCATTGCACTTCCTCTGTCCATTGCACTGGCACTGGCAAGCGGAGTGACCCCGGAAAAGGGTATCTACACAGCAATCACCGCCGGATTTGTCATTTCTTTTCTGGGCGGCAGCCGTGTACAGATCGCGGGACCTACCGCGGCGTTTGCCACCATTGTAGCCGGTATTGTGGCGAAAAACGGCATGGACGGTCTGATCATCGCCACACTTTTGGCAGGTGTGATCCTGATCCTGATGGGACTTCTGCGGTTAGGCAATCTGATCAAATTTATCCCTTATACGATTACCACCGGTTTTACTTCCGGTATCGCTGTGACGATTTTCATCGGTCAGATCAAAGATTTCCTGGGGCTTACGATCGTAAGCGAAGAGCCTCTGATCGAGACTATGGATAAGCTGAAAGCAGTATTTCAGTTTATTTCTACGACAAATTTGCAGGCATTGTTAGTAGGCGTGATCAGTCTGTTGATCCTGATCCTGTGGCAGTATCTGCCGGGATTCTGTAAGAAGATCCCCCCTTCCCTGATCGCCGTACTGGTGGGGAGTGCCATGGTGGCGCTGCTTAACATGAACGTGAATACCATCGGGGATCTGTATGAGATTTCCAATAAACTGCCGACGATTTCTCTGCCTGCTTTCAGTCTGAAGACAGTGCAGAACGTGTTGCCGGATGCCTTTACCATTGCCATCCTTGCGGCGATTGAGTCTCTGCTTTCCTGTGTAGTGGCGGACAGTATGGTGAACAGCAGACACCGTTCCAATATGGAACTGATTGCACAGGGCGCCGGCAATATTACTTCCGCACTGTTCGGCGGTATTCCCGCTACGGGAGCGATTGCCAGAACTGCTGCCAATGTGAAAAACGGCGGACGTACTCCCATCGCCGGTATGGTACATTCCGTAACCTTGTTGCTGATCCTGGTGGTGCTGATGCCTTATGCGGCACTGATCCCTATGCCTACCATTGCGGCGATCCTGTTCATGGTGGCTTATAATATGTGCGACTGGCGGAAGTTTGTGGGTCTGTGCAGGACTGCACCCAAGAGTGACATTATTGTACTGGTGACGACCTTTGTCCTGACCGTGGTATTCGACCTGGTAATAGCTATCGAAGTAGGTATTCTGCTGGCAGCGATTCTGTTCATGAAGCGTATGAGCGATGTGACCGAAGTGGAAGGCTGGAAGTATGTGGATGATGAGGATGACGCAGACAGCCTTTCCTTAAGAGTGGTGCCTCATAATACTATGGTCTATGAAGTAAACGGACCGCTGTTCTTCGGTGCGGCAGACAAGATCCTGAAAATCACGCTGGATGAGAAGATGAACTGTCTGGTACTGCGTATGCGCAGCGTGAGTGCAATCGATGCCACTGCCATGCACAATCTGGAACAGCTGTATGCGGATTGTAAAAAGAAAAACATCCAGATCATCCTGTCCCATGTAGGAGAGCAGCCCATGCATGTCATGGAGAAGAGCGGTTTCTTAGACAAGGTTGGCAGAGAGAATGTATGTGCGCATATTGATGACGCACTGGTCCGTGCCGCACAGCTCGGATAAGGGAAAAAACTATCAATTTGAAGACCGGTTCTTTAATTTACAACCTCAATATTTTGTGCTAAGATAGATGCGGATACGCAAGCTTTTGCGTGTCCGCTTTCTTGTAGTGTGCCTGACGGTGCACATGTTTATATACAGAACAGGAGATAGTCATGGCTGAACTGACACCAATGATGCAAAAATATATGGAGACGAAGGAGCAGTATAAGGACTGTATCCTTTTTTATCGTCTGGGAGACTTTTACGAAATGTTCTTTGATGATGCGGTGATCGCATCCAAGGAGCTTGAAATTGCACTGACAGGGAAAAGCTGCGGGCTGGAAGAGAGAGCACCGATGTGCGGCGTTCCGTATCATGCGGTGGAGACTTATCTGGCAAGGCTGGTCAGCCGTGGTTATAAAGTAGCCATCTGTGAACAGGTGGAGGATCCGAAGCTTGCTAAGGGACTGGTGAAGAGAGAAGTGATCCGTGTGGTGACACCCGGAACGAATCTGGATATGCAGTCACTGGATGCAGGCAGGAATAATTATCTGATGAGTATTGCCTATACGCCGGACGGCATCGGTATTTCCGCAGCGGATGTAACGACCGGTGATTATTATGTGACCGAAGTGGAAGATTTAAAGAAGCTGAAGGATGAACTGATGAAGTATGAGCCTTCAGAGATCATCTGCAATGAGGCATTTCTGGTCAGCGGTTTTGATGTGAATGATTTAAGATCCCGTTTACATATTTCCGTGAATGCACTGGAATCGCATATGTTTGATGATGACGGCTGCAGACGGATCCTGATGAAACATTTTAAGGTAAATACATTGATCGGACTGGGCGTTGAGGAATTTCCGACGGGAATTCTGGCTGCAGGATCATTACTGCAATATCTGTATGATACACAGAAAACAGATATGGAGCATTTTACACATATTTACCCGTACCTTACCAGCAAATATATGCTCTTAGACAGTTCCACCAGAAGGAATCTGGAGCTGACGGAGACTTTGAGAGAAAAACAAAAGAGGGGTTCTCTTTTGTGGGTGTTAGACAAGACGAAGACCGCAATGGGCGCCAGACTGCTGCGCAGCTATATCGAACAGCCGCTGGTAGAAAAAGAGGAGATGGAGAAACGCCTTGATGCGATCTCAGAATTGAACAAGGACGCAATTTCCAGAGATGAGATCAGGGAGTACTTAAATCCTATCTATGATCTGGAACGCCTGCTCAGTAAGGTAACTTATAAAACAGCAAATCCGAAAGACTTGATCGCTTTCAGAAACTCTCTCGAGATGCTTCCGCCGATCAAGACGGTGCTGGAAACATTTCAGAAGGAAGAACTTACGGGAATCAGAGATCTGATCGACGGACTGGAAGATATCTACCGGCTGATCGACACGGCAATCAAGGAAGAACCGCCGATCTCTATCAGAGAGGGCGGCATCCTTAAGGACGGTTTTGATGAGACGATAGATCATCTTCGCCGTGCCAAAAGCGACGGGAAACAGTGGCTTGCGCAGCTGGAGGAAGAGGACAGGGAACGTACCGGGATTAAAAACCTGAAGATTAAATATAACAATGTATTCGGTTATTTTTTTGAGGTGACGAACTCTTACAAGGATCTCGTACCGGAAGATTATGTCCGTAAGCAGACACTGGTGAATGCGGAAAGATATACAACACCGAGACTGAAGGAACTGGAAGACACCATTACCAATGCGGAAGATAAACTTCAGACATTAGAGTATGATGCTTTCTGCAAGATCAGAGACACCATAGCGCAGGAACTGGTAAGGATTCAGAATACCGCAAAGGCGATTGCAAAACTGGATGTCTATGCGTCACTGGCGTTCGTGTCGGAACGTAATCATTATGTGCGTCCGAAGCTGAATGAAAAGGGTGTGATCGATATCAAGGACGGCAGACATCCCGTAGTGGAGCAGATGATCACGAATGATATGTTCATCTCCAATGATACTTATCTCGACAACGGCAATCATTGTATCAGCATCATCACCGGTCCGAATATGGCGGGCAAATCCACCTATATGCGTCAGACAGCATTGATCGTCCTGATGGCGCAGATCGGCTGTTATGTGCCGGCAAAGAGTGCCAATATCGGTATCGTGGACAGAATCTTTACCAGAGTCGGAGCTTCGGATGATCTGGCCAGCGGTCAGTCCACGTTCATGGTGGAGATGAATGAAGTGGCGAATATTTTGCGGAATGCAACTTCCAAGAGCCTTCTGATCCTGGATGAGATCGGCAGAGGCACTTCCACATTCGACGGATTGAGTATCGCATGGGCAGTGATCGAGCATATCAGCAACCGTAAGCTCCTTGGGGCAAAGACGTTATTTGCGACCCATTATCATGAGCTGACCGAGCTGGAAGGCAAGATAAACAATGTCAACAACTATTGTATTGCTGTCAAGGAATGCGGAGATGATATTGTATTCCTGCGTAAGATCGTCAAAGGCGGTGCGGACAAGAGCTACGGTATCCAGGTAGCCAAACTTGCCGGTGTGCCGGATATGGTCATTGACCGGGCAAAAGAGATCGTGGAACAGTTGTCCGATAATGATATCACGGAAAAAGTGCAGAGCATTGCCGTTGACAATAAAGGTGAGGGAAAAGCGAAGAAACAGCCGAAATATGACGAAGTGGATCTGGCACAGATGTCTCTGTTTGACACCGTGACTGATGAAGATGTCCTGAAGGAACTGATGGACATCGAAGTGACGACGCTGACACCGTTGGATGCACTGAATACCTTGTACAGATTGCAGAATAAGCTGAAAAACCGCTGGAACGGATAAGGAAAAGGAAGGATACTATGGGAATACATGTACTGGACTCCCGGACAATCGACAGGATCGCTGCCGGGGAGGTGGTAGAGAGACCGGCAAGTGTGGTGAAAGAGCTGGTGGAAAATGCGATTGATGCCGGATCCACTGCAATTACAGTAGAAGCAAAGGAAGGCGGTATTGAGTTTATCCGCGTGACGGATAATGGCTGCGGTATCGAGACAGAACAGCTGCCCACCGCATTTTTACGTCATGCTACCAGTAAAATCGAAGATGCGGATGATCTGAATCATATTGCAAGTCTGGGGTTCCGCGGTGAGGCATTGTCCAGTATCGCAGCGGTATCGCGTGTGGAGATCATTACCAAGAGAAAAGAGAATCTCACGGGTACCCGTATGGTGTTAGAGGGGGCAAAGGAACAATCCATCGATGAGATTGGCGCACCGGATGGTACAACTTTTCTAATGCGTAATCTGTTTTTCAACACGCCGGTACGCCGTAAGTTTTTAAAACAGCCTGCTACGGAGGGCAGTTATATCACAGACCTGATGGAGCATCTGGCACTTTCCAGACCGGATATTTCCTTTAAATTCGTACTGGGGAATCAGACCAGATTCCATACTTCCGGTAACGGAGATCTGAGAGAAGTCATTTACCGGATCTATGGCAGGGAAATCGCGTCTAATCTGGTGCCGATCCAGATCGAAGAAAACGGAATCAAGATAGAAGGATATCTCGGAAAGCCGGTACTGGTTCGCTCTAATCGCAACTTCGAGATCTATTTTATCAATGGCAGGTTTATCAGAAGCGGTGTCATTGCCAAAGCAATCGAAGAGGGGTATAAGCAGTATCTGATGCAGCATAAATTTCCACTTTGTGTGCTGCACATTACCATGGATACGGAGACCGTGGATGTGAATGTGCACCCTTCCAAGATGGATGTGAGATTTTCTGACGGTATGGCCTTTGCCAGAATGCTCAGCGAGAAAATAGCAACGACTCTCAGAAACCGGGAAATGATACCGGATGCCTCTCTGGAGGATGAAAAGGCAGTTCAGAAAAAAGAACAGGAAGACAGAAAAGCTTCCTGGAAAGAGCATACACCGGAAGTATTTGAAAAAAAGAGAGAAGAAAATTACCGTGTCATGGAAGCGGCAAAATACGAAGCTGTGCCCAAAGACCGGAAAGAATTTATACAGAAACCCATCTGGCAGGAAAATCATGCCGGAGTACAGACCAGCATTCTCAGCACGGCATCTGTTGGGAAACCGGCAGACAATACGGCAAAACCGGTACCGGAAGATCTGCCGGAAGATTCTCCGGAAACAAAGAAAATGGCTGCAACAGAGCAGGAGAATGATTTCTTTGTGGAAGCAGCCGAAAAACCTGCCTTGGACAATCCGGTAGCCTCTTCTGCAATAGCAGCGACCGACACAGCCTCAGCAGCTACTGCGGAACCGGAGATAACAAATGCAGAACAGTTGAATCTGTTCGAAGAAAAACTGCTTTCCATGCAGAACCGCAGCCGTTACCGGATCATCGGACAGGTATTCGATACCTACTGGCTGATCCAGTTTGAGGATAAATTGTTCATTATTGACCAGCATGCGGCACATGAGAAGGTGAAATACGAGCGGCTGATGAAACAGTTCCATGAAAAGAGCGTAGTTTCACAGCGCCTGATGCCGCCGATTATCGTCAGCCTGACGGGACAGGAAGAGAGTATTCTTCATACCTACGAGGATGCCTTTGCGCAGTTGGGATTTGAAATTGAGGCTTTCGGCGGCAATGAATATGCCCTGCGCAGTGTACCCGTGGATCTCTATGGATGCAGTGAGAGAGAGCTTTTCCTTGCGGTGCTGGATGAACTGTCCCAGGAGACCGGCAACCGCGGCAGCTTCCAGGTCATTGAAGAAAAGATCGCCTCCATGTCCTGCAAAGCGGCCGTGAAGGGAAATAACCGTTTAAGTTTTCAGGAAGCGGAGAAACTGATCGATGAATTACTGACATTAGAGAATCCTTATAATTGTCCGCATGGAAGACCTACGATCATTACCATGACAGAGACAGATCTTGAGAAGAAATTTAAGAGGATAGTATAGAGGACAGATAATATCATGGAGAATAAAAAAAGACCTCTGGTGGTGCTGACCGGACCGACAGCCGTGGGGAAGACCAAGCTTTCCATTGCTTTGGCAAAGACGATAAACGGAGAGATCCTGTCGGCGGACTCCATGCAGGTATATAAACATATGGATATCGGATCGGCGAAGATCCGGCCGGAGGAGATGCAGGGAGTTCCCCATCATCTGATCGATATTCTGGAACCATGGGACGAATTCAATGTGGTGGTATTCCAGAAAAGGTGTCTGGAGTGTATGGAGCAGATCTACGCAAACGGACATATTCCCATTCTTGTGGGTGGTACCGGATTTTATATTCAGGCAGTGCTCCGCGGTATTGATTTTACGGAAAATGAAGAAAACACGGAGTATCGTGAGAAATTGGAACGGATCGCCAGGGAACAGGGACCGGAGATACTGCATGAGATGTTAAAAGAGGTCGATCCGGTATCTGCGGAGAATATTCATGCCAATAATGTCAAACGTACGATCCGGGCACTGGAATATTATGAACTGACAGGGGAACCGATCTCAGCACATAACGAGAGAGAAAAAGAGCGTGTCAGTCCGTACAATTTCAGCTATTTTGTATTGACGGATGACAGGGAAAAACTTTATGCGCGTATCGAGACCAGAATTGACGAAATGTTGTCGGAAGGTCTCGTGGACGAAGTGAAGCAGCTGAAGGAAATGGGCTGTCACAGAGGAATGGTATCCATGCAGGGACTCGGCTATAAGGAGATTCTCGACTTTCTGGACGGAAATGACAGCCTGGAGGAAGCGGTTTATACCTTAAAACGCGATACCAGACATTTTGCCAAAAGACAGCTGACGTGGTTTCGCAGAGAGCAGGATGTTACCTGGATCGATAAGGGACAATTTGACTGTGATGAAGAGAAAATATTACAATTTATGATAAAGGAATTAGGAGAAAAAGGGATTTATGAAAAACAGTAATAAAGAAATCTATTTATCTATGGGAATCAGTAAGACTGTATATGATTACGGCTGTGCCATTGAGAAGAGCCTGCGTGACCGCTTTGATGAAGTGGACCGGAATGCCGAGTATAATCAGCTGAAGGTCGTAAAGGCCATGCAGCAGAATCAGGTCAGTGAGGCTTGTCTGTTAGGCACTACCGGTTATGGATATAATGATCTGGGAAGAGATACTCTGGAAGCAGTCTATGCCGCAGCCTTCCATACGGAGGATGCGCTGGTACGCCCCCAGATCACATGCGGTACGCATGCTCTGGCGCTGGCTCTGATGAGCAATTTAAGACCCGGAGACGAATTGCTGTCCCCTGTCGGGAAGCCTTATGATACGTTGGAAGAAGTGATCGGCATCCGCCCTTCGAAGGGGTCTTTGGCAGAATACGGAGTGACCTACAGACAGGTAGATCTGCTGCCGGACGGCAGCTTTGATTATGACAAGATCCGGGAAAATATTAACGAAAAGACTCATCTGGTAACGATTCAGCGCTCCAAGGGATATCAGACCAGACCGACCCTGTCCGTACAGCGGATCGGCGAGCTGATCGCCTTTATCAAAGGGATCAAACCGGATGTGGTCTGCATGGTGGATAACTGTTACGGGGAATTTGTGGAAACGATAGAGCCGTCTGATGTCGGCGCGGATATGATCGTCGGTTCTCTGATCAAAAATCCCGGCGGCGGACTGGCGCCGATCGGAGGCTATATCGCCGGAAAAAGGGAGTGCGTGGAAAACGCGGCATATCGTCTGACTTCTCCCGGACTCGGCAAGGAAGTAGGAGCGTCTCTCGGTATCCTGAAGGACTTCTATCAGGGATTTTTCCTTGCTCCCACAGTGACGGCAGGAGCACTGAAGGGTGCGATCTTTGCCGCAAATGTGTATGAAAAATTGGGATTTGCAGTAGTGCCGAACGGCAGTGAGAGCAGACATGATATCATCCAGGCTGTTACCTTCAGACAACCGGAAGGTGTGATCGGTTTCTGCCAGGGAATCCAGGCAGCGGCACCGGTAGACAGTCATGTAACTCCCGAACCCTGGGATATGCCGGGGTATGACGCACAGGTGATCATGGCAGCGGGTGCCTTTGTCTCCGGTTCTTCCATCGAACTGTCCGCAGACGGTCCGATCAAGCCTCCGTATGCGGTATATTTCCAGGGTGGACTGACCTGGCAGCATGCAAAATTCGGTATCATGAAGTCTCTGCAGGCACTGGTGCAGAAAGGAATCGTGACAGAAGAACAGATCCGGAATGCGATGTAAATACGAATAAAAATTTAGAATCCTGTAGAAAAAGCGCAAAATAAAATCTACTAAATTTGTGTACAGAAGACGTATTTTGTGATAGTATAAAAAGACGTATGAAAGATAGACTTTCACGGGGAGGGTTTATCCGCTGCAGAAAAGTACACAAAAGAAAGAAGAGGAAACACCTTGAAAAGAGTGAATTGGGTTTTGATCGTCCTTGTCCTGATCGGCTTTGTGATCGGCAGATTTATCGGGACTTATTTTGACGGTACCTTTCTGAATTACGGACAGAATTTCGGACTTAGCAGTCCGGTGGAACTGAATCTCGGATTTATTATTCTGACTTTCGGTCTGGAATTCAACATTACGATAGCGAGTGTGATCGGCGTGATCATCGCATTTGTGGTGTACCGTTTTATCCGTTAGGCACATACGTCGGAGAAGGCAGAAGGAGACTTATGCCTGAAAAGAAAGTACAAGTAAACAATAATCCCGGACTCCCGTATGAAAGATTCCTGAATTTCGGTCCGGAAAATCTGACGGAGGCAGAACTGCTTGCGGTTATTTTGCGGACAGGCACCAAAGACACTTCGGCGGTAGCACTTGCCGAAAAGGTGCTGGCGCTTGCCACCTATCCGAGGGAAGGACTTTTGGGCCTGCATGACGTAAGCATCGAAGAGCTGATGGAGATCCGCGGCATCGGTATGGTCAAGGCGGTGAAGCTGAAATGCATCGCAGAGCTTTCCAAGCGGATGAGCCGTGCAAAAGCCAGAACCGGGATCTGCTTTACCAGGGCGGATATGGTCGCGGAATATTTCATGGAGAAGCTCAGACACCGGGATACGGAATGTGTGTACCTGCTCTGTCTGGATGCCAAGGGGCAGCTGATCCGGGAGAAAAAACTTTCGGACGGCAGTGTCAATATGGCATTGATCTCTCCCAGAGAAGTGTTTCTGGAAGCGTTGAAGGACAAAGCCGTGAATATCATTCTGGTACACAATCATCCCAGCGGAGACCCCACACCCAGCAGTTCCGACAGAGAACTGACTGCAAATGTTGCATCTGTGGGAGAACAGATGGATATCCCGTTACTTGACCACATTATTATCGGAGATAACAGGTATACTAGCTTTAAAGAGCAAAAATTATTGATTTGATATAAGAAAGGGACAAAGACAGTGGCAAACAATGCATTCGGTATCGACCTTGGTACCAACAACATTAAAATCTATAATCGCAATGATGACAACATTATGATTGAGAAAAATATGATTGCCATCGAGAACAAAAATACGTTATTTGCGTATGGCAACTCTGCATTTGAAATGTATGAGAAGGCGCCGGGCAATATTCATATTTCTTATCCGCTTTCTAACGGCGTGATCGCGGACATTAAGAATATGGAGACTCTGATAAAATATTTTATCGGAGATCTACAGAAGGGAAATACCAAGCCTTCCGATTTCTTTATTGCGGTTCCTACGGATGTTACCGAGGTTGAGAAGAGAGCATTCTACGATCTGATCAAGGGGGCGAATGTAAAAGCCAAGAAGATCATGGTCGTTGAGAAAGCTGTAGCGGATGGACTTGGTCTGGATATCGATGTAAAAAATTCGCAGGGTGTATTGGTTGTCAATGTGGGTTATGAGACGACGGAAATCTCTATTTTGTCTCTGGGCGGCATCGTCCTCAGCAGACTGATCAAAGTGGGCGGCATGAAGTTCGATGATGCGATCCGTGCGGCGGTCAGAAGAGAGTTTTCTTTGATCATCGGAGGAAAAACAGCGGAAAACGTTAAAATTTCCCTGAAGGAATTGGAAGAAGAGGGAAAAGGTGCCATTGTATACGGCAGAGACATCGTGACGGGCCTTCCCGTGGAACGTGAGATCCCTACAAAGATGGTGGACGAGTCTCTGGAAGAGCACTTTAATACCATTATCGATAATGTAAAAGTGATCCTGGAGAGAACTCCGCCCGAACTGGCTGCGGATATTTACCGCCATGGTATTTATCTGACCGGTGGGGCTTCCCAGGTAAGTCATCTGGCAGAAAGACTTGCCACAGGTACCGGATTACATGTAAATGCAGCTGAAAATCCGCTGACCAGTGTTGCAACAGGTCTGGCCAAGATCATTAAGGATGAGAACTATAAAACTGTAGCTTACGCAATTGAAGGGATGAGTAAATGAGCCCAGTCGTAAAAAGAAAAGGGGAGAGGTTTACTTTGCCAAGTAAATATCTCCTTTTTATTTTAACAATTCTATGTACCGTTATGATGCTGGTGACTTTCGGAACCAATGTATTTAACCGTCCTTTTAACAGGGTGGTAGGGTATGTGATCGTTCCTTTTGAACAGGGAATTGCCAAAGCGGGAGAATGGCTGTCTAACCGTTCGGATGAACTGGTGCAGATCCGTGAACTCCTGGCGGAAAACAGTGCTTTAAAGGAACAGGTGGCATCTCTTACGGAAGAAAACACATTGTTACAGCAGGATAAATATGAACTGAATGAACTCAGAGGACTGTTGGAACTGGATGAAGAATACGGAGACTATAATAAGATCGGTGCCAGGATCATCAGCAGGGATTCCGGTAACTGGTATTCTTCGTTTGTCATTGACAAGGGTTCCAATGACGGACTAGCTGATGATATGAATGTTATTGCCGGAGGCGGTCTGGTGGGACGTATTACCTCGGTGGGACCGAACTGGTCCAGGGTGACTTCTATTATTTCTGACAATTCAAATGTCAGCGGCATGACACTTGCAACGGGAGATAATCTGATCGTATCCGGAGATCTGCAGCTGATGGCCCAGGGAGTCATTCCTTTCAGCAAACTGGTAGACAGCCGGGATGCTGTAGCGGAAGGAGACAAAGTGGTGACTTCCGATATCAGCGACAAATATCTTCCGAATATTCTGATCGGTTATATCAGCACGATCAATAAGGATACCAATAACCTGACAAAATCCGGTTATCTGACCCCTGTGGTAGATTTCGAACATCTCAGTGAGGTGCTTGTGATCACGGATAAAAAACAGCAGGTACCGGACGGAGGAAGCACAGATGGAGAATAACAGCAGCTTCCTTCGTAAAATTGTTGTCGCAGTACTGATCATTCTGTTTTTCATTTTGCAATGTAATGTATTCAACAGTCTGGCATTGGGCGGTATTATTCCGAATCTGATGATTATCCTGACTTCTTCCTTTGGATTTATGAGAGGAGAAAAAGAAGGTCTTTTCATCGGGTTTGCCTGCGGACTCTTATGTGATATTTTCTTTGGGAGTTTTCTGGGATTTTATGCCATGGTGATGATGTACATAGGCTTTTTAAACGGAAAGTTTTGCAGAATCTTTTATCCGGAAGATATTAAATTGCCGTTGGCACTGATCGTAGTGAGCGATATTTCTTACGGATTGATTTGTTATATTCTGATGTTTCTTTTGAGAGGGCGTTTTCATTTCCCGTACTATTTTACAAGAGTGATCCTTCCGGAGGCACTTTATACCATTGTTGTTACAATTGTTTTATATCCTCTGATTCTGAAAATCAATCAGAGACTGGAGGAAAAGGAAAAAAGGAGCGCACAGAAATTTGTTTCGTGAAATCAAAGATCACATAATTAATATTGTGACCAGCAGACTGACAGTACTTATGATACTGTTTGCTTTTTTTGCGGGAGTACTGCTTTATCGTTGCTTTCATTTGCAGATCGTAAACGGAGAAGAGTATCTGAATGATTTCATTCTTCAGATCGAGAAGACCAGAGATATTTCCAGTACCAGAGGACGGATCCTTGACAGAAACGGCAATGTACTGGCAGAAAATGAACTGGCATATTCCGTAAAGATCGAGGATGTATTTGAGTCCAGCCGGAATAAAAATGCAAAAGTCAATGATGTCGTCTATCGTCTGATCAAACTGATCGAGAAAAACGGGGACAGTGTGATCACGGATTTCAAGATCGTGATCGATGAGGACGGGGATTATGCTTATTCTGTGGATGGGACGGCATTGTTGCGTTTTCAGGCAGATGTTTTGGGCTACCGGACAGTGGACAAGCTTTCGGCCGAACAGAAAGCAATGACCGCGCAGGAACTGATGGAATATTTAAGCCGTGTGAAAGGCGGTTTTGCCATTGGACAATATGAAAATCCGGATGACACCGGCACAGAATTTATCCCGGGCAAAGGCTATACCAAGGAAGAATGGCTGCAGATGGTGACCATCCGATATGCCATGAATCTGACTTCTTTCCGGAAATATGTGGGAACCACTGTGGCTACCAATGTCAGCGAGGAAACAGTGGCGGTGATCATGGAGAATTCCGACCAGCTGGATGGTGTATCAATCGTGGAGGATACCGTACGTCATTACATAGACAGCAAATATTTCGCTCATGTGCTGGGCTATACAGGCAAGATTTCTTCCGATGAACTGACAGAGTTAAATGATCAGGTGGTGGCGGAAGGCGGCATGGCAGACACTTACACAATCAATGACGTCGTAGGTAAGAGCGGTATTGAATCCTATATGGAGACCACACTGCAGGGTGTCAAGGGCAGTGAAAAAGTGGTGGTGGACAACACCGGCAAGGTGATCACTATTTTAGAACGCAAAGAAGCGCAGCCGGGTGCGGATGTGTATCTGACCATCGACAAGGATCTGACGGAGGCAGTCTATAATATCGTTGAACAGAAGCTTGCCGGTCTGGTATCCAGCAAGATCATCAACGCCAAAGAATTCAATCTGCCGGAAAATGCAAAAAGCTCATCCATTAAGATTCCGATCTATGATGTATATTTTGCCATGATCAATAATAACATCCTGGACAGAAAACACTTTGAGGCGGAGGATGCCGGAGAGACGGAGAAAGCAGTCTATGCCGCATACCTGGAATATAAGCAGGGAGTTTACGACAGACTGACTTACGAACTGACAGACGGGGCAACTCCTTATAATAAACTTTCCAAGGAATATCAGGTATACCAGAGTAATATTGTAAGCCTTCTCAGAGATGAAGGCGTGATCATGAAGGAACTGGTGGATGATAACGACGCAACCCAGAATGCATGGGCGAAAGAAGAAGTGATTTCCTTAAAAGAGTATCTGCAGTATTGCATTGCCATGAACTGGATCGATGTGAGCAAGCTGGACCTGAATGATAAATATTCGGATTCCGCAGAGGTCTATGACAAACTGCTGGAGTATACGATCGAATCCATCGATCATACTACGGAATTCCAGAAACGCTTTTATAAATATATGCTTTTAAACGATAAGATCACGGGAAGACAGATCTGTATGCTCTTATGTGAACAACAGGTGGTAGATATCCCTGCGGAGGATGAAGAAGGATTGTATTCCGGAAAGCTGTCGGCGTATCAGTTCATGATGAACCGGATCAATAACCTGGAGATCACACCGGCGCAGCTGGCACTGGATCCCTGTAATGCTTCCGTGGTCATTACGGATGTCAATACAGGCGATGTACTGGCTATGGTGTCTTATCCCGGATATGACAATAACAAGATGGCAAATACTGTGGATGCGGAATATTACGCACAGCTGAATGCGGACAAGTCCAGTCCCCAGCTGAATTTCGCTACCCAGTATAAGGCAGCGCCCGGATCTACATTTAAGATCGTATCCGCTACGGCGGGACTGATGGAGAATGTGATCAATCTCCAGACCCGTGTGAATTGTGTCGGTACTTTTACAGAAATCACACCGTCCCCCAGATGCTGGAGAATCTCCGGACACGGTTATGAAAATGTGACATCCGCCATCAAGGATTCCTGTAACTACTTTTTCTATAATGTGGGCTATCAGCTGGCAACCAGAAGCGGAAGCTATGATGAACAGGGTGGTCTGGATACCCTGACTAAATATGCGGATCTGTACGGACTGACGGATAAGTCGGGTGTGGAGATCGGAGAATATGCTCCGGATGTATCTACCAAGGATCCGGTACGTTCTGCCATCGGACAGGGCAGTAACAGTTACACTACGGTGGGACTTGCCCGATATGTCACAACAATAGCCAACAGCGGAACCTGCTATAATCTGACACTGTTAGACAAAACCACGGATTCCCAGGGGAATCTGCTGAAGGAATATCATGCGGAAGTAAGAAATCAGATCGACCTCCCACAGGAATATTGGAATGCATTCCATCTCGGTATGAGACAGGTAGTGGAAAACAAAGCATATTTCAGCGATCTGGCAGTAAATGCGGCAGGTAAGACAGGTACGGCGGAGCAGACAGCATCAAGACCCAACCATGCTTTGTTTATCTGTTATGCACCGTATGAGAGTCCTGAGATTGCCATTGCAACCAGAATCCCGTTCGGCTATTCCTCAGACTATGCGGCACAGTTTACCAGAGACATTATCAAATATTACTATGGACTTGCCGAAGAGGATGATCTGATCACCGGAACCGCGGATACTTTGGATAATGCGGTTTCTAATGAGATGTAACTATCACGATTTTGCGAATGTGGTGCTCCGGATAGTTAAACTTAATAATTAAAAAGACAGGTAAGAATAATGAAAGATGCAGTATTGATCAAAAGCTTTCCCAACGGAATCAATCTTGTGATGCGTGAAGACGTGGAAATGGATGAGATCCTAAACGAACTTGCGATGAAGTTCGCCGAGGCCAGAAACTTTTTCGGGACGTCCAGCATGGCCCTTTCCATGGAAGGCAGAAAAGTGACGGAAGACGAAGAAATCCGGATCCTGGATACGATCCGCCAGAGCAGCAATGTAAGGATCGTATGCATTGTAGGCAGGGATGAAGAAACCAATAAAAATTACATCAAAGCCTTACAACACATGGAAAAGGTGTTTTCCATGGATAAAAACCTGACCGGCGGGGATGAGGGACAGTTTTACAAGGGAACTCTGAAGAACCGGGAAGTAATCGAGACAGAGAACAGCATTGTAGTGCTGGGGGATGTCTATCCGGGCTGTGCGGTGATATCCGCAGGTAATATCATTATCCTCGGAGGCCTGTACGGGGAAGCCTATGCAGGCGGTTCCGGCAGGGAAGATTGTTATATTGTAGCGCTTGAAATGGAGCCGGAAAGATTAAAAATCGGCGATTTCAAATATAAAACCAATGCGAAACAGTCGAAATG
>CAKRRU010000010.1 GCA_934394515.1 uncultured Acetatifactor sp.
CGGGAACCCATCCGAAGATGGAAGCCTGAATCGGTCCGTTGATCGGGCCTGCTCCGGCGATAGATGAAAAATGATGTCCCATAAGTACGGCGGGCTTTGCTGCAACATAGTCCACACCATCCTCCTTCTCAATAGCAGGAGTCTTCTTGGTTGGATCGATGCCCCACTGTTTTGCCAGCCAGGAACCGTAGAATACATAGCCGATAAACAATAAACAAATCGCGGCTACTACAATTAATAATGCTGTCATTTGTGTTTCTCCTTTTCTTATACACAGAAATTTTATTTTGTAAATACACGAATCGCTCTCGCAAGTTCTGTATTTACTGTATTGTCTTTTTAACGAGTTTCTTCAGAATCTGTCCGTGGCGGTTGTGGACGATCCGACCCGAAGAAAGCTCGACGACAATCAAACGGTAATTACTCCAACCATGTAATCCCCAGAGGTAACTCTGATAATGCTTGCACTTTTTCACCTGTGCGTAAGCATCCTCTGCGACATGATCGGCCAGAATGATCAGAGACACATCCGTGCTCTGATGATGGGACGACGGCTGTACATCTGCGACACCGCGCTCCCATGCGATGGAATCCAGTTCCAGGAGACGATCCTTCGACAAGGACTCCTCCGTCGCAAAATACACCGTCTCATTGGTATCGATATCCGCAACTTTTGCTCTCTTGATCAAAAAGTACTGTTCATTATGGGAACCGAAAACAGCTTCTGCCGCGAATGGCGGTTCAACGGCTTCTGTTTTCACATTGTAGTATACCTGATACGAGCGAAGTAATCGTTGTAGTACTTCGTCGGAAGTAAGTGTCTTTTGTAATTCCATTCTCATTTCCTTTTTAGCATACGTAATCGTTTACATTTACGTTCATTCGCCAATAACTTTAGCACTTTGAAGTGCCGAATGCAATGGATATTTCAGCATTTCTTTATACTTTTTTAATAAGTATGTGCTTTATCGTTATATATTAGTCCTCTGTGAACATTTTTCCAAGGTGCAAATTTAACCTATATACCATTACAAATTTAATCTCTTTTTCACATCAAAAATATTTATTTCAAAAATTGCGCTCCCTAAAGCGTTCGGCTACATGATGCAAAGTTTTCCTTCTTTTGACGAATATCTTCATATAAACATAATTTTTTCACCATATAGAAAAACAAGACATTTCCCTGCCCTAACGCAGAAAAATGTCTTGTTTCTATCGTGTATTCTTTCTTGATCTCTTTCCTTCCCCAAAGGATTCTACTCTATTTTACAGCGCAGTCACCTTAATGATTCTTCTCTTCCTTGATCTCCCAGTGGATCAGGAAAGTCAGTGCCGCACGAAGTCCAATGATGCCGGCTACCGTGACGATCTCCTTCCAGTCTCTGACAATAACAGTCTTCAGAATTTCACTGCACAGCTTGAATTCCAATCCGACAGCCAGCCCCTGTGCCAGCGTGATCTTCATATCCGGCACCCTGCGCACATAATTGTAAAATCCCTTTATGCCGGAAATGATGATGACAATAACACCGACAAATTCAAAAAATAAAATTGCCACCTGGACAATATTGTTCATAATGCTTTCCAGAAATTCGATCAGTTCCATGCGCACCCCCTATTTCGCTTTGCTTTCCTCATCCTTCGCATTCAGCAGTTCCTGCATGGTGTGCCATCCCAGCACCGCACATTTTACCCTGGCGGGCATATGCGCGATATCCTGCAGTACGCCGGCTTCTTCCAGCTCATCCCGTTCTTCATCGGTAATACCGCCCTTGATCATTTTAAGGAACAGATCTGCCAGATGCAGTGCCTCGTCCTTGTGCTTACCGATGATCAGTTCCAGCATCATATCTGCGGAAGCCTGGGAGATCGCGCAGCCATCTCCCTCAAAAGCACCGTCTACTACCACATCGTCCTCTACCTTCAACTCCAGGAAAATATCATCCCCACAGCTGGGATTCACGCCTTCCAGGATCAGATTGGCATCCTCCAGTTTATGTTTGTGATACGGATGCAGATTATGCTCCGTCAGGATCTCATTATAAAATGTCTTATTCTCCATAGCCCATCTGTCTCCTTATCTTTGCAAGGCTTGCAAGAAATGCCTGAATCTCTTCTTCCGTATTGTAGACGCCTAGGCTGACTCTGGTGGTGGACAATACTTTCAGATGCTGCAAAAGCGGCTGCGCGCAGTGATGTCCGGCACGTACCGCGATATGATCCGCATCCAGAATGGAAGCCACATCATGCGGATGTACACCGTCCAGCTTGAAGGTCACGATACCGTGATGGTCTTCCGCTTTCTGAGATCCCAGGATATGTACCGCGGGAATCTCCTTCATGCCGGCCATCAGCATGGCGGTCAGCTTAGCCTCCCGCTCTTCGATAAAGTCAAATCCGATCCTGCGCACATAGCGGATGGCTTCTGCCATCGCATACGCACCGGCACCGTTGACCGTACCCGCTTCGAACTTGTGGGGAACTTCCGCCCACACGGCTCCGGTACGGCTGACGGAATCGATCATCTCTCCGCCGCACAAAAAAGGCGGCATCTTTTCCAATAATTCTCTTTTCGCATATAATACACCGATTCCCATGGGTGCATACATCTTATGACCGGAAAATGCCAGAAAATCCACATCCAGATCCTGTACATCCACTGCCATATGCGGCACACTCTGCGCACCGTCCGCCACAAAATACGCGCCTGCTTCATGGGCGATCCGGGCGAACCGCCTGATATCGTTTCTGCAGCCCAGTACATTGGATACCTGTGTCATCGCCACGATTTTTGTCCGCTCGTTCAATGCCGCACGGAATGCTTCTTCGGTATATTTTCCGTCCTCTGTGCACTCTAAATATCTGACTACAGCGCCTGTTCTGGCTGCCGCCTGCTGCCACGGCAGGAGATTGCTGTGATGCTCCATAATGCTCACCAGGATCTCATCCCCGGGCTTCAGCACCAGAGCACCAAAGCTGTATGCCGCCAGATTCAGAGCTTCTGTGGCATTGCGTACAAAAATGATCTCTGCAGCTTCTTTGGCGTTGATAAACTTTTGCACGACTTCTCTGGATTCTTCATATTTTTCGGTTGCAGCCTCCCCCAGCCCGTATAATCCGCGCAAAGGGTTGGCATTGTATTTTTCATAAAATTCTCTCTCTGCTTCCAGGACGCAGGCAGGCTTCTGGGAAGTCGCCGCAGTGTCCAGATAGATCACATCATTTGTCTGAAGCAGAGGGAAGTCCTTACGGATCTCGCTCACTGAAGTACTCATGCTTCCTCCTCGTCCTCTCTTCCCAGGAATTCCTGCACCTTCCTACGTGTCCCGGCATCCGGAATCTTACGGCAGACTGCATCCACCTTTGCCATTGCCATCATCTCGTAGATCTGCTCTCTGGTCATACCGCGGCTCTCCAGGTAAAATAACAGTTCGTCGTCGAGTTTACCGATCGTTGCGCCATGATTACCTTCCACATCTTCCTCCGCACAGAGGATCAGGGGAATCGTCTGGTTCACCACGTTATTTGACAGAAGCAGCACGTCCTCTTTTTCATTGCCTACCGCCCCCTTGGCACCCCATTTGAAATCAATGGTGCCGCGGTACAGCTTAAAGGCATGATCACGGAGCACACCGCCTGCCTGCATATTGCTCCGGGTCTTTTTCCCTTCATGGAGAGCAACATAATTCATATCCAGTCTGCCGTCACCGCCTACGATGTATGCGGTATCCGTATCCACACTGCTTTCTTTTCCCTGCAGGGTGGTCTTACAGCCCAGGTAGGTATCTTTTCCACCGAGGATCAGCTGGATCACTTCCAGCGATGCTCTCTCTTCGCAGAGTGCACCGATGTCGTTCAGAAAAGTGATGCCGTCTCCCAGTCTCTGTACCTGGATCAGACGGATCTTCGCACCTTCCTCCAGATATAATCTGGTGGATACCGCAGCCTGCCCTGCTGCCTCTTTTCCGGAAGAAAAATCCTGGATCACGGTGATCTCACTGTTCTTGCCGGCTCTCACCGCCACGGCATCCGCCTGTGCAGTACCGCCCACATAAGAAAAGTCAAATAACCTCGGCTGCTGTACTTTTTCATTTTCCGGTACGGCTGTCTGTAAAGCTTTCACACCGGCTGCGGCAAGCAGACCGTCCATATCTTCTCCCATACCGGAGTCGATCCCTGCAAAATCCGCATTCCAGACAGTCGTTTGCTCCCCAGCTGCAGACGCGAAAGGATCCTCTTCCACTTTCTTCACTGCTTCCGGCAGCTCTGCCTCCATGGCACCTGCTGTCGGAAGTTCTATGTTATCTAACTGCGTCTCGTTCATGCGAAGCCAGTTCCATGTCTTCGACGGCAGTCTGTTAATGATCATATGATATTCTTTTTCCATACTAATCTCCATTTCGCAGACGCTTTCTTGCGTCGCCTCACCCGATGCTGCCTTTCATCTCCAGGCGGATCAGGTTGTTCATCTCCACCGCGTATTCCAGCGGCAGCTCCTTGGATACATTGTCGGCAAAGCCGCTGACGATCATCGCTCTGGCGTCCTCCTCGGAAATACCGCGGGACATCAGATAGAACACTGCTTCATCACTGATACGTCCGATCTTTGCCTCATGTCCGATATCGGCATCCTGGGTACGGATATCCATCGCCGGAATGGTATCGGAACGGGACTTGTCATCCAGCATCAGAGACTGGCAGGAAACGGCGGATTTGCTCTTCGCTGCACTGTTCTTCACTACAACGGAACTGCGGAAAGTACTGATACCGCCGTCCTTGGAGATGGATTTCGTATTGATATAAGAAGTCGTCTCCGGTGCGTTATGAACGACCTTGGTACCGGTATCCAGATTCTGACCGGCTCCCGCAAAAGTGATGCCGGTGAATTCCGCTCTGGCGCCTCTACCGTTCAACACGCTCATGGGATACAGATAGGACACATGGGAACCGAAGGATCCGGACACCCACTCGATCGTGCCGCCCTCTTCCACCAATGCGCGCTTCGTATTGAGGTTATACATATTTTTAGACCAGTTCTCGATCGTGGAGTAACGCAGTTTCGCATTTTTCCCGACGAACAGTTCCACGCAGCCGGCATGGAGATTCGCCACATTATACTTTGGTGCGGAACAGCCTTCGATAAAATGCAGATAAGCGCCCTCGTCGACAATGATCAGCGTATGTTCAAACTGTCCGGCTCCCGGTGCATTTAATCTGAAATAGGACTGCAGCGGAATCTCTACGGAGACTCCGGGCGGTACATACACGAAGGATCCACCCGACCACACGGCACCGTGCAGTGCTGCGAATTTGTGGTCTCTGGGGGTCACCAGCTTCATGAAATGCTTGCGCACCATATCGGCATATTCGCCGTTTAATGCACTTTCCATGTCAGTATAGACCACGCCCTGGGCAGCCACTTCTTCTCTGACATTATGGTATACCAGCTCGGAATCATACTGGGCGCCCACACCGGCGAGAGACTTCCGCTCTGCCTGGGGGATTCCCAGTTTCTCAAACGTATCCTTGATGTCTTCCGGCACCTCGGACCACTTGGCACTCATATGGGTATTGGGCTTTACATAGGTGACGATATCGTCCATGTTCAGACCCTCGATAGAAGGTCCCCAGTCGGGAACTTCCATCTCATGATAGATCTGCAATGACTGCAGACGGAAATTCGCCATCCATGCGGGATCGTTCTTCTTTGAGGAGATTTCCTCCACAATGTCCGGCGTCAGTCCTTTTTGAATACGGTAGACGTCTTTTTCCTCATTGCGGATATCATAGATACTTCTGTTGACGTCTTCCACATATGTCTTCTCTCGTTCGCTCATTCAGACTCAGGCCTCCTTTATGCTTCCAGGAAACGTTCGAAACCGTGCTCGTTGATCTCGTCTACCAGGGAAGCGTCTCCGGATGCCACGATCCTGCCGTTCACCAGTACATGTGTCTTGTCCACATGAAGGGACTCCAGGATTCTGGTGCTGTGGGTGATAATTAACAGTGCTCCCTTTTTGTCCTTCTGGTACTCTTCCACGCCCTTGGATACTGTACGAACCGCATCCACATCCAGACCGGAATCGGTCTCATCGAGGATTGCCAGGGATGGCTTCAACATCAATAACTGCAGGATCTCCGCCTTTTTCTTCTCACCGCCGGAAAATCCCACATTCAGGTCACGGTCTGCATAGGAAGGATCCATCTGCAATACTTCCATGGCCTGTTCCAGTTCCTTTTTGAAGGACCAGAGTTTGATCCGGGCGCCGGTTCTCTGCTCTACCGCGTTGCGGATAAAGTTGCGTAAGGATACACCGGGGATCTCTAAGGGATTCTGGAAAGACAGGAATATTCCGTCCTTTGCTCTCTGATCAGCGGACTCCTCTAATAATTTCTTTCCTTTGAAGAGGATCTCACCACCGGTCACCTCATAACGGGGACTTCCCATGATCGTATAACCCAAAGTGGATTTACCCGCGCCGTTGGGTCCCATGAGGACATGGGTCTCTCCGGGCAAAACCTCTAAATCTATTCCATGAAGGATGGCTTTGTCCTCTACATTTACGGACAAATTACGCACCTGTAATAATTGTTCTGACATATACTTCCTCCTATCTCTAGCGCTTAACTAGGAATTATTATATCATTATATACAAGCATGTGCAAATATGCAACATATAATTCCTACAAAACTACCGTACATTCTTTTGCAATTGTATTACACTTTGCTGTGAATCAATCCCGGCTGTGCCGTGTACCTGCCATGATTACAGATTACACATATTCCTGTCATCATGTGAATTATCCCATATTCGTGTAACAAACAGAGAAGCCGCTGTAACGGATACCACCTTCCCCTACAACAGCTTCTCATAATGTTTCTTTCTTAATCTATTCGTGCCCCCGAACATCGTATCAAATATGTCTATGTACAATCTATTTGACACATTTTATCTGTCACTCCGCTACTACACTTCCTCAGTGTTCAGCAGATTCCGCATACTCTTGGTACTGATCCACAAGGTAGACGTATTATGTAACAGTGCGGAAGTCGTAGGAGGGATCAATCCTGCCACGCCTGCCACGATCAGTCCGGTATTGATACCCACGATCAGGCGGTAATTTTTACGAATCCGCTCCATCAGGGCATTGCTCAGCTCCTTCAGGGCAGCCACTTCCCACAGATTATCCGCACCAATGGTCACATCCGCGATCTCTCTGGCGATCTGGGCGCCGTCACTGATGGCAATCCCCACATCTGCTGCGGAAAGTGCGGGAGAATCGTTGATACCGTCTCCGATCATGATGACTTTATGGCCTTCCTGTTTCTCGCGTTCTACGAATTTCGCCTTATCTTCCGGCAGTACTTCGGAATAATACTCATCCACACCGACCGTACCTGCGATCGTTCTGGCGATCCGGTCGCTGTCTCCGGTCATCATAACTACCTTGCCTATGCCTAAGTCCTTCAGGCGTCTGATCACTTCCGGGGCTTCTTCCCTGAGGGGATCTTCGATACAGATGACTGCTGCCAGCTTTCCGTCGATTGCCATATACAGATGAGAATATTCCTCGGACAGATGATCGAACAGTTCCTGTTTTCCTTCCGGAATCTGTGCCTGCTCATCTTCGAAGACAAAATGGTAACTGCCGATGATGATCTTCTTGCCTTCCATCGTGGAAGAAATACCGTGTGCCACGATATATTCCACTTTGGTATGCAGTTCTTCGTGTACCAGTTCCTTGCGTGCTGCTTCCCGTACCACCGCTTTTGCCATGGAATGAGGAAAATGCTCTTCCAGGCAGGCAGCGATCCGAAGCAGTTCGTCCGTAGACTGTCCGTTAAAGGATACCACCTCTGCTACCGTGGGCTGTGCCTTGGTCAGGGTGCCGGTCTTGTCAAATACGATGGTCGTCGCATCCGCCATAGCCTCTAAGTATTTGCCGCCCTTGACCGTGATCTCGTAAGTGCTTGCCTCACGGATCGCAGACAGTACCGCCAGCGGCATAGACAGTTTCAGTGCGCAGGAAAAATCAACCATAAGTACAGATAATGCCTTGGTTACATTCCGCGTAAACAACCATACCAGTCCGGTGCCCAGGAAAGTATAAGGTACCAGTTTATCTGCCAGATGCTCCGCTTTTCCTTCCAGAGAGGATTTCAGCTTCTCAGACTCTTCGATCATTGTCATGATCTTCTCGTATTTGCTGGAGCCGCCGGTCTCTTTGACGCAGACAGTAAGCTCCCCTTCTTCCAGGACAGTTCCGGCATAGACGGTTCCGCCCATGGTTTTTCTCACCGGAACAGACTCACCGGTCAGAGAAGCCTGATTCACCATGCCCTCTCCTTCCGAGACCGTGCCGTCAAAAGGAATCACATTGCCCATATGGATCCGCACCAGGTCGCCTGCCTTGATCTCGCTCGAAGGCACCAGAATCTCCTGCCCTCCGCTCATGACCCATACCTTGTCGATATTTAAGGACATACTTCTGGCCAGATCGCCGACGGACTTTTTATGGGTCCACTTCTCCAGGATCTCACCGATACCTAACAGGAACATGACAGAACCGGCGGTATTGTAATCACCGCGAAATACAGAAACACCGATTGCGGTCGCATCCAGTACCGGCACTTCGATCTTGCCCTTTGCCAGTGTCTTCACACCGTGCCAGATATATTTCAGGGATTTTGCCGCCGTGATCACGGAGCGGATGTCCATCGGCAGGAACAGCTTCATGCCGTAGTGCATCACGACTTTATTGATGAGCTGATCCTTGTACTCCCTGTTCATCTCTCTGCCGGAATTCGCAAGGTACTGCCCGGGCACTTCTGTGCTCTGATAATCAAAATGTTCCAGCGTCTTCAGGGCTTCTTCTCTGGAGCCGGTATAGACTACCGTGACATCCTGCGTGCGCTCCTGAATCTTGGCACTGACGATATTTTCCTTACCGTCCAGGTAGTATTGCAGCGTATCTGCCTGTGCAAAGCTCATACGGCTCTGCAAAATATGAATTCTGAGTCTCCCCTTTATCTCATGTTTGATCACAAATTTCATAATGTATGCCTGCTTTCATTACTCTCTCATGAAAACACCTGCGATACGAAAGCCGCAGGTGTCCGTTTTGTTGTATTTATCTCCATGCCTTCCGGCATGTGTCAACTTTCGAATGCTTAAGCTTCGCCGTCAAACTCCTGTGCTGCCTGCGCCGCTCTATCCTCATTGATCTGCTGTGCCTCGGCATAGATGTCTTCCGCATTCTCCTGGATCGTGGTCGCGGTCTTCATCACGCACTCTTTTGCACGCAGAACAGCTGCGGTGCAGTTGGTGTACAGCTTCTTGGCGTCCTTACTGGACAGAATCTTGATACCTGCGGTTCCGAAGAGAACGCCTGCTGCGAAAATACCTGTTTTTGCTTTGTCGATGTTTTTTAAACACTTTAACATAATAATTTCCTCCTGTGTAAATCTGGTCTGAATTTATGTTTTTATCTTTTTATGAGAAAATATTATAACTAATTGATTTTCGAATTTCCAGTTTTTTTCTTTTGTTGAAAAATTTTCTCAAGAAAAAAGGCCGGCGGATCAAAATCCGCTGACCTTTTTGTACTCCTGTAATTTTTCCTTTGCCGCAGGTGTGAGTGTCCTGGGCACCTGGATCTGGATTACGACATACTGGTCGCCGTGCACATTTTTATCCTTCATCGAGACCACGCCCTTGCCTTTCAGACGGATCTTGCTGCCGGACTGGGTGCCTTCCTTTACCTTGCACATAACATCGCCGTACAGCGTCGGTACACGGATCTCTCCGCCTAATGCCGCTGTGGTATACGGAATATTGACCGTGGTATACAGATCCTGTCCGCGACGCTCCCAGCCGGGCTTCTCCTGTACTGTCACTTTCAGATACAGATCGCCGTTTTCTCCGCCGGACATGCCTTCTGCGCCTTTGCCCTTCAGGCGGATGCTCTTGCCGGTGTCAATACCTGCCGGAATGTGTACCTGCACCGATTCCGATTTGCCCGTTGCAGGATCCCGCAGCGTGAAGGTCTTGTCGCAGCCGTGCATTGCTTCGTCGAAGCTGATGGTAATGCCGGATTCCACATCCTGCCCTTTGCTCTGATAGCCCGCCCTGCTGCCTCCGCGTCCGGTACCTTTCTGTCCTTTAAAATACTGTCCGAACAAATTGTCGAAGATATCTTCGTCTCCTCCAAAACCGTCGAAGGAACCTGTGCCGAATCCGCTTCCGCCAGTGCTGTAATGGAACGTGCCGTTACCGAACCCACCGAAACCACCGGTACCGCCGCTGTAACGGAAGCCGCCGTTTTTTGCCTGTTCCTGATACTGTCTGGCCGCTTCCTCGTTAAATCCTTCCTGGAAAGCAGCAAATCCATAAGTATCATACAGTTTTTTCTTTTTTTCATCTCCGAGTACATCATAAGCCTCGTTGACCTCTTTTAGTTTTTCCTCTGCCACCGGGTCACCGGCATTGGTATCCGGATGATATTTTTTCGCCAGTTTACGATAGGCTTTCTTTATTGCTGCGGCGTCCGCACTTTTGCTGACACCCAGTACTTCATAATAATCTCTTTTCGTTGTCTTCGTCATATTCCCTCCATTCTGCCCAACCGGTGAGCCACACTACATAGACGAATCCCTATTCCAAAAATCAGCCGTGCAGTAACCCTGCACGGCCGACTCTTAATTTCACACTATTCACAATTGTCTGCCGTGGCAGTCGCTTGTTTCTCTTTTACGGTTCTTATCTTAGCACTTTCATTTAGCACTCGCAAGAGATGAGTGCTAAAAAAATTATGAAATAAGTATAAAGTTACATTTGTATCAACGCAGAAGCTTACAGTTTTCCGCCCTTGGATCCGCCGAAGCTTGCGGAATTCAGGATATTGGTGTCAAACGTAAAGGTCAGTCTCTCTTCGGTACGTGCTCTCTTCAGCGCCAGTTCGATCATGCGGTCCAGCAGTTCTTTGTAAGGGACCCCTACCGGCTCCCACAGATAGAATGCCAGGGATCCGGGGATCGTGTTGATCTCGTTAAAATACAGCCTGCCGTTGTCCTCATCGATCATAAAGTCAATACGGGATACACCGTTACAGCCCAATGCCTTGAAGGACCTCACCGCCAGTTCACGTACTTCCTCTCTCTTCTTGGGAGATAATTCCGCAGGAATCTTACGGGATACGCTTGCCATGCCCTTGGAACCGCTGCCTTTGGCATTGCTGACGTATTTATCCTCGTAGCTTAAGATATCCTTGGTATGTAGAGGCTCTTCGCACTCGGAAGCAATCGCCTCGTTCTCATCTCCCAGTACGGAGCAGTTGATCTCGCGAAGGTTGGTGATTGCATGCTCTACCAGTACTTTTGTGGCATATTTGAACGCATCATCGATGGAATGTGTCAGTTCCACACGGTTCTTAGCTACGCTGATGCCTACGCTGGAACCTAAGTTGACAGGCTTTACGATCACGGGATAACCCAGTCCCTTTTCCACCTTATCCAGTAAAGTCTCCATCTCCGCATAATCAGCCAGCGTGTACAGCTGTGCATCCAGCACCGGTACATCACATTCCTTCAGTACAGCCTTCATGATATATTTATCCATGCCAATGGCGGATGCCGTTACGTCACAGCCTACGAAAGGAATACCCATGGTCTTCAGATATCCCTGGAACGCACCGTCCTCTACGTTGGTTCCGTGTACTACCGGGAAAGCCACATCGATCTCCACTGCCTTCTTCGCACCGAACATTTTCAAAGGATACGGGGTCAGGAATACTTTTCCATCCTCGTTTGTCATAATGACTCTCTGGGACTTTTTCAACAGTTCATCGATATTTTTGTAGGATTCGATCTTGCCGATCTCCTCACCGATATACATCTCATTTCTCTTCGTCATATACACCGGGATCACTTCGTATTTGTCAGTGTCCATATTCATCACAGCCTGAATACCGGAGATTACGGATACTTCATGCTCTACGCTTTTTCCTCCGAATAACATTGCCACTCTTGTTTTCATCTATTTTCCCTCCTAGTAGTTATCTGGCAGATCATTTTCCAGCAAAATATATTTATGGCCCTGTCCCTTGATTGCATAGGCATAGGACACAGCTTCTTCCAGCTTGTCGAACACGAGACATTTCTCCTCCGGGAAACCCTTCTCCAGCACACCCTCTCTGATGGGCGCAGTATGTCTTCTGCCGACCAACAGGATATAATCGCAGCAGTCCGCCGCATAGTTGCCGAATTTATGGTTGTATTCCGCTTCCTTGTCTCCCAGTTCCACCATACCCGGCGTGATCAGGATCCGGATACCGTCGAACATGGCGAGGGTCTCCACCGCTGCCTTGGAGCCGACGGGATTGGAATTGTACGCATCATCAATAATGGTCACCAGACCGTGTTCACGCATCTGCATCCGGTGGGGTACCGGCTCGATGCGGCGCACGGGGATCCGCAGTTCTTTCAGGGACATCCCCATTCTGTGAGCTACTGCGATCGCACCCACCACGTTGATGACATTATGTGCACCGATGAGACGCATCTGAAAACATTCGCTCTCACCGGACGGTGTCACGACAGTGAACTCCGTACCAAGCTGAGATACTTTGACATCCTTTGCGCAATATCCTTCGCCCTCTTTTTGGGAATAATAGAAAATCTTTTCCGGTGTTTTATCATAAGAAGGGGAAGCCGCCTGCTGCCCGATATACTCATTGTCCCCGTTTAAGAACAGCATCCCGCCTTCGGGCAGGGCATCCGCCAGCTCGAATTTGGTCTTTTTGATATTTTCCATATTGAAAAAGGTCTCTAAATGCTGCGGTCCGATAGAAGTGATCACACCGTGCTGCGGATGCACCATATCGCAGATTTCCTTGATATCCCCCACATGGCGGGCTCCCATCTCGCAGACGAAGATCTCCGTCGTAGGCTTCAGGGAACTGCGGATCGTCCGCACGACACCCATCGGCGTATTGAAACTCTCAGGGGTCACCAGCACATTATATTTTTCCTGCAATAAGGTCTGTAAATAGAACTTCACGCTGGTCTTGCCGTAGCTGCCGGTCACGCCGATGATCGTAAGCCCCGGAACCTCCCGAAGCTTTCTCTTGGCATCGTTGATATAGTGCTGATTAATGCCGGCTTCGATCGGATGATTGATCACATTCGCCACAATATTTAAAATCACATGAACCGATACCAGGATCAGGCACAGCCCCGGGATACGCTTCATTCCGGCAATTCCCCACACAAGCGCAAATACCACCGCCGTAAGGATCAGTTCCGTGGCAAGCATTCTCTTCACTCTGGCTGTGTAGACTAATTTTTTCTTTGTATTCATCCGCTTCATGGCACGATATACCACGAAGATCAGAAGCAATACCAAATATTCGAAAATCTCAAGCGGCAGATACGAAAAAGCGCAGGTCACCGCACCAAGTACCAGCCCGAAATACAGGATCCACTGGAGTCTCATATTCTTCTTCAGCCAGTGGAAATGTTCTTTATTCTTATAGCCGTTCAGCTGAAACATATGCATATTGTACCGCATCGCATAAAAATATGCAGGTACCGCAAGCACAATTGCAATAAGTGTACGCAGAATCATCTCAGATATGCCTCCATAATACCTCTAAACTGCGCCGGTTTCTCCAAAAACGAGAAATGTCCGGTTCCCGGGATCACTGCCAGTCCGCTATTCGGAATCTTTTCTTCCATAATATGAGCATCCCCAATCGGTGTTGCTGTATCCTGATCTCCCCAGATAAGCAGTACTTCCTGTCTGATCTTCGGAAGCAGTTCTGTCAGATCCTCATTCACGGCTTTCACCATGCACTGCCGCATCATAGGAGTCGCATTGCGATAGTCCGCAGAACCCTGTCTGCTCCTCCAGTCATCGATCACTTCCGGGAACAAAGCATAGACAAGCTTCATATTCAGTATCTTTTTCAACATTTTGTATCTGCGGATCTTCCATTTCTGTGCCGCAGACCGTTTCGGCATGATACCGGCACTGTCGATCAGAATGATATTCGTGATTTCAAAGGGCAGACTCTCTCTGGCAGCCAGTTTGATGATGACACGGCCGCCGTAGGAATGACCGATAAGGGTGGCCTGCTTTATCTGTAAGGCTTCCGTAAATTTGCAGAAAAAATCTGCGAATCCATCCACATCCCAGGGTTCCCGCGGCTCATCACTTCCGCCAAATCCGGGGAAATCAAACTGGATCACCCGGTATTTACTGCCGTCTATCGCACCGGCTACCGAATCGTACACACCCAGATCCGTACCCCAGCCCTGCAGGATCACTGCTGTTTTTTCCCCGGTTCCCGTTATTTTATAACATATATTATATCCGTTTACTTCTATATTCATTGTAATCCTTATCTCTGCACACGCAGATTTATTATAAACTCACGCAAACGTGTTGACTCTCATATCGTAAGCCTGCGAATTTCACATCCCGCTTCGCGGGATAATCTTCCGCAAGACTTCATTATAAGCGGAACGCGCCATAATAGCAAGCCTAACGTAACCGCAGCTTATTTCTCATGGCCAGCGACCGCTTCACATCTTCATCAAACGCATTGGCTCTCAGGGTACCTCTTTCATGCGTTGCAGTGCCTCTTCTCCATTGTATGCACTCTCGACCGTCATATTGCAGTCTTCCAGCAGCCTGCGGCAAAACCTTTGCTCTTGTATTTTTCGTACTCTTGGACGGACGTATCATCCGCAAAATCGCTGCTTTGACGCTTAATGCAGGCCGCCCCCGCGACTCGATATTATGATACCTACAGTGCCTCAGGCCACACGCTTCCCACGTCCAGTCCGCGGTTCCTGAGCCAATTATCTTCCACGGAGATATATTTTTCATCCCCGGATTCTTCGTTTATGAGGGTTACCGATACCTTCGCTTCCTGCCCGGGTTGTCTCTCCTCACAGCCGTAATCTCCGTCAAAGATCTGCCGGATTCTCCATGTTGCCATCTGTATTCTCCTCTACTACGTTTCCACACGGCATCCGCTTTGCGGGTATTCTCTCGCGTATCTCACTCATCTGTATCTTCGCCTATATCGTCCTCATCGATTCCCAGTCCCTGCATCAGAATCCGGTTCCATGCCGCATTATTGCTCTCCAATTCCTTCTTCTGCATGATGCGGTTACGGTCACTCAGGATTGCCAGCATCTCGTCGGCGATCTCCTCCGGCGGCAGATCCGAATAGTGGTACAGATATCCGATCATCCGGTTCGCCGTGAAATCCGTATTCAGGTTCTTCGTCACCAGATCACAGAAATCTTCCGGGTAGCCTCGTGACAATAACATTTTATATAATTCCATGCTTTGCGGCGATCTAGGTTTCATTCCGTCACTATCCTTTCCCTAAAATACCCGGCTGACTTTTCAATTCGATAAATGCAGAATCCGTGAATGCGCTCTCCGTATAGCGCTCCGGATCTGCGACCTTCGGTATCGACCGCATTTGGGTCAGCCTCCTTATTTAATCGCCTCTTCAAGGCTTTCTTTTTGCGAATGTGGTTACTTCGCCATATAAATCTGTAAAAATCTGACCATAAATGGTCAATTTATTACAGATTTACATGGCTCTGAATAGTTACATCATATCACAATTACGCAAAATAGGGAATGACAAGTAGTATTGTATTTTCTGAAATGCTTGCAAAAAAGAGACTGCACGCTCAAATTGCAGTCTCTCAAATTCCATTCAATACAGTTTATAAAATTTACTAAACATTCAGTGCATCCGCTCCCAAACAAAGTGCCCCGATGATTCCCGGATTTTCGCCCAGGGCCGGTGCCACGATATAATCCGCCATATCCGCAGGCAGACTGGTTTCCGGCAAATAACCGTTCAGAACTTCCAACACATTTTTCCGAACCATTTCGAACACCTTTTCCTGGTGCATCACGCCGCCCCACAGAATCATCTTTTCCGGAGAATACGTCAGCATATAGTCTGCCAATGCCTGTCCGATGTAATAGCTCTCCAGTTCCCACACATCCGTTCTTCCGGTGAGTTCCACGCCCTTTTTACCGTATCTGCCCTGGATTGCCGGACCCGATGCCAGACCTTCCAGACAGGCTCCGTGATAAGGACAGCAACCTTCATACGCATCCTTCGGGTGCTTTTTCAAAAGAAGATGTCCTGCCTCCGGATGCATCAGTCCATGCAACAGTTTTCCGTTACTGTACACACCGACTCCCACACCGGTACCGATGGTAATATAAAGTGCATTTTCACAATTTCTTGCAGCTCCGAATCTCACCTCACCCAGAACCGCTCCGTTGACATCGGTATCAAAACCGATGGGCACCTGCAATGCCTCTCTGAATGCTCCGACAAAATCGTAGAATCTCCAATCCAGTTTCGGCGTACTGGTAATGTAGCCATAGGTCGCAGATTTCCGATTCAGATCAATGGGGCCAAAACACCCGATCCCCAGTGCCTCGATCCCTTTGCCTTTAAAATAATCGATCATCTGAGGCACTGTAATCTCCGGTTTCATCGTGGGAAATACGGTTCTTTCCAAAATATTTCCCTGTTCATCCCCGATTGCGCACACCATTTTGGTGCCGCCTGCTTCAATTCCTCCCAGTCTCATTCTGCCATCCTCCGAATTCTTAGCGCATCTCTGCATTCTGTCCTTTTCCCCGAATCCTCTTGTAAAACGCGGTCAAAAACAACAACGTGAAAACGGTCATCGCCGCCGGCATGATCAGAAAGCTCCTGCCATACCCGATACTTTCCGCAATGTCCCCGTAAATATAATTAAAACAGATATCAAATAAAGAAGCAATACTAATAATCAGCCCGGACATGGTGGACACCTGATCCTGTTCGTAAATCCGGCCGATTGCCATCACCAGCGTCGGATAAATAACGGAGCATGCCAGTCCTGCCGGTGCCAGCAGCCAGAGAGCTCCGCTGAAAATCCCGGCGACATAAAATACAGCCGAGATCACAGAAAACAAAGCAATACTGCGAAATACCTTCAACCGGTCGATCACCGGAGAAAAAAGCAGTCTGCCGACCGTAATGCCGCCGAAAAACAAAGCCATATAATTGGCCGCCGTGCCCTGATTCAATCCCAGCGCCTCAGTTCCGTAGATCACAAACCAGTTCAGCATCCCATGCTCCGCAATAAAATACACACCGAAAATCAAAACCATTAAAATCCACAGGCGGTCTTTATTCAGGGGCTTTCTGTCATTGTTTTCCGTCTCCTTTTGGGGGTGTTGTTCAGGAATCTGCAATTTCAAAATGATCAGGAACGCCAACACCCCGATGGCAAACAGGACTCCGGTCACAACCTTCCACCCGGTAAAGTCCACTGCAAGATTGCCGATCAGACTTTGTCCACCGCTGGTACCGATTCCCTGCGTAAAAAAGAGCAGGTTGACAATCATCCCCGGCGAAGTCAGAAACAAAAACGGGATAATGAGCGTAATGGAGGTATTCAGCAAAGTAGAAGCACCCATCGCCAAAAACATTCCTATCAGTATGGCATAGTAATTATCCGTAAACAGGAAAATAAGCATGGCACACATCCATACTGCCAGAAATCCCAGAAAAGCTTTTTTGCGATCGATCTTATCCATGATTCTGCCACCGATCAGCAAAAAGCACAGATTACCGGCATAGCTCACCGCAATAATTGTAGACAGTCCTTTGGCTGTCAGGGAAAAATGCGTCTGAAAAATTCCGGAAAAGATTCCCCGCAGGCTGTCACTGACTCCCAGTCCCACCATCAAAACCGCAAATCCGATAAAAGCAATTCTTCTGTTAATTTTCTCCATTCCGGTATCCATCTTCCGACTCCTCTACTGTGACCTGTACATTTTCGACATTTCCAAGCGTCACATCTTCCCGGTAAAAAGGAAGGATTCCTTCTTTTTTATCGATTTTAATGTCGCGGAAGGATACGTTTTTCACATAGTCCGCATAAATACCGGATATTTTCGTATGGATCTCGCCGTCCCCCTGACACGGTCTCTTGTCATAACCGTTGACCTCCCATTTTGATTTTTTATCCAGAGTCAGACGGATTCCTTCAAATGTAACGTCTTCAATATAATTATCTTCGCTGCCCAGCAAAAAGATACCATTTTCTCCTTCACAAGTAATGTTACGGAAACGGATGTTTCGAATCTTGCCTGCCTTTATTCCGGGTTTCCGGTCCAGTGCCGTCAGGCAGATTGCCTCCGCTCTTCCCCACCATTCATAAGAAAACCTTCTGGTCTCCATAATAATGTTGGAGAATGTTACATTTTCCACATTTCCATTGTCACGGATCTGAATAGATATCCCTCTGTTACTTCTGGAAATGCAACAATTTTCCACCAGGATATTTCTGAAATCCGATTCGCCTTCTGTCCCAAATTTAATCGCGGCGCTGGTCGAGATCAAGGTACAGTTGGTCACAACAATGTTCTCACACGGACCGTATTTCTTATAGTCTCCCGAATTTTTGAAAACAATGGCATCATCGCCACACTCTATATGACAATTGCTGATCCGGACATTCTGACAATGATCCGGATCTATGCCATCAGAATTCGCCATCTTCAGATTATTCAGCAGGCGTATGCCATCAATCAGTACATCCTTACATCCTACCAGATGTACAGTCCAGAAAGCACAGTTTGTCAGTCTGACCTCTTTTATAGTGAGATGTTTTACATCCTCCAGCAATAATAACGGTACCCGGGGATAATAGGACCCTTCAATATGGTATCCGGAATCGTCCCCATAGAATACCGCCTCATTGCCGTCGATCGTTCCCTGTCCGGAGATTGTCACATTCTCCTGTCCCAGTGCATAGATAAATGCATGGAACGGACGGCCTGCATACTCACTGTTTAAAAAGGAAGGCAGCCCGGATTCATGTGCAGTAATCCTGCCATGATTGCGGAGTGGATAATAGTCTGCTATGTTGCTGCTGGCTTTCCATACCGCTCCCGGCTCCAGATGTACTTCCACATTGGATTTTAAGAGCACATACCCGGAGGAATATGTCTTTCCTCCCGGGAAGAGGACAACGCCTCCTCCCTGTTTGGCACACGCGTCAATTGCTTTTTGAATCTCAGCGGCATCATTGGTCTGTCCGTCTCCCACTGCCCCATATTCTAATATACTAACCATTGCTTTCTCCCTTCGTAACCGACTTACTTTTTCACTGAAATTCTCAATGTTTTGATCTCATAGGGTTTCATCTCCAGTGTCCACACATCTCCCCGGCAGTACAGGCTTTTCTGCTCCGCTTCCGATGCCTTCTCCATACAGTCACAGGCCACTGCCTGTACCTGTCCAAACAAAGGGAAGGTCAGATGTGCTTTGGTACGCATTCCAAAACTTTCATAGAGACGAATGATCACGCCATCTCCGTCTTCTGCCATTTTCACCGTATCCGCCAGAACATTTTCTTCCGCCACCTGTAACAGGGAATATGCTGCCTCTTCGGCTCCGGATATTTTCTCCCATTCCAGTGGACAATTGAGATCGTAGGCTTCCCTGATGACACCGCCCTTCCTGAAATCCCCTTTGTGCGGGAACAATGCATAAGTAAATTCATGCATTCCCTGATCAGCATCCGGGTTGGGGAAAATGCCGGATTTGATCAGTGTCAGTCCCATCACACCGTCATGAATGTCATAGCCGTATTTGCAGTCATTCAACAGTGCGGTACCGTAACCCGGCTCTGACAGATCCGCCCATTTGTGCGCACAGACTTCAAATCTGGCACGATCCCAGGATGTGTTTTTATGGGTAGGGCGCTTCACATTACCGAACTGAATCTCATAATCCGCCTCATGTGCCAGAATATCCATCGGAAAAGCGACGCGTAACAGCTGTTGGTGTTCATGCCAGTCAATTTGGGTTGCAAAGTCAATACGTGCCGTATGCCTGTAGAAACGGATTGTCTGTTCTATCACAGAATCCTGGAAATTTCTGCGTACATACAAAGCAGCTGTTTCAGTCCCGTTTTCCAGTATTCTGAATTCCTCAACATCCGATACTTCCCAGGATTTCTCCAGATATCCTTCATCAATGTTCCAGGCATCGAACTCTGCCGGACGATCCTCATATACAGTGAGACGGTTTCCCGTCTGTCCCTTTTGTATCAATTCTCGCTCTTCTCTCAGATCCAACAGTCCGGAAATCTCCGCATTGCTATCGAATTTCACTGCAAAATACGGGGTACAGAAGCTTACCGGATGTCCATGATCATCCGTCACCAATTGAAAAAGCAGGCTGAAATTCAAAAAGAAGCCGATCAGGCAATCCTGCTCAAAGATTTGCATACACCTTTGGAGCAGGGCATGATCATGGAAGCCTTGGACGAGCCGGATAATTTTTCATCTGTTTTCAAAAAATATCAGCCACTGCTGTCTTTGCCGGACAAAGGACTCTATGCCTGTGTATGCTCTTTTGTGGAAGAGCCTTACCTGAAGGAGTTTCTGCATGACATGATGCGTATCCTGCGCGTCCACGGGGCAAAGAGGATTTTCCCGGTCATTTATGTAAAAAACAGCGCGCTTTTCATCCTGACCTCCTCTTCCCTGTCCGTACAGGAGGAAATCCGCAAATCTCTGGATGATCTGCATTATCCGGCACAAAGTGTAGCCTTTGAAACTAATTTTCTTCACGAAGATACCTCGGAACAGCTGTTTGATCAAGTCATTTCCAAAGTCTCCCGCTATGAAAGGATCCTCCTCATCTCCCAAGACGGGAATGAGATCCGGGAACTCCACAATAATATGGCCGCTCCATGGAAAATCTCAAAGCTTAAGGAAGCACTTTCCAGACCACATACCGAGGAAGATATCCGTTCTCTCCTGGATACCGTTTTCACGCCTTCCATGACACCGGACACTGCACGTAATATCGCACTCGGTCTGTTTTTAAATTCAGAACATACAGGAGAAGAACCTCCGCTTGATATTGCCTGTGATTTCTTCCGACGTCTTTATTCCTGTACACAGACTTCCGACATTCGTAAGCTTGCCGAGATCGTGATCCTCCAAAAAGACGATGTTGCCGCAGCCGCCAAAACGGGTGCCAATATCGGTCTTCTGAAATCCTATGTGGAAGCTCATCTCGACTGCGAAACCCTTTCCCTGAAATGGCTGGCAGAAAATTATCTCTTTGTCAGTGTCGGCTATTTAAGCAAGCAGTTTGTGAAAGAAGAAGGTATCCGCTTTTCCGATTATCTGAATAAAAGACGCATGGAGCAGGCAATCCGCCTCATGGTATACTACCATAACGACAATATCAAAACGATTGCAAAATCAGTCGGATTCGGTAACAATCCGCAGTACTTCAGCCAGGTATTCAAAAAATACACCGGCTGTACACCGACCGAATATATTGAAAAAGTATCCGCCAATCCTCCCTCCTGACATAAAGAAGGCATTCCCCTTTGACCAGCGGTGTTGTATTTTTCGGAAATGCTTGTTAGAATAGTGCTATGAAAAAGAAAAATATACTCAAAACGTTACTGAAAATCATAGGAATCATGCTGGGAATCCTGGTACTGACGGTGGCAGCGTATCTTATCTACCTCTTGGTGAGTTATCACCGCATCGAGGACAATCAGGAGCTGGTGGTGGAGGCACCGGCTGACAACGCATCCGCAACCGACAAAGCTATCCTGTCTACGGACACAGAGTATTCCGCACTGACCTACAATATCGGCTTCGGCGCCTATCTGCCAGACTTCAGCTTCTTCATGGACGGCGGTACTTCTTCCTGGGCGGAAAGTCCGGAGACAGTGCAGTATGCCGTAAACGGTGTCGGCGCACTGGTCTCAAGTCAGGATCCTGATTTTGCACTGATTCAGGAGATCGACTTGGATTCCACCCGAAGCTATCATATCAATGAATACGATATGCTGCGAGGCAGTCTGTCCGAATACACTACGGTATTTGCACAGAATTATGACTCTGCTTTCCTGTTCTATCCGCTGACACAGCCCCACGGCAGCAGCAAATCGGGCCTCGGCTTATTTTCCAAATATCCGGTAACAAGCGCCCTACGCAGGAGCTTCCCGATTTCCACCTCGTTCAGCAAATTCTTTGATCTGGACCGCTGCTACAGTATCTCCCGGATTCCGGTAGATAACGGCAAAGAACTGGTAATTTTTAACCTGCATATGTCTGCCTACGGCAACAGTGATGCTATCCGTCAAGGTCAGATTGAGATGCTGTGTAACGATATGGCAAAAGAATACGAAGCCGGCAATTACGTCCTCTGCGGCGGTGATTTCAACCACGATCTGAAGGCTTCCGAAGAAGATACCGAGAACTGTGAATCCTGGGCGTTTCCTTTCCCCAGAGCAGAACTTCCGGAACATTTTTCCTTCTGCCTGGATCTGCTGCCTCAGGACGAGAAGGAGGCTCTCTGGAACAGTGCAAGAAATGCTGATATGGAGTACGTCCCCGGTGTCACCTATACCGTGACACTGGACGGTTTTATCATCTCGGACAATATCGAATGTCTGTCCTATGAGAATGTGAATACCGGATACTCTTATTCGGATCACGATCCGGTGGCAGTGAGTTTCCTGTTAAGACCGTGACAAGATTTGAACGCTTCCGTTGACAGCAGCAAGCTTCTCCTGTAAAATATAGCTGTTCCGGATAGATTGCAAAGTACGGTAGTCACTCACCGCCGATGCAGCCAAGCAGGAACATTCATACGTTAAGAGGGAGTAGTTCTCAACCGGATGCTGTTACACTTTGGAATTCGGTTGGAATGATAATCGTCATCACGCCGAAAGGCCGGTTATTATTGTAAGCAACGAGACTTTTATCGATCATTTATGATGCGGTAAAGGTCTCATTTTTTGTTGTCCTTTACTGCAGCGGCAGGCGAGAATCGTCTGTGGGAAGGAGAACACATGGAATATCTGTTATTACTCGTAGGTTTCATTCTGTTAATCAAAGGCGCCGACTTCTTCGTCGAAGGAAGCTCCTCTCTGGCGGGAATTCTGAAAGTACCGAGCGTTATCATCGGTCTGACCATCGTGGCCATGGGAACCAGCGCACCGGAGGCTTCCGTCAGTATCAACGCAGCACTGGTCGGCAACAATGACATCGCCATCAGCAATGTCATCGGTTCCAACATTTTTAACGGGCTTGTGGTCGTCGGCATCTGCGCTTTTCTACATAGTTTTAGGCCTCATACAGAAATTCTGGGGCGCGACATGCCGCTAAATATTCTGGTGACACTTGTATTGTGTCTGATGCTGTTCGACGGATCTTTGAGCCGCATAGAAGGTGTCATTCTGCTTATGGGAATGATAGTCTACATCGGATTCATGATCTACTCCGCCCGGAAAAACAGAGAAGAGGGCGAACCCGGTAAGATTCTCTCTCTTCCGCTTAGTCTGGTCTATATTGCCGGAGGCTTAGCGGCCGTAATCTTCGGCGGAGATCTGGTCGTGGACAAGGCCTGCATCATCGCAACGAATTTCGGCGTCAGCCAGAACTTTATCGGACTGACGATCATTGCCATCGGTACTTCTCTTCCGGAGCTTGTGACTTCCATCGTCGCCACGAAAAAGGGAGACAGCGGTCTGGCTCTCGGTAATGCTATCGGTTCTAACCTGTTCAATATCCTGTTCATCCTCGGTATGTCTGCTGCCATTAGTCCGCTGCATGTCCTGGGAGAATCGGTCATTGATGCGATTCTGCTGCTTATCAGTACAGTATTGCTGTTCGTCTTTGCCCGTACCGGCAGACGCATGACACGTGGAGAAGGGGCTGCGTGTGTGCTTCTGTATATCGCATATACTGCTTATCTCTTTATAAGGTAAGCATGTGCTCGAAGTTCCCCCACACAAAAAATCACTTCATTAATCCTTTGTGTTTTAAATATTCCACAATCATCTGGACTGCATAGTCTTCTCCTACAGCCCCGGGATTGATGGTCAGATCATATTCCGTGGAGTCATTCCAGACACCACCGGTGTAATACCGGTAATAATTGGCACGGTATTTGTTGGTCTGCAGGATTTTTTCTTTTGCCTCTACCGTATTGATCTGCAGGCGATTGACAATATTTCCGATACATACATCCATGGGTGCCTGAATATTCACGGTCACCACATTTTTCAGGCTGCCGATAATCTTATTGGCAGCTTTTCCAATAATAATACAGGATTGTTTGCCGCCCAGTGCCAGACTTTTGATCACCTCTGCCTGATAGTTAAACAGGTTTTCATCCGACAGATATTTTGCATCCGAGACAGCATATAAGTGCCCGGTATATACACCCTTTGAGTTTCTAATGCGGATCTGTCCTTTGTTGATTTTCTCATTGGCTTCAAAAAAATAGGTCTCATTAATGCCGCTCAGCTCCGAAGCCATCTCCAGTATCTCGGTATCATAACAGGGAATCCCCAGTGTTTCCGATAACTTTTTGCCGACATGACTTCCGCCGCTTCCCAAACCTCTTGCAATTGTAATAATATAATTCTCCATATTCGCTCCTTTCCAATCGCTTCTGCTTTTTCCTACATTAATCCAATCAGTTTCCAGAAAGGGATACTGAGGATCGCAGCGACAATTGTAATTAAAATATAAATATGTGACATTATCTGCGCATCCCTGAACCGTACCGCATCTTTCCCTACGATGGCTTCCGCAGTCACATAATTCGTATTCGTATATTCCGTCGGCCAGGACTTGGAAGCGCCAATGATCAGGAAGCCGGTGATAAACGGGCTGATTCCCAGCAGCTGATATGCCGTTGTCGCGAATACCACATAGAAGATCGTCACCGTCGCAATCGAGGATACGATGAATACGCGGAAGGCATACACAATCAATACCAGAGCGGCGATATACACGATGGGATTACAGGTAATCACCCTGACCATGGATTCCATGACCCCCGCAAGCCAGGTATCGATGCCCAGCGTTGTGAACAGACTTGCCACACAGACGATTCCACCCACATAGATCCATACATCCCATGGAACCTCTGCCCGGAACTCTTTCTTGGAGATGGCACCTGCAGTATACAACACGGCATAAGTAAAGATAGCAAAAATACATTCCGGAATTCCGGTCCAGCTCTTCGTGATCCAGCCGAGTAGCGTGACAATCATCAACACAGCTGTCAGCTTTTCTGTTCCGGAGATGTGCCCCATGTCCGCGATCATCTGATTGATTTCCTCTTTGGTCAGACTCACCGGCTGCTTGGGATGGTACAACAGAAGCAGCACCACATAGATCAGTAGAAATGCCACTACCGCCCATACCGAAGCCGCGGCAAGCCACCCAATCCAGGAAAATCTGGTTGCCATCTCCTCCGGCATCATGCCCACGACCAGAAGTGCCTGCACCGAACCGCTTAGGAAAATATGTCCCATGCTGGGACCGTTGATGAATACCGCCAGGAAAATTCCGGTTAGCGGTTTGCTCTGTTTTTCCAGTTTCATTTTGTCCGCTACCGAAGCCGTAAGGGATGCCAGCAGACTGGATTTCGCCGTCGTACTGGGAATCAGTGGGCTGATCACCATGGAAGACAAGGAAAGTGCAAACAGCTGCCACCGGTACGAACAGGGAAATGCTTTCAGCAGATACAGGGCGATGCGGTTCATCAGACCGCTTTTTTGTATGACCACCGTAATCGGCAGAATCGTCAGTACCATCCACATCGTTGTTCCGGAATATGCCGAAAAAATCGTGGAAAAAGAGGCGACCTTCAGAATGACGCACATGGCAAGCGTTGTCAATATTACAATATGTTCATCAAATACTCCTGTGATCAGCATAAATACCATAGCCACCAGAATTGCCAGATATTCCACTGCTTCTCTTGTCAGTCCGAAATCCATCGGAAGCAACAGCACTGCTGCCATAAGAATCGCTGCTATGATCAGATTTGCTGCATATTTCATGAAATTTTTACTCTGCTGTGCCGTCAACACGATCACCTCTCTTCATTGTTTCGTCTGTTAGAATCCTTTTTCGAAGATCAATCCTTTCGGTGCAAAGTTCGGATCCGAGACCATACCATATAATTCCGGATGACGGTCTCTCTGCCAGTTTAATCTGCCTCTTGCATAGGTGACTTCGTCCAGATCCAGTTCCGAGGTCACATACCTCCAGGCTTCGTCCCCCAGAGGCTCCACGACCAGATTACCCAGCGGATTGGCGATGAAGGATTTTCCAAAATGGTGTCTTGCAACCGGCTCATTCTCCACCTTCTCGTCCCCCGCTCTGTTCAGTGCAATCACAAATGCATGGGATTCCAATGCCCTGGTCTGCAATTCTGTAATAAACATATCGGAACGCAGTCCCATGGTACAGGTCGCCGCCACAATGATCTGTGCCCCCTGAAGGTAATAAGATCTCCATACCTCTGGGAACGATCTGTCATAGCAGATCAGCATAGCAATTTTTACGCCATTGTCCAGTTCGAAGACCGGAAGCTTGTCACCGGAATTGAAATAGTATTTTTCATAAACCGGGTTATAGCGGATATCTCCTCCCGGAATATGAATTTTACGGTATCTTCCGATCACACCGCGCACCGGAGAGATCAGACCCATTGTGTTGTAATACACTTCCTTGCCGTTCTCCACAGTCTTTTCAAACAGGGAATACGCAATATGTATGTTCAGTTTCCGTGACTCTTCCAGCATTTTCGTTGTCGTGGGTCCTGTGAGGAAGTCCTCTGCATACTGAAACCACTTTTTTTCTCTTACCATGCCAAAATAGATTCCGGTCATCATCTCCGGAAATGCCACCAGATAAGGTTTTTCCTGTTCTACAAGGTCTTCCATAAATGCAATCTGCCGCTCTACATATTCTTCATTTGTCATTCCATCCGTTACCGTTCCCGGTTGGATTCCCAATACTTTCACCTTCATAGCCGACTCCTTTCCTGTGAAACACACCTTAGATACTTCTTTTTAAATATTTTCCGCGTCCCGGCTTTGCTAACACCACGCCATCCTTCTGTAAAATTTCACCACGTCCGATGGTATATCTGGGCCAGCCTTTAAAGCTCATGCCGTCATAAATGGAGAAATCAGAGCAACCGTACAATTCCGGTGTGATCGTCCTCTCCCAATTCATATCTATGAGTGCAAGGTCTGCATCCTTTCCTACCTTGATGGATCCTTTGTCGGGGAGATTGAATACTTTCGCTGTGTTGGTACTCAATACCTGTGCAATCGTAGTAAGAGGAATTCCTCTCTTCAGGTAGCCTTCGCTGATCAGCGCCGGCATGGCGATGCCCTGTCCGGAAAATCCTACCCAGACATCCCACAGCGTATCCGCATGTTTGCCGTTTCTGGTATATTTCTGTGCTCTTGTTACCGGCACGTTATCTGTACCGATTGTCTTCACGATGCCGTTACGGATGCCCTCCCAGAGTGCTTCGTTATCTGTCTTGGTATGGAGCGCGGGATTGACCTTGGCATCCATTCCTGCCGTTTTATCTAACAACAGATACTGGGGACAAGTCTCGATCGTTACCTGGCCGCAATCGATATTTTCGGATAATGCGCGGTACACATCGAGGGTCTTCTTGGCTGAGGTATGTACGATATAAATGTTACCGTTTAATTCTGCATTGATCAGCATCGCGCCTGCCACACAGTTACTCTCCACGAAATCCGGTCTTCCGGCATCCCAGGCTTCGATTCCCGTTGCGTCAGGGTGCTGTTTTTGCTGCTCCTTCAGAAAAGCCCGGAACATATCCGGATCCTCACAGTGAATACATAAGAGAAGCTTCGGATCGATCTCATGCAGTTTTTTAATCACATAATACAGATCTGCCTTGTCTAACTTCATGGCCTCTTCTTCGGGAATTCCGTAAAATGTATGGGCAATATCCTGTTTATCAAAGAAAAACTTAAAGGAGGTGATTCCCAGTTTGGTAACATAATCTTCCAATTCTGTCATGTGTTTTTTTGCACATAATCCCAAGGAGATACCAAAATCCACCAGCGAATTCTTCTCACCGATTGCGATTTCCTCCGCCACTGTATCAAAGTAATTTCCCTTGCCTCTGTGATATTCCACAATAGAGGTCAGACCACCGATCACCTCCCTTGCAGTGCTGTACTTGTAGGATTCCTCGAAGCTGTTATACAGTCCGAGATGCTGATGCGGATCAATCGCTCCGGGCATTACATACAGCCCTGTTGCATCAATGACTTCGCAGTTCTTCTCCGGCGCTTCGCCCGGTTCATAAATTGCAGCTATTTTTTCATCCTTGATGTAGATATCTGCCTTCTGTACATCCGTCTCAAATACGACCGTACCGTTTTTGATCAATAACTCTTTACTCATAAGAACGCCTCCTGTCCTAGTTTTCTTCTGTTACATTCCCAGATATGCTTTCTTCAAATCTTCGTTCTGCAGAAGATCTGCTGCCTTTCCTTCCATGGCGATCTTGCCCTGTTCCAGAACATAGCCCCTGTCCGCAAGCTTTAATGCATTCTGTACATTCTGCTCCACCAACATGATCGTAACGCCATCTGCTTTTACTTTTGCAATAATGTCAAACATAATGTCAGTCAGTAGCGGAGATAAGCCGATCGAAGGTTCATCAAAGATCAACATCTTAGGACAGCTCATTAATCCGCGTCCGATGGCAACCATCTGTTGCTGTCCTCCTGACAGGGATCCTGCCGGCTGTTTTGCTTTGATCTTTAGATCCGGCATCATGGTATAGACATATTCTAAAGTATCTTTTCTCTTTGCCTTCGGTCCTTTCAGGTAAGATCCCAGTTCCAGATTCTCCTGTACAGACATATCCGGAAAAAGCTTTCTGCCTTCCGGTACCTGCACCACTCCCTGTTCCACAATCTTCGGTGCACTCAGTTTGGTGAGCTCCACGCCATCAAAGAGAATGCTTCCGCTATTCACGCTTTTGATACCCGAAATCGCTTTCAGCAATGTGGTTTTTCCGGCGCCATTCGAACCCACCAGGGAAATCATTTCTCCATCTTTTACTGTCATGGACACTCCCTGGATGATCTGAAGGTTTCCATAATTCACATACAAGTCTTTGATTTCCAGCATAGTCCTTCCTCCCTTATTTTTCCTGATCCGCTCCAATCACGCTTCCTTTTTATAGGCACTTCCCAGATAGGATTCGATAACGCGCTCATTCCGGGTAATCTCCTGTGGTGTGCCTTCGGCGATCAGTTTTCCGTGATCGAGCACCACAACCCTGTCTGACAGCTGCATCAAGGCTGCCATGATATGTTCAATCATCAAAATCGTTACGCCGGAAGCACGGATCTTGCGTACCAGTTCCACGCAGTCCTCTATCTCTGTCGGGGTAAGTCCTGCCATTACTTCGTCTAACAAAAGCAACTTCGGCTTGGTCGCAAGTGCTCTCGCCATCTCCAGTTTCCGCTGGTCTCCAATCGTCAGATCCGCTACAATGGCATGCATCTTATCTTCCATTCCCACAAAGCAGATCATTTCCCGGGCTACTTTTTCTGCCCGCGCATAAGATTTTTCCCGGTTGAATGCACCTACCATGACATTTTCCAGAGAGGTCAACTGTCCAAAGGGTTGTACGATCTGGAAGGTTCTTGCCATGCCGGCCTTACAGTTCTGATAGGTTGTCCTCTTAGTAATGTCATGACCATCAAATTCTACGCTTCCATAGGTAGCCGGATAGAATCCTGTGATGGAGTTGAAAAAAGTCGTCTTTCCTGCGCCATTGGGACCGATCAGACCGACGATTTCCCCTTCTCTGATCTCAAGGTCTACCGAATCGACTGCGGTAAGTCCGGCAAACTTCTTCGTTACTTTCACTGCTTTTAACAATACTGCCATAACTTACACCTCCGTCACCTTGTTTTTTGCAAACTTTACCTTCAGTTCCTGCACCAGACCAATCACGCCCTTTGGCATCACCATAATGACAACGACCAGAATCAAGCCATACACTACCATGTTCATTCCTACATAATTGGATAATGCTGCGTTGGTGATCTCGGAAATCGGTTCGATGATTGCCGCACCGATAATCGGTCCGAATACCGTTCCCACGCCACCAATGATACAGGGTGTGATTGCCGATACCGATACGGTATTGCCAAAAGCGATTGAAGGATCTATGTACAAATAATACTGTGCGTAAAAGGTACCGCCGACTGCGGAAAGCATGGCACTTGCGATCAATGCAATCATCTTGTACTTAAAAGCATTGATTCCGAGAGCTCTCGCCGCATCCTCATTCTCACGGACAGCGACAAAGTACAGTCCCATCTTGGTCCGACGGATCTTATAAAGTCCAAAGGTTATGACAGCGAGCATAATAAATGCCACATAAAGGAACCCTGATTTGCTGCCAAACTGCATCAATGCGATATCCTTGCTGAACGGAATGGATACACCGCTGGCTGCATGCAGGAATTTTGTATTTTTAAAAATGACACGGAAGATTTCGCAAAAGGCCATAGTGGCAAGTGCAAAGTAATCACCCTTCAGGTTATAATGGAAAGACAGATAGCCGATTCCCGCTGCTACAATCCCAGCGACCAGCATTCCACATACCAGACCGATCCAGGGATTCACTCCGAAATCCACAAATAAAATACTGGACGTATAGGCTCCAAGCCCATAAAATACTGCATGTCCGAAAGAGAACTGTCCGGTATAACCACTCATCAGGTTCCAGCACTGTGCAAAATAGGCAGCTGTCAGAATGGATATGATCAGATTCAACCGATAATTGCTCAAAAACTGTGGGGTAAGCAAAATCAGCAGACTTACCAGCGCAACGATGACGATCTGTTGCACTGTCATCTTGCCGTTGCTGGTGGAAACGGTCGCTTTTTTAAGAAAACCTCCAAGAATATTCATATCATCCCTTCTTTCCTAATAAACCGGTCGGCTTAATGATTAATGTTAAAATAAAAATCAGATATACTACCAATTCACTCCAGGAGCCTCCAAGGTATAATGCGGAAAAGGATTCCACCACACCAATGATCAAGCCTGCCAGAATGGCTCCCCAGATATTTCCCAGTCCACCAAATACCGCGATTACAAAGCATTTCAAAGAGTAGGAATTGCCGCTGGTAGGATAAATATACTGCGTCGGTGTCAGAAGTGCACCGGCCACACCGGCACATACGATGCCAAGTCCGAATGCGATCTGATTGATCCTGGGAACCACGATTCCCATCAGGGTGGCTCCATCCGGCTGCACTGAAGTCGCACGGATTGCCCTGCCCAAATCTGTCTTCTCCAAAAGCAGATAAATTGCTGCGGAAATCAGTGCTACAAACAGAAAGGCTACCAGTTTCGGTTTGTTGATCGTAATACTGCCAAGGCTGATTGCCGTCTCAAAACCGGGTACCGTAACCGACTTATAATTGGCACTGAACAATACAAGAATCAGATTCTCAATGACAATCGAGAGACCTTGCGTCAAAAGCAGCTGGTTGTGACCGGCTACCCCCATCAGAGGGTTTAAGAAAAATTTCTGAATCAGATAGCCGATCACAAACATTACGACAATCACCAGGGGAAGCGCGACATACGGGGTAATCCCTAATAAGACACAAAACTCAAATGTCACATACATTCCGACAGTGATCAATGCACCATGCGCAAAGTTCGTGATTTTCATAACACCGAAGATTAATGAAATTCCGAGTGCCGCCAGCGCATACACACCGCCCATCAAAATTCCGTCTATGGACGCTTGGAAAAATGCATTCATAGCAATTACCTCCTATCGCTCATTTTTTATTCGTTATATCTTATTTCCGCTTCTGCAAATTCTGTAGGATATACCACAACATGCTTGCCATCCTGAATCTGTACCAGAACACCGGCTGCGTTGATGTTTTCCCCCTTCTCATCGAAGATAATGGGACCGGACTGTGCCAGAACATGGTCTTCGATATCCGTCTCCTTCAGAGCATCTCTCAAAGCTTTGGGATCTGAAGATCCGGCTCTCTCCAAAGCATCTGCAATGACGTAAATGCTCTCATATCCCCATACTGCATGGACTGACATGTCGTCACCATAGGTAGCCTTATAAGACTCTAACAATGCTTTGGTCTTATCGCTGTTCGGATTAAAACGATAATTCAGATCCAGGAAATTCTCTACACTGTCGCCAAAATCTTCAATGAATTTGCTATCGGAAATTCCGCCGTTTGATACGCCGCATACCATCTTGAATTTGATGTTTCTCTCATTCAGCTCTTTGACCAGAAGCGAAGTATCTGCAAAATAGCCAATGGTGATCAGCAGATCCGGCTGCAGGTCAGCCAGCTTTGTAACTTCTGTACTTAAAGTAGAAGTGCTGGCGGAATAAGTAATTCTGTCCAAAAGTTCGATTCCGGTAGATGCCATATTGTTTGCAATGATGTCGCCGGTGTCCGTACCGGTCAGAGAATCTTCATGAATCAGCACTGCGGTTTTGATATCGTCTGTCTTGATCTCTGAAATATACTGTATGAAATCGTTCGCATATACATCTGCATTGGGCTGAATCCGGAAACACCATTCAAAACCGTTTTCAAACATTGCCACATTGTTACTTACTGTTACCAGGAACGGCACCTCGTTCTGTTCTGCCTTCTGCATACAGGTCAGTGTTACACCGGATTGGAAGGTTCCTGTTACGATGGAACAACCTTCGGAGATCAGTCTTTCGGTCTCGGATGCTCCAGTATCGGCACTTGCCTGGCTGTCACCGACGACCAGTTCCAGTTTGGCGCCTCCCATTGAAGAGATACCGCCGGCTGCATTGATCTCATCAATGGCAAGCTGTTGAGAATTGATGATCTGCTGTGCTTCATAAGCATAAGAACCGGTTAAAGGATGCACCGATCCGATCTTAATCACATTGGTGTCTGCACCGGCACTGCTTCCTGCAGATGAGCCACCGGCTGCCGCACCGCATCCGGAAAACATGGTGACACATAAGGTACCTGTCAACAAAGCAGCTACAAATTTCTTCATTTTTCTCATAATACATTCCTCCTTCTCCCAAACCTTGCAACACAAAAGGAGTCTATGCATTTTCGCATAAACTCCTTCGTTTGTTCGCGTATATTGATTTGTTGAAATAAATACTAACACTCCGATGTCTGAAAATCAAATACGAAAACAATTATTTTACTTATAACTTTTTCGTTATATTATCCTATTCTTCCTATTCTTTCGACCTTATTTGAAATGCGTTTCATAATATTTTTGTCCGATTTCTATAAATTTTCCGGTCTGGCTGCTGAGATATTTGCTCTTGTTGTAGCTTAGAAAAATCTGTCTTTTTTTCACAATATCACTGATTTTATAATAGTTGACCTTATAAGAATAATCCATCCGGTAGGTGCTGTAGGAAATCAATGTCGCACCCACTCCGGCCTTGGTCATATTATAGGCTCCCAGCGCGGAAGTACATTCCACCGTACTCCGCGGCCGGATATGGTTAATGTCATACAGGCTGTCCAAAAGTTCCCTCATATAAGTATTCGGCTGTAGGCGGATCATCGGAATATTTTTCAGCAACGCAAAGCGGATCGTCGAAAGCTCTCTTTGCTCCGGATACTCCTCCGCAATCCCTTTGCTGCTGTTTTCCTCGCTAAATGTCCCAAAAATCTTGGGTATCGCAATCAGATACTCCTCTTCTCCCAACAATACTTTTTCATAAGTAGCGGTATCAAATTTACTGGTCGCCACGACCAGATCCAGCGTTCCTTCATCCGCCAGCAATTTTAATTGCGGCTCGGTCTCCTCATAGATTTCCACCTGTATATTCGGATACTCCCGTTGAAATTCGGCAACCAGTTCCGGCAGCACGGTTACGGCATTCAAATACCCTGTGCCTATTTTTATCTTTCCGGACAAGCCACCTTTCAGGTCTGACAATCTGTCCTGCAGTTCGGCTTCCTCCATGAGGATCTTTTTTGCCGTTTTGAGATAGATCTCTCCGGCATAGGTTATTTTTAACGGTATGGTTCTCTCAAAAATCTGTGCTCCGATTTCCTCTTCCAGTTTGGAAATGTATTGGCTCAAGGAAGGCTGCGAGATCATCAGCTTCGCAGCTGCCTCCGAAAAGCTCCGGGTTTCCGCTACCGTAATCACATATTGCATCTGTCTTGTGTTCATATCTCATTTCCTCTGCACCAAAAAAGACGCCGGCAATCTATGCCTGACGTCTTTGTCGCTTTTACTGTTTTATTCTAGCTCTGTTGGTGACAAAATGCAATAGTGGGAAAAATATGCGCCGCTGCCTTGATAGCAACAGCGCTTTTATTTATGGCAGATATCTCTCCACTGACAATCTCCGCAGATAGCTTTGCCGTATCCGGGTGTCAGTATTTTCTCTGCTACGATCTGTTCAAAGCTGTGGAAGGACAATTGCTGTCCTTCCGTCAGCCCCGTATATTGTAGTACCCCGTTATCGTAGCGGTCTACCTTCTCTGCCGCTTCGCATATTCCGCCCTTGTTGTGTGGGCAGGCACTGCAGATCTCGTCGGTCTCTCTCACCAATACCAAAGTGGCAGGAGCTGTCTCACTATCTTCCCCCGAAAGTCGTTCCTTCACTTCTGCCATATGTGCGGTGAAACCGTCGCTGTAGCCTTTTCCTTCGAAAAAGTGGAGGCACATGCCGTGATGCGGTCTGATCCTGTATTGTGTCATTTCGTCAATCATTATGCATTCAGCTTCAGGACTTTGCCCAGTCTCTTGCTCAATGCCAGTGCCAGCGCGATCTTCACGAGATCCGGAATGATGAAGGGAATGACGCACCAACCCAGAACCGTTGCCAGTCCTACTGCGCCGGCATTCTGCGCATAGACTACCATGAACCATACGGTTCCGATGGCGTAGCAGACAATCAGTCCCACTACCATGGAGATACCAAGCACCCAAATTTTGCGTCCGAAGAATTTCTCGATCAGCCACATTACCAGTGCGGAGAACAGGAATCCTACGATGTAGCCGCCGGTGTTGCCGAGCAGTACGCCGATACCGCCGGAGAATCCTGCGAATACAGGGATGCCTACCGTACCGAGTAAAATATATACCAATACCGCAAGACTTCCTCTCTTACCGCCCAGCACACCTACTGCCAGGAATACCGCGAAGGTCTGCAGGGTAAAAGGTACTGTCATCGGAATGGAAATCCAGGAGCAGATTGCGATCAGTACCGCAAATACTGCAATGTACACCATGTCATAAGTCTTGCTTCTCGTTGTTGTCTGTGTTGTCATAATAAAAAACCATGCCTTTCTATCAGATGTCTTTTGTAAAAACCTCTGTCAGAATAGCATGGTATTTTGTAATTGTCAACCTATATTTGTGTCGGTTAACATTTCATCGATTATCTTTATCGCTTCCGGACATCAGACGCATGGTTTGACGTTTACGTAAAGCAACCGGTGGTTGAATTTTTATTTCTGTACAAAATGCCTCACAATGATCTGTTGAATCACCGGGGGATATTGCAAAAGAGTATACTGAAATCCGGAGGTGCTTGTCTTCTCTACCGTCACAATTCCGGCATCCAGACCTTTCTGCGTCTGTACCTTGCTATAAGAACCATTATGGTCAATCTCTTCTGTATAACCTTCCTCCATTAAATACTGCCAAATGGACGAGACGGTGACTTTTTTGACATTTTCTGTGGTACAGATACGATTCAATTCCTCTTTGATCTCACTGATGTAATAAAGCTCTGCATATCGAAAAGATTCTGCATCCTTTTCCATAAGATAGAACTCTGATTTTACTTTCTTAGGCTTCTTTGCTTTCCGTGTTTGCTGTCCGGCAGAAGAATCTTCCGCCTGCTCATGCGCCATGCTACACACGGCATCCGGGTGAAGGCGCAGATAATCGCGGATTACTTGTGCGAACGCTTCCCCGTATTTTTGGCACTTTACAGCGCCTACGCCGGAGACATTCTGCATGTCATCAACACTTTGCGGCAATTTGACACACATATCGATCAGGGTCTTGTCACTGAATATAATATACGGCGGCATTGCCTCTTTTCTTGCAATCTCCAGCCTGAGACTCCGTAATTTTTCAAACAGTTCATAACCGGCTCCTGTAAGCGCATCGGTGCTTCTTCTTTTTCTTTCCGAAGTTTTGCGTGCAGACTTTTCTTCCTCATGCACTTTCACAATCACTTTGGCATCCGGATTCCGCAGCGGTTCTATCTCTCCGATTCTTAGAACACTGTACTGATCCTGCGTCTGTACCACATAGCCTTCCAGGATCAGCTCGCTTAACAGGTTCTTGAGTTCGGCTTCTGTCTTCTCTTTTAAAACTCCGTAGGATTTGTAATTTACCGTCCCCAGTTCCTTCAGCCGGGCACGGTTAGCTCCCAGCAACGTACCGATTACGATATTTTGCCCGTATCGGCCCTTCGTCTCGGCGATGCAGTTAATGACCCATTTTGCCTCTGCCGTCATATCCACCTGCTGATATTCTCTGTGACAATTTCCGCAGTTGTCGCAAGGCACGCTTACTTTCTCCCCGAAATACTCCAAAATATAGTTTCTCAGGCACGATGTTGTCCGGCAATAACCTTCCATCACCTGTAAACGTCTGGCATCTCTCTGGCGGATCAGTTCGGCATCTTCCGGTGATACCTCGGAAAAATCTTTTTGTTCCAGCAAAAAGCGGTTGATCATAATATCCTGCTGGGAAAATAACAGAATACACTGGGAAGTCTCCCCATCTCTTCCGGCACGTCCGGCTTCCTGATAATAGTTTTCCATGCTCTGCGGCATATTATAATGAATGACATACCTGACATTGGATTTATCGATTCCCATGCCAAATGCATTGGTCGCGACGATCACAGACAGCCGGTCATAGATGAAATCATCCTGACTTACTTTTCTCTCCTCGCTGTTCATTCCGGCATGATAGCGTGCGATCGGAACCCCCTTATTTAAAAGCAACTCATACACTGCGTCCACATTTTTTCTGGTGGCGCAATAGATAATTCCACTCTCATCCGGATGCTTTTCTATGTAATCCGCAAGAAATTCCTCTTTTCCCTTTGCTGTTCTGATACTCTCCACGCGATAGTATAGGTTGGGGCGGTCAAAACCGGTTACCACAACGGCAGGATTACGAAGTCCTAAGATGCAGGCAATATCCGTCTTCACTTCCTCCGTGGCTGTCGCTGTGAATGCACTCAGAATCGGGCGGTCGGACAAACTGTTCACAAAATCAACGATTTTCAAATAACTCGGTCTGAAATCCTGTCCCCACTGGGAGATGCAGTGCGCTTCGTCCACAGTGACCATAGAAATGTCTACACGCTCTGCAAATTGCCGGAATTCCCGGGTTTCGAGCCGTTCCGGTGCCACATAGATGATCTTATAAACACCCTGCGCCGCATATTCCAGAGCCTTTGTGATCTGCGTCTCACTGAGAGACGAATTGATATACGCCGCCCGGATTCCTGCCGCATTGAGGGATTTCACCTGATCCTGCATCAGGGAAATCAACGGGGATATTACGATGGTAATCCCCGGAAGCATCAATGCCGGCACCTGATAACAGATGGATTTCCCGGCTCCCGTCGGCATAACAGCCAGTACATCCTTTCCGTCCAAAATGGCAGTGACAATCTTCTCCTGCCCTTCCCGAAAAGAAGAATAGCCAAAATAATTCTTTAAAGTCTCCAGTGCTGCGTTTTCGTTCAAAATTTATCCTCCCCTACACGTTTCCTGCAATCATCTTTTCACCTGCGAAGACGTCGCAATCGGATATAAAATAGCCAAATCCACCACCAGGATTTGGCTACTTCCGATATCTTACTCTATCCCGTACTTCTTCATCATTGCTTCCAGAACAGCCGGGTCATTCAACTGCGTTATCTTGTCTGCCAGAATCCCTCCACTATTCAACCGCTTCCAATTTGCTTCTAAGTTCTTGCAGACTCTCTTCTATTTTATCGACATCGACAAAATGCAGATTTACCGCTGTTTCATTTCCACTTTTAAACTTGATTGGAGAATGATTTCTCATTTCATCATTCACCGGGTATAACAGCCATATTTCAGACGTGTTATATTTCTTAGAGTATGCGTACATCTGATATATATCCGCTTGCGAAATACCATAATTTCCTTTTTCTTTATCAACGAGGCTTTTCCACTTAGTATCCAGAATTACTGTACGCTCTCCTCTCTTCATAACGATATCCGGCTTTAGCGCAAACTGCTGCCTTGGTTCTGTAAAAAGATAGTACCTTTTGTCCTGGCTGACTACATCCCAACCTTCCGGACGCATCACCTTTTTCATCTGCTGCGCCACATAACTTTCATATACAGACTCCATAGGGAACAGCAATGCTCTTGATGCTGTGGAGCCGGAAAATGTCGTAAAACTTTTATTCATCAGAAATACCTTTGACCACTGCATAAGCATCTCATAATCCTTAGTATTTCTATTGATAACCACCTGTGAAAAGTCCTTCGCATAATTTACCGAAGCATCCACCATTTC
>CAKRRU010000011.1 GCA_934394515.1 uncultured Acetatifactor sp.
GGAAGACTTTTTCTTCCGCTGTACCCCTCTTTTCAAATTCCAAGGGTACAGGGAAGACTTTTTGCTCCGCTGTACCCCTCTTTTCAAACTCCAAAGGGTACAGGGAAGACTTTTTCTTCCGCTGTACCCTTCTTTTCAAACTCCAAAGGGTACAGGGAAGACTTTTTCTTCCGCTGTACCCTTCTTTTCAAACTCCAAGGGCACAGGGAAGACTTTTTGCTCCGCTGTACCCTTCTCCTCAAATGCCAAGGGTACAGGAAAGACTTTTTCTTCCACTGTGCCCATAAAAGCATCCCGACTAAAAATAGTCAGCCATCTGCGTGGAGTATAGAAAAATATTTGCTTAACTAACTTTCAATTTACTTCACTTTTCGGTTCAACGCCTCATGCATTATCACCATGAGTACCAAAAAGATCAGCAAATATCCCGGCAGTAACGCCACGCTGATATGGCTTGCAATAAGTCCGAATACCGGCGGCATCAGGCAGGTACCGACATAGGCGCTTGCCATCTGGATTCCGATGATTGCCTGTGATTTATCTGCACCGAAATGCGCCGGTGTGGAGTGGATGACGCAGGGATAGATGGGTGCGCAGCCAAGTCCGATCACGATCAGACCGACCAGTGCACAGGCATTGCTAAACGGCAACAACATTAACAAAATGCCGGCTCCGACAATCCCCTGCCCCAGCCGGATCATCTGGGTATCATTAAACTTCATGGTCACAAATCCGCTCAATGCCCGTCCTACCGTAATCCCGATAAAGAACATGCTGGCAAAGGTTGCAGCCGTCTCTGCCGGAATCCCCTTATATAGGGTAAGGTAACTACTGGCCCACAGGCTGGTCGTCTGTTCCACCGCGCAATAACAGAAAAAGCAAAACAGAATCTCTTTCACGCCGCGTATCTTCACTACTTCCCGAAGGGATAATGCTTTTGCGGTAACTTCTTCTCCGTTCTGCTCTACCGTCTCGGAACGGTCTTTCCACAGTGGCAGACTGAAGATCAGGATTACCGTCAGCACTACCTGTAAACCGGAGATCACGCGATATCCCAGATTCCAGGTCCCGCCGCCGGTCAGCACCAGTCCCATGATATAAGGGCCTGCTGTCGCTCCGACACCCCACATACAATGCAGCCAGCTCATGTGCCTGCTCTCATAATGCAGTGCCACATAGTTATTCAGGGAAGCATCCACACTGCCCGCTCCCAGTCCGTAAGGAATCGCCCACAGGCACAGCATCCAGAACTGCGAACTGACAGAAAAGCCTAATAATGCTGCAGCCGTCATTGCCACGCTGATAGCAGTTACTTTTCCGGTGCCAAGCCATCTGGTCAGGCAGTCACTCTGGAGACTGGATACAATCGTACCGGCTGCTATGATCATAGACAGGATACCGGCATAAGATACCGGAACCTGCAATACCGGATACATCGATGGCCATGCCGCACCCAGAATGGAGTCCGGCAAGCCCAGACTGATAAATGATAAATATATGATAACTAACAAAATCTGAAACATAATGACTCCCAAATTTTAAATGTAATATATCTGTTCCTGAATGGAACCTTCAAATTCCCTTCACTCAACAAAATACGCCCGACTAGTTTCTTTGAATGCGACACCTTGAATAACAGGTTGTTGAAATATCCGTCCGAGCAGAAGCGCAAAATCCTCTGCTCTTATTCATTCAAAGCATTCAACTGATCCACCATTTTCTGTACATCCGCCATGCTGACGCCGCCTCCGAAGCTGATCGGTCCGCGGAGCGGCATATACATAAGCATTGCCGCATTCATCTCATCGCTGATGGCTTCCTTGGCTGCTTCTCCGCCTTCGGTTCCGGCATCCTCCTGTCCGAACATTCCTTTCTGCAGAACGCTCTGTACCAGTTTCCATGCTTTTGGATGCTTCATAACATCTCCCATAGTGGTATCTGTCGTGTATACAAAAGGAATCTTCACGGTGGATTCCACAGTCACGGTATCGCTGAGGACAATATCTCTGGAAGAGCGGCCAATGAGGATATCAAATCCCCCACTCTCCACCTGCCAGTCACGGAGCTGTACATCATAGTAGGCAAAAGCTCTCTTTTCCAAGGTAAAGGTCACCGTCTTCGTCTCTCCGGGAGCCAGTTCCACCTTAGCAAAATCCCGCAGTTCCTTTATCGGACGGATCACAGTGCTTTCACGATCTCCAACGTAGAGCTGGACGACTTCCTTGCCTGTCATTTTCCCGGTATTCGTTACATCCACCGATACTGTCAGTGTTTCGGTGTCTTTCATCTGTTTCTTATCCAGGCGCAGATTGTCATAGGCAAAAGTCGTATACGATAATCCATAGCCGAACGGGAACAGGACATCCATTTTCTTCTTGTCATAATAACGGTAACCTACGAAAATACCCTCTCTGTATTCCGCACAGTCTCCTTCTCCGAAGCCGAACAGATAAGAAGGAGTATCCTCCAGTCGCTTCGGGAATGTCTCCGGCAGCTTGGCACTGGGATTCACCTTACCGAAGAGGATATCATACTCAGACACGCCCACTGCCTGTCCGCCCAGATAAGCTTCCAGGATACCCTTCACTTTATCTGCCCAGGGCATTTCCACCGGTGCGCCGTTGTGCAGTACCACAATGGTATTGGGCTGTACGGCCGCGATCTTTTCGATTAATTTGTTCTGGCAGTCCGGCATCCGCATATGTTTACGGTCAAATCCTTCCGATTCAAACGCATCCGGCAGTCCCGCAAAAATTACAGCTGCTTTTGCGCATTTTGCTGTCTCGACAGCTTCTGCCACGAGTGCCTCGTCCACTTTATCTTCCTTATCATCAAATCCTTGCGCATACAAAATATGCTGATTGCCTGCTGCTTCTGCCGCATCCAGGGCTCCTGTGATCTTATGGCTGTTAATATGGGAGCTTCCGCCGCCCTGATATCTGGGCTTCTTCGCATATTTTCCGATAAAAGCGATCGTTTCGTCTTCTGACAGCGGTAATACGTCTTCATTCTTTAACAGCACTATGGTCTCTTCCGCTACCTTTTTCGCCATCTCATGATCCTGGTCCTGATCCCAGGTTGCCTGTTTATCCCTGTTTTCAGTATAACGATATACAATATTCAGGATGCGTTCTACCGCGGTATCCAGAACAGATTCTTCCAGTGTTCCGTTCTTCACTGCCTCAACGATCAGTTCGTCATTCACGCCTTCCGATCCCGGCATCTCCAGATCCAGTCCGGCTTTCAGATCTGCCACACGGTCATTGACCGCACCCCAGTCACTCATGACATAACCGTCGAATCCCCATTGATCACGCAATGTTTCCGTCAGATATTTATGATGTGCCGCAGCATAGGTACCGTTGATCTTGTTATAGGAGCACATCACTGTCCAGGGTTTTGCCTTCTTCACAGCGCCTTCAAAAGCTGCCAGATAAATCTCATGCAGAGTTCTCTCATCAATCTGCTCATCCACAGACATTCTGCGCGTCTCCTGATTGTTTGCCAGAAAATGTTTGATACTGGTTCCTACATTTTTACTCTGCACACCGCGGATCAGTGCTCCCGCAATTTCCGAAGCCACAACCGGATCCTCGGAGTAATATTCAAAATTTCGTCCGCACAGAGGAGAACGTTTGATATTCACAGCAGGACCAAGAATGACACTGACGTCTTCCGCCTGACACTCATTCCCAATCGTCTCTCCCATCCGGTATAACAGATCTCTGTTAAAAGAAGCTGCGGTTCCGCAGCCTGCCGGAAAACATACTGCTTTAATACTTTCATTTACGCCGAGATGGTCTGCTTTATCGTTCTGTTTGCGCAGACCGTGAGGACCATCGGACACCATGCTGGCAGGAATCCCTAACCGTTCACAGCTTTTGGTATGCCAGAAATCCGCCCCGGAACAAAGAGACGCTTTTTCCTCCAGAGTCATCTGTGCTATCAAGTCTCTGATTTTTTCCTTTGTCATGTAGTGATAACCTCCTGATCATTATACTTCTCATATTGCTTTTTATGGTTATCAGTCTATCAACTTTACGTGAAAATTCCTATGTCCGATTATGACTTCTTTTTAGGTCAATATTGACTTTTTGCATGTATCAGGAATATGATGAAAACAGAAAACGTAAATCGAATGCCTTGGCTCTGAATAGTTACAACTTAAGAAAGGATCACTCATGCCGCAATTTTCCCACGAAGAAGTCTCTTTTGAAAGCGGGATCAACGTCCGCTTCACGATTTATGACAGCAATAATGACTACATCCCCGAACACTGGCATCGCAGTCTGGAAGTCGTCTACCTCTATGAAGGTTCCATGGAATTCACGGAAGAACAAAAACTTCTGCTCTTGAAAGCCGGGGATTTTCATATCGTCAATTCCGCTTTAGTCCACGCCACACGTACCACAGAACCTACCAGGGTACTGCTTCTGCAGATTCCCTATGCTTTTCTCACCAAAGCCATCCCGGAATATGAAAGTATCCGGTTTCTGTTCTCTCACAGGAACCCTTCCGTCGATGAACAGATTCGGAAGATTCTGACTTCTATGGGCACTCTCTATACCGAAAAACCGCAAAGCTATACTCTGCGGTTTTCCGGACTGCTTTATGAATTTTTATATCTTCTTATGACAAATTATAAGGTTACCGTCGACAATACCTTGAGGATTCAAAGCCAGAAAAATCTACATCGCCTCGAACCGGTGATTCAATATATCCAGTCCCATTATGCTGAAGCGATTTCGTTAGAGGACGCCGCCTCCCTGGCACACCTGAACCCGGAATATTTCTGCCGGTTTTTCCGGCGCAATATGGGTACCACTCTCACTTCCTACATCAACAGTGTACGTCTCATGCATGTCTGCAAGGACTTAAAAGATACGGATCTGACGATTGGGGAGATTCTGGAGCGTCACGGAGTCACGAATTATAAAAAATTCCTACTCTCCTTCAAACAAGTATACGGCTGTGCACCGAGGGATTTCCGGAAACAGTAAGTTTTCTGATACTCATGTGGCAGCATGCCATATTGTTTACGGAAAAGTGTGGAAAATGCCTTACTGTTGGGAAATCCGTGATTCAGTGCGATCTCACCTATCGTTAGTTCACTCTCCTGCAAATCCTTCACTGCATGTTCAAACCGGATCATCCTGAGGTAATCCTTGTAATTGATCCGGGCATATTGGCGAAACATGCGGGACAGGTAGGTCGGTGAATACCCAAACCTTGACGCCAGTATTTCCAGGGAAATATCTTCCGCATAATGTTCTCTGAGATAACCGGTGATCCCGTCCAGGCGCTTCATGCGCTGATCTTCTCCGTACAGCTTTTGTCCTTTCTCCCTGACCAGGTAATCCATCCTCAGAAAATATTGCAGCCGGTAAAATTCGCTTTGCAACAAAAATTCATACCCGTTTTTTCTGTCACAGGACAATTGATACATTTCCGTTATGAGTCTGAAAATCTCTGCATCTTTCTGTCTGTTTTCATGCGAAAAACGGATCGGCCGATTTTCCGCATCGTCCCATTCACGGGAATTCAGCGAAAACTGTAAAACAATGGTTTCATTTGGTGTCAGTGCATGTACGGAATGTATTTCATTGCTGTTAACGATGACAAATTTTCCCGCTTCAAGCGTACATTTTCTGCCACTGAGATAAAAATCCAGTTTACCGCTCTTTACGGCAAAGATTTCAATACAGAAATGTCTGTGAACTTCACGGATATAATTTCCGGCTCCTCCCTCGAACCGGAACAGCCTGAAGGGAAGTCCTCTGTCCGGAATCATGATTTCCTGTTGACATCTTTCTTCATCATCTAACATCTTCATTTTCATACACCCCAAATCTGCCCTGACATCTTAATTCCGCCACAGTAATTAGTCTAATATTCCACCGAAATTTCTTTCCCTGTTTTGGTAACTTTCATGCAGGCTGTCTTTTGTCCGGTCAGCTCCGCACTTCTTTCGTCCGGCTGTTGTCCGCCAATGGAGATCAAATAGTCTCCGGGTCTTACCTTGCACTCGCCATCCTCAGTGATATATGCAAAGTCTCTGTCCGTCAGGGTAATTGCCACTTTTTTCTTTTCTCCCACTGTCAGAGGCACACAGGAGATTCCCTTTAACTGAAATCCGGGTTCGTATTCCAGTGCATCCTGCCTCTTTACATATACCTGCACTGTTTCCCATAACGGATAGTCACTTTCGTTGGTCACTGTTGCGGATACCGTTACTTTCTGTCCGACATCCGTTACCCCCACCGATACTTTTTCCTCACCGTAGACTACCTTGCCATAATGCAGACCATATCCAAAAGGATATAAAACATTTTTGCTTTCATATCGGTAGGTTCTGTGTGCCATACTGTAATCTGTAAATTCCGGAAGATTTTCTGTCCCCTGATAAAACGTCACCGGCAGCTTCCCGGACGGTGAAAACTCGCCAAACAGTAACTGTGCAATGCTCCTGCCGCCTCTTGCTCCCGGATACCAGCAATCCACAATCGCTTTTACGTTTTCCTGCTGCTGCGCCCAGGAAAGGTCGATTGCGCTTCCCGCCAGCAGGAGAACAATGACAGGTTTGCCCACTGCGGTGATTGTTTCTAATAATTCTTCCTGCAAACCGGGCAGTCCCAATCCCAATTTATCACCGCTGGCATAGGCATTGCCCGCGTCACCTTCTTCCCCTTCGATCGATGCATCCAGTCCGAGACAAAGTACTACCACGTCCGACTGTTCCGCTGTAGCCAATGCCTCCTGGATTCTGTCATTACGTTCTCCTAATGCTTCCACCTTATCTTTATACAATCCACATCCCTGTGCATAATATACTTTTACATCCTCACCTACATATTGTTGAATTCCTTCCAGCGGTGTGATGTACTGAGATGATGTTCCTTCATAATTTCCCACCAATGCCGCTCTGGAATTGGCATTCGGTCCGATTACGGCAATCGAATTAAGCTTTTCTTTTTGTAAGGGCAGAAAATCTCCGACATTTTTAAGAAGTACCAGACTTCTTCTGGATACATCCATTGACACCGCAATATGCTCCGGACACTCCACCTTGTCAAAAGGAATGTCGTCATACGGAGAAGGATACTCTTCCAGCATTCCAAGCCGGATTCTGACATCCAACAGGCGCTCCACAGCCTCCGTGATTACCTCTTCCGTCACCAGTCCCATCTCATAGGCTTTTGGCAGATGCAGGAAGGCATTTCCGCAGTTCAGATTGCAGCCATTGTTCACTGCCATTGCAGCGGATTCCGCAGCAATCCCCGTTACATGGTGATGCAGATGAAAATCATTGATAGCCCAGCAATCCGATACCACATGACCTTCAAACCCGAATTCCTCACGCAGAATATCTTTTAACAATGTCTTGCTCCCGCAGGCCGGTTCCCCGTTGACACGGTTGTAAGCACCCATCACAGCTTCTACACCGGCATCCTTCACGCAGCGTTTGAAGGCATACAGGTAAGTATCATACAGATCGTGTTTGGAAACTTCCGCATTAAACTCATGCCGAAGTGCTTCCGGACCACTGTGTACCGCATAATGTTTGGCACAGGCCGCTGCCTTCAGATGATCCTTATCCGGTCCCTGTAATCCTTTGATATATGCGCATCCCAATTTACCGGTCAGATAGGGATCCTCACCGTAAGTCTCATGTCCCCTTCCCCATCTGGGATCTCTGAAAATATTGACATTGGGCGCCCAGTAGGTCAGACCTTTATAGATTCCGCGGTCACCGCGTTTTGAAAACTGATTAAATTTGGCTCTTCCTTCCGTGGAAACCACGTCTCCGGCTTTTTCCAGAAGCTTTTCATCAAAAGTCGCTGCCATGGCAATCGCCTGTGGAAACATGGTTGCGACCCCGGTCCGTGCCACTCCGTGCAGCGCTTCATTCCACCAGTTATAGGCCGGGATTCCCAATCTGTCGATTGCAGGAGATTCATACAGCATCTGGCTCATTTTCTCTTCCAGCGTCATCTGTGCTGTCAGCTTTTTGGCATATTCTCTTGTCTTTGCACTCATAGCAAACCTCTCTTTACCTCTGTTATGATTTTATAGTTGCATAATACTCCCGGCTGCTGTCTAAATCTACCGGATTTTTGTCTCACCGATAGATTCTGTAATTCCCCGAGAGTGCCAGCATGGCAAACAGATACAGGAAATTGTCATAATAGCGCCGCTCTCCCCTGCGAAGCGGTGTATTCCAGAACTTCTTCACACATTCTATCACATAAGGTCCGTCCGCTGCCAGAGAGCTTTGCGCATTCACTGCAATGATTGCTACCGGATGCAGTGCTTTCTCCGCCAGCACGGTTCCATCGATCAAAAACACACCATCCCAGTGTTCTTTTTGTTCTTCACAATAAAACAGCTGCAGCCTGTCAGCGATTTCCACCTGCCAGGGATCCGCATCAAACCACAGATGATCCATGGCAATATTGGCGATTGTCCGGTAGGCATCGCTGTAATACCAGTCGTGTCTGCCGAAGATTTCCTGATGTCCCGTATGCGGTGTTCCGTCATAATCCGCATATTCTGCGGAGAGTCCCGTCTCCGGATGGCACGCCTGATGCAGATACTTTCTGCTGGCCTCTGCCGCCTGCTTCCAGAATTCTCTGTCACAGGGATCTGCCATTTCCGCAAACAGTTCATAAAAATGCGGCAAATGATAAGACGGATCCGAGAAATCCACATTGGTGATGAATTTGATTAAATGATTTGCCGGCTCCCACATGGGCTCTCCGGGATGCCCCGGTTCTCCCTTATGTACGCATTCCCGAAGGATTGCCCTTGCCTCTTTGCCATAAGCAAAAATGCCTTCCCCGTCCCCCCAACGGGCTGAGGCAAATAATAATGCCATGGCAAAATATTCTTCTCCGTCCGGTGCCGGTCCCTCCGCATTATGCGTCCCGTCCGTTTTACAGGACCATGCAAAATAATTACAGCAGGGACCATCCGGGATGTACATAAAGTTCCGAACCCATTTCCACAGCCGGTCAAACTCTTTCTTTTTATCCAGCTGTACACAGACCATCATTCCGTAGGACATTCCTTCCGTGCGGACATCATGATTCCCGGTGTCCTCCAGATATGCCATATCTTCCCCAACCTCATGATAAAACCGTTCCTCTTCGTTTCCGTAAAATATGGTTGCAAAGGTCTGTTCCACTCTGTCTTGGATCTCAGTTTCCCCATATCCGCACTCTTTAAATACATTCCGGTAGTTTCCTGTCTGATACGCTCCTGCCATTTATCTTCTCTCCCCCAAAATTTCACTCATTCCATTCTGCTTTTGCAACGCTTCCAACCGACTTCAGACATAACACACTCTCTCTGCGCTGCCCTGGTCGTTCTGTTTCCTATTCCTTCACACCGCCGAGAGTCAGTCCTGCCACGAAATACTTCTGTAAGAAAGGATAAATACAGATAATAGGCAGCATGGTAATAATTGTCGCCGCCGCACGCACGGAAGTCGGTGTTACCGTTCCTGCCGCATTTTTCATTGCTTCTGCTGAAGTTCCCTGATTGGTTACAGAAGACAATAATTTCATCAATTCATACTGTAACGTTGTCAGATCACTGCTCATACGATTGTACAACATGGCGTCGAACCAGGAGTTCCATTGTCCTACTGCCACGAACAGTGCCACCGTAGCATATACCGGCTTACACAGCGGAGAATAGATTTTCAGGAAAATGGTACTGTATCCGGCACCGTCCAGCTGTGCGGACTCTTCCAGGCTGTCAGGAATACCGTTCATGTAAGTACGGATGACCAGCATATTGAAGGCACTGACCATTCCGGGGATCACGTATACCCAGAAACTGTTGGTAAGCCCCAATCCCTTATACAGCAGGAACGTAGGGATCAGTCCGCCGTTTACATACATCGTCACGACCCAGAACAGGGAGACTTCTCTCTGGAACAGGAATCTCTTGCGGCTGACAATGAATGCAAGAATGGCATTCGCCGCCAGTGACAACAGCGTACCGATCAGGGTTCTTGCCACCGTAATATAAGCACCGGTGATCAGGTTGTCTTTATGTAGAACCGTCGTATAGTTTTTCCAGGTAAATTTTCTCGGCCACAGATAGATTCCGCCCCGCAAGGCATCCGTACCGTCATTCAACGAAATGGCCAGAGTATTTAACACCGGATAAAGTGTCACTATCACAAACAAAATCATGATGATTGCGTTTACGATCGGAAATATTTCGATTTTTTTGGATTTGATCTTATATTGTGTATCTACTATCATTGCATTACCATCTCTTTCCGCTAGAATAGCTGTTCTTCTCCGTTATGTTTTGCGATCTGGTTCGCCAGTACGATCAGAATGATACTTACCAGACTCTTGAAGATACCGGCGGCGGTACCGATTGCATAGTCTCCCTGGCTGATACCCCATTTCAATACGTAAATATCAATCGTCTGGGAGAACTTTTGTACCAGTCCGTTTCCTAACAGATACTGAATTTCAAATCCTGCGTTTAATACGTTACCGACATTCATCAACAGCAAAATAACGATGGTCGGCTTGATTCCCGGAAGGGTAACATATTTGATCTTGTTCCATCTTCCCGCACCGTCTATGGCTGCTGCCTCATACAGCGAAGGGTCAATGGAAGTAATGGCCGCCAGATAAATAATGGCATTCCAGCCTGTCTCTTTCCAGACATTGGCAAATGCCACGATCGGCCAGAAATACCCCGGATGGGCAAAAAAATTGATCGGCTGACTGAGCACATGCAGATTCATCAGCACTTCGTTCACAATACCGGTACCGGACAACATATCATGTAAAATACCGGTTACAATGATCCATGACAGGAAATGCGGCAGATAAGAGATCGTCTGTACTGTCTTCTTCCCACCCTTGCTCTTGATCTCGTTCAATAAAATAGCAAATACGATTGCTGTCACAAAGGTCGCCACCAGATTGATCACGCCCATGGCCAGCGTGTTACGGATAACGCGGAGGAATGTCACATCCGAGAATAGCATCTGAAACTTCTGCAGTCCTACAAATTTAGAATGTAAGATTCCCAGCTGGGGCTTATAGTTCTGAAACGCCATAGCCCATCCCACAAGCGGCAGATAATAAAAGATCACCCCATAGATCATCATTATTCCCGCCCAGAATAACAGCACTTTTTGTCTTTTGATCTCTTTCCATGTGATCGGTGTTCTGGTTTGTTTTACTTTTGGTTTCGATTTTGTTCTCGTTAACGACATAGCTTCGCTCCTTAGCAAAAACGGGCAGATGAAATTTTACTCGCATCTGCCCATTTTCAAATTTCATTTATAGTTTTTATTTAAACTTTGCTGCCAGCTCCATTCTACTGTCCAGTTCTGTCTGTAATTCGCTGATAAAGTCTTCCGGCTTGCAAGCGTTGTATGCCTCCATATAGGCTGCCCATGCGCTGTCGAAATCGGCTGCCATAACTACCTGAGGCAGCTGCTCGTGCTTTACCTCACCGATCTTGGTCCATGCCATTCCGCCGGGGGTACTGGTATTGAAGTTGTTGGAGAAGGACCACATAGGATACCATTCACCGGGTGCATCATTGGTACCCAGCATCTCTACATAAGTCTCTGCGCCGTATGCCTGGAATGCTTCCTTGACATCATCATTTAATCCGTCGAAGAATTCTTTTGCCTGTCCGTCGGGCTTGTTGGCATTGATGCCGTCATCGCTGGTTCCGTTATACTGAGGGAAATAAGAATAAGAGCACATATGAGATGCCTTATACTCAGTATCGGAAGCCTGCATTCTCTGCTCCGCTGTTCTGTAGAATTCGCCGTTCTCATCTACTTCATAGTCAACACCTTCCACGCCCCAGAAACGAAGATTGTGAATATCCTGATCCAGCAGATCATTGATCAGCTTCAGTGCTCCCGGAACATCCTTACAGCTTACAGTAATTGCCAGTCCGCTTCCGGAGTTGAATGCGCCGCCGGCATTGTGCCACTGGTTCTTCACACTCTCATCAATGGTAATGGGAAGAGGAATATAATCACATCCCTGTGCATCCAGGCCTGCCTGCTTGATGGCATCTCCTGCATTATAAGCGAAATCCCACCACTGATCGATCATGCCGAGCACACGTCCGGTAGAAAGTTTGGAAATGTACTCATCATAGGACTGTGTAAAGGATTCGGGATCTACGATACCCTTCTGGTATTCTTCATTTAATTTTCTGAAGTATTTCACTGCGGTATCGGAAGTATTGTAATCCAATACTGTCAGGGTCTCAGGATCTACCATACAGCTTCCGTCATTGGGATAGCCGTCCAGGAACTGCGGTGCATTCTCCAGACAGAAGTATCTCCAGTCATCGCAGAGAATGGTGTAAGGAATGTTGGCGGTTCCGTCTTCCATGGTAGGATTTGCTGCGTTGTAGCTCTCGATCAGATCAAAGTACTGATCCATGGTTCTTACTTCCGGATAGCCGGCCCATTTCAGAACTCTTGCCTGGATCCAGAATGCCTCATCATTATGTGCACATACCTTCTCTTCATTCTTAATGCAGCTGAACTGAGGGATCCAGTAAATATGGCCGTCATCCTGACGAAGCTTTTCCCACTCCAGATCCGTGAACAGGTTCTTGATATTGGGATAATCATCCAGATAATCATCCAATGCCACCAAAGCTCCTGCTTCATACAGCTGTGTGGTTCCAGTCTGTCCTTCAATGAAATCCGGATACTCACCGCCGGCGATCATGGTGCCGACTGCTTCATCTGCGGTCTGTCCGGTCAGCCAGGTCTCTTTTACCTTGGCTCCGACTTTTTCCGCGATCAATTGCTGCACTTCATTGTCATCATTGATTTCGGATCCCGCTACGCCAAAGAAAGCTGTGAACTCTTTGATACCGCCTTCGTCTGCGGTGCTCTCGCTTCCTGCGCTCGTCGTACCGCCTCCGGATGTCTGGTTGCCGTCACTGCCACATCCGGTGAACAGTGCCGCTGTCATTGCTGACACGAGTAACATGCTTACAAGTCTTTTTTTGTTCATGTTGTAACTACCTCCCTTTTGATAAGTCTATTTTACCGTTTTGGGAGAGACAAACAATCAGACTAACTATAGTAAAAAACAGGGTAAACTATAGGTGTCTATAATTTACCCTGTTTTTATTACATTTTGTTGTGAACCCCTAATCTCCCTGCTGCATCTTCTTGCGGAATCTCGCCGGGGTACAGCCTTTTACCTGGATAAACCGGTTCGTAAAATAATCCAGATCATGATATCCCACATCCTCTGCAATCTGTACGATCTTTTTGTCCGTACGAAGCAGTGCATCCGCCGCCTGCTCCATCCGGTAATTGTTCAGATAGTCTTTAAAGGATTGTCCGTATTTTTTCCGGAACAACTGTCCCAGGTAGGCACTGTTGACATAGTATTTCTCACTTAAGCTCCGCAGAGTGATATTCGAATCATAATTCTCCCGGATCTCCTTTTCCACCATTCCCAGTATCCCTCTGGATACGTTTTTGCGAAGCTGGGAAAGGTAATCCGCATACTCACAGGCAAATCTGGTCAGATGCGCCCTGCTTCCGCGTTTCACGCCTGCCTCAAAGCTGCTCTCACTGATCACCCGAAGTATTTCTTCCTGATTCACATCATCATCCTGTTCACATGCCAGATGGATCAGCTGGAACAGCAGATAATTGATGTTTAATGTCATGGCTTCGCCGCAGATTCCGCGCTTACTCATCTCTTCGTAGAAAAATCCCACCGCTTCCCGGATCTCCATGGGGTCATTGCGCTCTATGGCTTTCAACAGCCTGTCCAGACTTTCCTTGCACAGGATCAGTCCTTCCGGAGAGACCTGTACCTCTTCCTCATAGTAGTAAATACTCTTTTTGGCACGGAACCCCTGAAAAGACCGGAGCATACAGGTATTGCCGTAAGACTTTGCAATATTGGCGATATCCGTCACCCGTTTTCCGACCAGCATGACCACACTTTTTTGTAAATTCGATGTGAGATATTCCAGCAGACGGTTCAGATATTTCTTCTCATCCATGTCTGCTTTTTCAAAAACATAATCAAACAAAAGCAGTCCGATGTCATAGATTTTCTCATTTACTGACACGTCAAAGACGCACAGATCCGCATCTTCTTTCAGATACTCCCTGCTGTGTTCATACAGCTGTCTCTGGAAACTGCGCATTTCCCGGTCTGTTGTTCCTTCCTCATCAAAGGAATCCTCCATTCGGATCTCCACGTATCTTACGCCGGTTCCGCATCGCATATGGTCCCGTACATATTTTACGTTCAGATCATCGTATTTTCCCTGGATCAGCGCGATCAGATGTCTTGCCAGATATGCCTGCTCCAGTTTCCGGTTTTTCTCATGATCTGCTTTTTCCTTGCTGCGCATTACCAGTACTTTGTTCAATACTTTCAAAAGTATCTCACTGTCCACCGGTTTCAACAGATAATCTGTACAGTCATTCTGCATCGCCTGTCTGGCAAAACTAAATTCCGCATAACCGCTCAGAATCACAAAGTAAGCATCCGATATTTCCTCCTTACGGATCCGTTCCAACAGCTCAAGTCCCGTCATCTGCGGCATCTTAATGTCTGCAATGATCAGATCCACCTTTTCCCGTTCCAGAAAAGACAACGCTTCCAGTCCGTTTGATGCCGTACCCACGATTTGAAATCCTTCCCGTTCCCAGTCCACCAAAAGCTTCAATCCCTGTAAAATAAACGGTTCATCATCCACCAATAATACTTTCAACATCTGTCCTGCCCTCCTACACCTGATTCCATGGAATCGTTTTTATTCCATGGAATTTCTATCGTAACAGAAGTTCCAAGTCCTTCTTCTCCTTCTACGCAGAATCTTACCTGATCGTCCGTCACCATTTTCAGTCTCACACAGGCGTTAATGATTCCCACTCTTCCGCCGCCTTTCAGCATCTCTATGCTGGCATTCTGCATATTGTTCTGCAATTCCGAAAGCTTCTCTTCCGGCATACCGCTTCCGGTGTCTTCAATCTCTATATTCAGGACCTCTCCCGTTCTGCCGATCCGGACGAAGATCCATCCCGGCGCGGATTTACTCTCAATTCCGTGCACACAGGCATTTTCCACAAAAGTAACGATCGTAAGTTTCGGTATCTTGAAAGCTTCACAGTCCTCATCTACTTCAATATCATAATTCAATCGTTCTCCGAACCGGTACTTCTGAAGAACCAGATACGCTTTTACGAACTCAATTTCCTGGCTGATACTTACGGAATCATTGCCCCATTCCACATACTGACGCTGCATTACCGCCAGCTTTGCCACCATATCCGCCGTTTCATTTTCTTTTTTCAGAATACTGTGCATCCGGATACTTTCCAGCACATTAAACAGAAAATGGGGATTGATCTGGCTGTGCAAAGCCAGAAGCTCAGCGTTTTTCCTGCCTACCAGCATCTCCTGTTCCTTGATCTTATTCTTGTACACCGTCTGGATCAATTCATTGGTGCGTTCCACCATACGGTTATAATTGCGGATCATGCTGCCGATCTCATCCCTGCCCCCTTCCATATCCAGAGGCACCAGATGATCGCTGTCCACAGATTTGAAGACCTGACTCAGCTCTGTGATCCGTTTGGTAAAAGAACGGTTAAATATCTGCATAAACCAGAACGGAAACAGCACATTTACCGCAAGCAACAGTAAAATCATCGGTGATTCGTTACGAATACTGGTCAGGACACTGTCCGGTGCACGTTTCACATATATAGTAAGCTCCGTACCATACAAGCTTAAGGGATGTACATAGGCTTTCTTCTCCGTTCCGTCCAGTGTCTGGAAATCACTGCCGTAACTGCCATAGTTGCCATTGGAGAGAAGGATCCGGTTCCCGTCACAGATCAGTACCTCATTGTCATAATTCATGTTTTTGAGAGTACGGACGATGCTGCTGTAATCAAATTCGATTTTCAGATATTTTTCCGTATCCGCATCATAGAAATCCAGTCTCTGCAGATAAATGATGCGGCGCTCTCTGGTGATTCTGGAGCTGCTGTCATCATAGACAAAAAATACCCCCTTGCTCTTCTTCTGTTCATTCAGCAGGCGATAGCTCTCCGTTTCACGGATCTTGTCTATCGTGTTGACTCTGCCGCCGTTTACAACGGTGTCGTTATCCGTATACAGGGTGAAGATCAGCCCGTTCATTCCCAATGCATTTTCCAGCAGGGTCCGGTTCATGAAATCCTGATACGACGCCACATATTCCGCAGAATTTGTGTATTTTTTGGATAAAAACGTATCAAAATCGCGGTTGGTATAAATACTGTTGGCGATCTCACCGGCATTCCCGATCATGTTACCCAGACTGTATTCCACAGCACTCGCGATGTTTGCCATCTCGTGCTCTTTCCGCTCCCTGTCGAACTTCGTAATGGTGATACCTACCACACTGTCCGTAATGATCAGGGGAATCAGTACACAGACAACATAAAATATATAGAACTTTTTCTTGATGGTAAAATTATCCATCCACCGGTCCAGCTTATACAGAAGCTTCCCCATGCGTCCCTCTCCTCCAATGTAAGCAAAGAGCAGACAAATCCCCTGCCTGCTCTTTCCCATAATGCATCTTTGCCACTCTTATTTTAATTATAAATTATCCGTACTCTGTGCGCAATGCGTTTTTATAACGTATTTTATACTGCATTTTGTACAAACCATGCAAAATCCGCATAATTATTACTTTCCGTACCGTTGCCGGAAGCATACATTCCCACGGTGCAGCCAACGAATCCGCCTGCCTCCTCGGTCGTATACGGCAGCAGGCTGATCTGCTCCGCGGCAAGGATTCTCTTTTCCCCGGAAGTGATCCAGATATTTGCCTTCTGCCTGTCACACTGTAACCGGATACGGAAAAATTTTTCTCCGTCTTCCACCGGCTTTTCGGCAAGAATCTTTTCTTCTCCGTGAATGCAGGAGGTCACCACGAAACAGTTCTGTGTATCTGTTTTCCGGATTTCCATGCGCAGATGATTTTCATGGTTCTGATACAATACCATACCGGCTGTCTCGCTTTCCTGCTTCGGGGTAAATTCAAACCCTGTCTCCGCGTAAAAGCTGTAACTCTTCTGGCGGATTCCAAAATAGGCACAATGATTACGGTCTGCGATTTTCTCTTTCACGGTATATAATCTGAGTTTTCCCGGTCTGTGTGTCAGAGAATAGGTTGTTTTCTTCCGCTGCTCTATACATACCAGACGCTTATCCAGAGTCTGATCAAAGAACTGCAGATAATCCGAAGTACTAACCTCTTCAGAGAACCGGTACTCCGGCAGAGGAATCTCCAGCGTATCTTCCAGGTGTCCCACGCCCTCAGCGATCACAGGCCAGCCATCCTCCCATGTCACTTTTGCGAGGAACGTCTCCCGTCCCATGCTGCTGTGACCGGCGCATGGTCTGGACGCCAGCATCACCACATACCAGTTGCCGTGCCCGTCATCCACCAGATCTCCGTGTCCGGCATATCTCACCGGGTAATTTTTCCCAAGATTTCTATGGGTAAAAATGGGATTCCTGGGGCAGCCTTCAAACCATCGGAACAACTCCTTACTTCTCGCTACGCTGATACTGTGCTCCGGTCCGGTTCCCCCTTCCGCATGCATCAGATAATAATAGCCGTCGATCTTATAGAGATGCGGTCCTTCCGGCCAGATGACATCCTTTACCGCACCCTTCCAGATTGCCATGCTCTCTCCCACAAGCTTCATTGTCCCAAGATCCAGTTCCTGCACCCAGATCTCCCAGTCACCGTTGTAGCGGACACCTTCCGGGTTCGGTCTGGTTCCGCAATAGTAACATTTTCCGTCATCATCGAAAAACAGGCTGGGATCGATCCCCGGTGCCGCATCCCCGAGATAATACGGATCCGACCATGGCCCCGCCGGATCTTTGGCAGTTACGATAAAATTACCACCGTAGCTTACATTGGTAGTGATCATATAAAACAGTCCGTCATGATAGCGGATTGTCGGTGCATAGATACCTTCCGAAATCTCGCTTCCTTCTACCGGAAGCTGCTTAGGGCTTTCCAAAATATTGCTGATCTGCTCCCAATGCGCCAGATCTCTGCTGTGGAATACCGGTACCCCCGGTCCGTACACGAAGCTGGAATTGACGATATAATAATCCTCCCCTACCCTGCAGATAGATGGATCAGGATAAAATCCGGGTAAAATAGGGTTCTTTGCTATAACCATTCTGTTGTCCTCACTTGCCTTTATTTGATACAAACTCCAAAACCTAAAATTGTGAATTGCTTATTTCTGTCCTCTTCTGCCATGGAAATTGTGATTTTATGTTGTCTGCTTTCTTTTTCCGAGAACAGCAATACCGTATTGCAATGCAGCCAGTTATTGATATGGGGATCCGCTGTCAGACAGTAGTTTCCGTCCACAGTGACCTCTGCCTTCCCCACATTTGTTTCCCCTGAGTCCTTAAACACGAGAAACAGTGCCTTGCAGGTGATCTCCATCTCGAAGGCATCCTCCGGCCCGTTTTCCTTATGCATCCAGTTATAGGGGAATTCCGGTGTCTGAGCCAGATGATCGTCCATTTCCACGCATTGCAGTTCCCGGTCCGTGGTGTAAAACCCACCCGGCCAGATCTTCGCCCCCACATACCTGTTCTCTTTATCCAGCAGAAATACTTTTTCAAAGTCCGCACCGATCACAGGGCTTTCGGACAGGCGCTGTTGTAGTGCCTGTTCCTCCGTTACGCCTTCCGCAAAGGTTCCCACTCGCGCATGTTCTGCCATATCACAGCATTCAAATAAATATTGCAGGCAGTCCGCCATAATGGTATGACCGATATTGCCTGGATGAAACATGTCATAGAAGAATCGGTTTTTCGATATCACACGTTCTTCCCCTTGTAACGAAAACTGTGGTGTCACCGCATCCATGATACTGACCATAGGAAGATCATACTTTTTGCCTAACGGACTTAGACGCTCCTGCAGATTCCAGTCATTGGCAAACACTGAGAATAGCAATACCACTGCCGGTTTCCAGGACAGCTTCAGCACTTTCCGCACCAGACTCTCGTAGCAGACTCCCTTCGTCTCATCCCCTTCGTCATTTACGGCGAATTCGATCACCACAATGTCCGGACTCTCTCCCTCTCTTAAAATATCTCTGTCAAACCGGATCATTCCCAGTTCGGAAGGAGTTCCGCCTACTCCGGCTTTGATGAATCTTGCATTATTCTTCGTGGAAAATCGTTTTTGAAAAAGTTGGAAAGATTTATAGGCATAACACTCTGTATTGATCGGTGTAGCTCCGGCTCCCTGTGTGATCGACCCTCCGATATAGGCAATCGTCACTTCTTTCCCTGCCTTTGCTTTTTCGATTGCCGCACGAAGCCGATAGGTATTCCCCGTATGCAGCAATGATCTGCTGATCATCTCCCGGTAAGCCTTGCTTGTGACATCCACTTCCGCATCTTCCGTCTCCGGTGGAGCATCGTATCCGTCATTCAGGAACAATCTCACATTTGCCTTACCCATTCTCTCCGGCGTCTGAAAAATAATTTTGATTTGTCCGGGCACATGGTCGTCCTGCGTCCATGCATCATCCGACAGATAAATTCTGTGCTCCATTCCGTCACATTTCAGCTCGCATGTAAGGTTCGTCCCGCCTCCGTAGAGATCCTTTTTTCCATACATCTGGAATACAAAAGTTGCATTTTCTTCCGGGTCATCCGTCTCCACGGACACACCGATGCTATGTACCAGCCTGCCAAATCCTTCCACGGTCTCTAACAATTTTAGTTCCGTCTGGTCCGTAATGTTGCCGGTGATCTGTGCACTGCTTATCAGACGTCCGTCACTTTCATAGATAAATTGTATCCCGGTGCCATCCTTCTGTCTGTCACCGAAGATATCTTTGTCCTTCAAAATATAAAAATAAGGTCTTGCCTTTTCCGGGTCCTTTGGTGCTGCCGGTCCTGTCATGTCATTCCCTCCCATAAAAATATAACTATGCAGATGCCTGGGACTTCTGCATAGTTACATTATAGAATTCTGACCTTTCAATAAACACCCGATAAAGTATATAAAAGCAAGGGATTAACTTTATATCTTCTCAGTTTCCATTCCAATATGCCGCAAACCGCTTTCGAAACGCAGTCCAATCCTCCTCTGCTCTCCGTTCCATGACACATGCTGACATCTGCGGCTGCTGTATTCCGTATTTTGTCATCACGTCACCGACCTGTTCCGGTGTCATATCCGCCTCCGTCATCACGAGAATCACGTCCTCTGCTATACTGTCCTTCTGCAAATGTTCCAGGATATTGATTACCTTTCCCTGATGCAGGAAGCAGGCGGCAGCCTCAGTGGGAAGTGCTTTCAGCCATAGAATTTTCTGCTGTCTGTTACTTTTGCATATCTGTGTCGGCGTGTAGACCCAGACGCAGCTTACCTGTTCCGTTTTTGCGTGGTATGCATAATGAATATGAACCTGTCCATGCTCTGCATCTGCAAGCTCTGCCAAAACACATTGCTCCGGCGTTTCCGACACTTCCTGCTCTGTTATTACCTGCTGCGGTGTTTTGGATTTCGATGTTTCCTGCAACGGCATTTCCAGATAATTCACGGCATGACCATCCTCATACCCTGCCGGTGCATCGGGGTTGATCGTTTCCGTACCGTTTACCAGGAAATGCAGCGTATGATATCCCGGTGTGATACCACATACTTCTCCACTCCAATATCCATCCTCTGACGAACCTTTTCCCAGTGGGATCCGCTCCCGGTTGTCTATGGCAATTTCAACACGTTCTGCCCCTGCTGCCTGATAATGGATGCTTACGTTTCCCTGCTTTGTAATACAGCTTCCGTGTGGAATCTCCGGATATTTTCCAGCCGGTCTTCCCCACTCATCCACTTCAAACCGGATCTGACGGTATACCGGATCAAAAAAGAGCATCTGTTCCTCGAATGTCTGTTTTTTCAACTGTTCCGTTGTGATCTGCGCTGTTTTTCCATTCGGAATGTCCGCTACCTCTTCTCCGCCTCTGCGGAACAAAAGCGGAACGAAATCATGCAGGCTTTTCCGCCAGACATGCCACTCGTGATAGCCTTCATAAACCTTAGTAATGCATGTTTTTCCGACTTCAGCAAACCGATCCGCCATCTGTCGCATACCGGCATGGATCTCTTCCTCTCTGTCCCCACAGGACATAAATACCACATCCAAAGTCTCTGTACTGTCACAGATGCGCGCCATCTCATGAATGGCAACCGGGGAAAATACGCCTGCCGCCGAGAACAGATCCATGTGCTGCGCCACAATATCCGTCGTCTGGGCTGACCCCAGAGACAGTCCCGCCATCGCCCGGTAATTCTTTCCCTTTTTTACCCGGAAGTTCTGCTCTATATAAGGAACGACATCCTGCATCAGTTCCCGGTCAAAATCTCCCGGATAAAATACCGGTTTTTCACCGTCACGAAACGCATATCCGCTGCACATGACCACGATCATCCGCTCACAGCTGCCCTCTGCGATCAAATTGTCCATGATGAAGTTAAGCTTCCCCTGCCAGATCCAGCCGGTCTCATTCTCGCCCACACCGTGCTGGAGATACAGTACCGGATAACGCTGCGTTCCCTCTTCATACCCATACGGAGTGTACACATAACATTCCTTCAGATGACCGTTTGCGCCGGAAATATATTTACAGATGCTGACGGTTCCGTGAGGCACTTCTTTGGCAAAATAGAAGTCCACGTTTTCTTCCGGCACCTCAAAAGTATTGACCGCCGCAAAGCATCCGTAAGAAATCCCCGCGTCCGGATTACAGATGCGCACACCGTCCACATACCAGAAATAATAGTGCATCCCCCGGGGAAAATCCGATACCGTCGCTAAGAAACCTCCCTGTCCGTCCGGCTGCAAATCTATCCTTTCGTCCGTGAAATATCCGCCTAAACCAGCGACCCAGACGCATTTTGCCTTAGGAGCATACATATAAAATACGGCAGAGCCGTCACCATTTACCGTAACCGACGCTCTGCCTGTTTTACTTTTCTCTATCGGATGTCTGACTAATACACCATTCATCTCTTAAACCAACCTTTCCGGAAACTAAAAAATCACTGTTCTTTTTCAGTTTATCGAAATTCTTGGTACTTTACCATGTTATTTTTATGCTTTCCATGGCAAAAACTTATCCATTTACTCTTCTGTCCACTTCCTGCTGCAGCATCTTATAATAGATCTGCGGATCACAGGTATTGTATTCCTCCATGTAAGCCTCCCATGCAGCATCAAAATCGTCCGCCATGATCACCTGCGGAAGCCACTTGTGTTTGATTTCTTCCATGCGGTCACGCACCTGACCTGCCTGCGAATTCGAAGACAACGCTGTCGTATAACTGTACATAGGAAACCATGGCCCCGGAGCTTCGTTATTCCCCAGCATATCCACATAGTTGTTCACACCATAGGCAGAGAAGCATTCCTGAATATCCGCCGGCTGATTTTTATAGAATTCCGTGCTCTGATATTCCAGTGAAAATGCATTGATCCCATCCGGAAGCTTTCCTTCCACTCTGGGAAAATAGGAATAAAAGCAAAAATGTTTTCTCTTTTTCTCCGCAGCAGACCATCTGCCGGACTGCTCCTTTGTCAGATAAAACATCCCTTTTTCGTCCACGCAATAATCGTCGCCCTCCATGCCCCAGAAACGAAGTTTGATAATCTCCGGCTCCAACAGGTCACTGACAAACTGAAGCGCACCGTCAACATCCTTGCAAGATACCGTAATGGATAAACCGTTAGAACTGTCAAGCTCGGCGGAACGTGTTACATGCCATTGATTTCTTACGCCATCTTCCCGTGTAATGGGGAGCGGAACGTAATCACAGCCCTGTTCCCTGAGCCCTTTTTCATCATACGCTGTCTGCACGGAATAATAAAACTGCCACCATTGATCCGGCATGCCTAAGACCGCTCCGGTGGATATCTTTTTCAAATAATCTTCATATGTCTCGGTAAAAGATTCCGCACTGAGAATTCCTTTGTGATATTCTTCATTCAATTTGCCGAAGTACCATTTTGCAGTGTCTGTCGTATTGTAATCGATGACCTGTAACGTATCCGGATCCACGATACAGCTTCCGTCATTGGGATAGCCGTCCAGAAACTGCGGAATATTTTCGAGACAAAAATACCTCCAGCCGTCACACAGAATCGCAAACGGAATATTCGGCGTACCGTCCTCCATCGTAGGATTGGCTGCCACATACCGCTCGATCAGGTCAAAATATTCATCCACCGTATGTATCTCGGGATATCCTGCCCATTTTAAGACTCTGGTCTGAATCCAGAAGGCTTCACCGGAATGCGTCACTTCCACATCCTCTCCGTGAGTCACACCAAACTGGGGGATCCAGTAGATATGTCCGTCCGGACGTTTAAAACGTTCCCACTGTTCTTCTGTCAGATAATTCTTAATATTAGGATAGTCGTCCCAGTATTCATCCAGCGGAAGTAACGCTCCCACTTCGTAAAGGCTGGTATCTCCCGAAATGAAATCCGGATAATCTCCACTTACAATGTAGCTGTTCAACGCACTTTCCTTCGTCTGTCCCACCAGCCACATTTCTTCGCAGTCCGCACCGGTGCGTCTGGCGATTTCCCGTTTCATATCGTTATTGGGATCAATGTTTTCTCCTTCCACAGCAAAGAATGCTGTGAAGTGCTTGATTTGACCGGAGGATGTATTTTGCGCATGCGCCAGGTATAATGCCGCACACAGCAGACACAGTACTGCTACCGCTGCAAAGATTCTTTTCTTCAATATCGTTTCCCCCTGCAAGTTCTACGCTTTCAGCAACGCAATCTCCTCTTTATAAGGCGGAATAGTCTTCTTATCCTCGCCTTCCGCACACAGCCAGGGCGTCTCCAAGATTTTCGGGACTGCAGCAAAACGCTCATCGTGTACAACCTTGTGCAAAGCTTCAAAACCGATCGTTCCTTTGCCGATGTTGGCGTGGCGATCCTTATGGGTGCCCAGTGGATTCAGGCTGTCATTCACATGGATCACCGCAATCTGGTTCAGTCCCAGCACACGGTCAAACTGCGCCAGCACTCCTTCGTAATCATTCACAAGATCATATCCGGCATCATTCACATGACAGGTGTCAAAGCACACGCGCAGCCTGTCCTTTTTCTCTACTCTGTCATAGATCATCCGCAATTCTTCAAAGGTTCTGCCGACTTCGCTGCCCTTGCCTGCCATGGTCTCCAGGGCAATATTTACATCACTGTCATCTGCATTCAGTACCCGGTTCAGTCCCTTTGCAATCTGTTCAATGCCTGCTTCCGCACCGGCACTTAACGCAGATCCCGGATGCAGCACCAGCACCTTGCTGTGGAATGCAGCGGTACGCGTCAGTTCCTTCGCCAGAAAATCGACTCCGAACTCAAACATTTCCGGCTTCTCTGTATTGCCCAGGTTAATAATATACGGTGCATGGATCACGATTCCGCGGATTCCTGCCTGACCAGCGTAAGCAAGCCCCTCTTCCAGTTTCAGATCCTTGATTTCTTTGCGTCTCGTGTTCTGCGGAGCTCCGGTGTAGACCATCAGCGCATTGGCACCGTACTCTGCCGCCTCCTTTACAGAACCCAAGAACATTTCTTTTCCCGACATTCCCACATGGGAACCTAATAATATCTCTGCCATGATGACTCCTTTGTATCAAAGTTTCTGTTATCAGTTTGACACAAGAGGAACAATTTTACAAGATTACTTTTTTTGCAAAATCGACTGGAAGAAGATTTTCTATGATGAAATCCTCTCCGGAGAAAAACCGTATGTGAGTAATCTGATTGCTACCGCCTGAGATGCCAGATTGGTAACAGAAGCACTATAAAAAGGAATGATATTTCCTATATTCCTGCCACCTCGTATGCAATATACTCATGTTCAAATTCATAGCCAAGTTTTTCCGCCAGTGCGACGGAATTTGTATTTTGCGCATCCCAGCTGGGATAAAGACCTTCCTTAAGACAACTCAGTATCAGTGCTGAACAGGCAATCGTCGCAAGATGTTTTCTGCGTTCTTCCTCCACAGTGTCTACCTCGATCTCAATTCCCTCACGGTATCTGCTGTAAGAAGAGGCTCCGGACACGATCTCACCGTTCTTTTGTATTACCACGCCTCTTCCCATCTTCAAATAGTCGTCCTTGCTCTCAAAAGAAGAGATAAAATCCACGGTAGCCGATTTCTTTAAACACTTATCATACAGAGCCGAATCAATTTTCTTAAGCTCATATTCCGGCGGAAGTTCTTCTATATTCTTGCGCAGTGCATCTTCTTGAAACTCTGTATCTTTTTTCATTGCATACCGGATAACACGTTTTGCATAAGGGAAACATTCTTCGATCAGTTTTGCCCAATCTTCATTTTGCGGAACCATAATTACAAAACCTTCCGGTTTCTCCTGCACCAGTTCTCTGTCCGGTTCTCCTGCATAAAATCCAAAACATCCGAGAAAAGCTAATGCCGACTCAGGGTTCTCTAAATCCGTTACATAAACATGTCCCATTACATTTTGAAGACAGGAATAAATCATCGTTTCCTGCCAACCGGAAAATAACGCATTCACTTTTTCCAATTTTTTCAATTCATATATCATCATGTTTTCACTTTCCCAAGCAACAAAACTATAGATACTTACAGCTCACTCCAGTGCTCTTTTGTCATTACATTCGTATGTCCGATACGTACCTCATTCATTAACGGTACCGGCACCTCCTCGCAGGTGTGATGATATATAAATCCAACCTTTTCCTGTACTCGTTTGGATTTCTGATTGCCTTCATAATATCCGCACCATATTTTATTCATTCCAAGTTCTTCGAATCCATGACGGATAATCTCTCTTGCCGCCTCAGGCATATATCCTCTTCCCCAAAACGGTTTTCCGAGCCAATAGCCAAGTTCACATTCATCATCACGATCCGTCATATCTGTATGTCCATTCAACTTCAGTTCAATCGCACCGATAGCTTTGCCACTTTGCTTTTCACAGATTGCATAGCACTCTTTCCCGTTAAATACATTCCGTATCACATCCAGACTTTCCTCTACTGATTTGTGCGGCGGCCATCCTGCAATCGGACCGACCTCAGGATCTTTTGCATATTCAAATAAACTTTCCGCGTCATCCTCATTCCATCTTCTAAGTAGTAATCTCTGTGTTTCTAACATCTATGTTTCCTCTCCCTCTTCTCTGTTAATGTGTCAGTTATTCGCTCTGTATTCCGGCCAGCGCCAGGAACTTTTTATCCGACTGAATTGCCTGTGTGACAAACTTTCCGTCCCGAAACAATGCATAAGTTGTCACCGGCGCAGGCACATTTTGTGCTGCTTCCCTGCTTGTAATGTGGATCACTTTTAACGGAATCTTGTGCTGTCCTGCCGCTTCCGCCACCCTGGGTACCCAATAATAGGTAAAGGAACACTGATCCGTATAATATAAGACAAATCCGGCATCTTCCACCTCCGGATGTCTGGCGCATTCCCTGAATACAGGCGGTTCGACATCCGCCTCTAGGGGCAGATACATCAAGGTAATGCCGCAGTCCGAAGTGTCTGCGACCATAAATCCCTTATATGCCAGATACTTCGCATCCGCCAGAAATTCTCTTTTCCTGCCTTCGGCGGAGAGAATGCAGAGTCCTTTTTTCCCCTGTTCTCTCGCATTCAGGATGCACTCCTCAAGAAGGTCATTGGAATATCCATGCCCTTTCATCGAACCGGCGATCCACAGGCAGTTAATATAAAGGTATCCGTCCGCTTTGATCGGCACCCATGCTTTCTCCGCAGGAAGATATTCGATAAAACACTTGCCGCGCTCTTCACTGCGATAAAATACAAGTCCTTCATCCAACCGCTGTTTGAGCCACTCCTTTTTTGCAACGCTCTGCTTCCCTGACATAGCACAGCAGATGTGCTCCTTGTCGATGTTTTCTTTCGTAATCCTAATGTAATTCATTTTCTCCCATCCTTTTGGATTCCCAGTACGCAAAAGCGGATCACCGGAATCCGGCTATTTCATTTTAGTCGAATTTCCAGCCTTTTACAATTCTGAAATATTTCCATAGATTAATCAATGCCCGGACACCCTCATCTGCCATCACAGCCAGGAAGACTCCCAGAATCCCCAGCTTGCAGACAAATACCAGAACAGACGCCACACTCACGATCCAGACCGTTCCAAAGAGCTGCGTATACAGCATCCACTTCGTATTGCCGCTGCCCCGGATGGCATTTCCTACAATAATATTACCTGACTTCGAGAACAGATTGATACCGATCATCAGTAAGTATACACCACTGCTTGCAATGACGGCTTGATCACTGGTAAATAACGCCAGGATCTGTTCCGGGAAGCAAATTGCTCCCACGATCGTCAAAACAGTTACTACTGTACAAAGTGCGTAAGCACACAGTGTCGTTCCTTTATATTGCGCAAGGTCTTTTTTACCGGTAGCCTCCGAAGTCAATGTCATCGTGCCGCTTCCGATTGCTCCGACGATAACTACCGCCAATACTTCCACCCCGAATACAATGGTATAGATGCCTGCGGCATATTCGTTGATGGAATTCAGAATCCGGATCAGAATCAGATTACCGATATTCCACGCAAAATCCTCCAGCGCAATATTGATTCCGAGCTTTGCGGAATGCAGATAGCTCTTGAAATGTCCTTTTTTCACATCCTGCCAGCTCGGTCTCGTAGGAAGCCTTTTGCTGGTAAAAAATACAACTGATATGTAGATGGCTCCGACATACTCCGCAATCACCGTGGCTATGGCAGCTCCCTCAATACCGAGTGCCGGCATCCCGAATTTTCCAAAGATCAGTATCCAGTCTAACAACATATTGAGTCCCGAGCGGAACAGACCGTATGCAACCAGCGGCTTCGTATAATTAGATGTTTGCAGGATGACACCGAGCGATCCTCCCATTCCCGTAATTAAAAATAACGGAGCGTACCATCTGACATAGCTTAAACACAGCGGCATAACACTTTCCGATACCCCCAGAAGCGTAAACACCGGTTTCGGAAAAATCATCCAGAAAAAGCACAGAAACACCGGAATAATGTTGTTGTATTTCATCATGGCTCCGGCATATTCTCCGATCTCGTCTTTCCTTCCGGCTCCGACATTCTGGCTGATCAGTATGGACGCTCCCATCACCAGTGCGTTGCAAAACGACATCGTCGTCCACACCGGTGATGACACATTTCCCAGAGCACTCATATACAGATCATTTGCATGCCCTAAAAAGATTCGGTCTATCATCATCTGAAGCTGACCGATGATATTATTCATGATAATCGGAAGGGCTATCGCAAGCAGTCTCTTCCTGTACAAATTTTTATCTATTTTCTCCATTTTTCTTTCCCTCATTTGTCAGTACCCACCGGTTTCATTTTCAATATGAACCCGTTATTTTTTACCTCAAATCACCTTTTCACCGGTTTTCCGCGTTCTTAACCTTAACAGCTAAGATGCAAAACAGATATACTAAAAATGCTTTCGCATACGTCGGTGTTACTTTCCTCACCAGCAGCCCAAGATTGAAAATCAGAATCACACCAAAAACAATCCATACATAAATCTGCGGCATGAGATAGAGAATTCCATTCAGGTCTCCGCCACCGAAGCATCTGCCAAGCAGGCACAAATAAATCGAATCAAGCACCAACATGATTATGGTTATGTAATAAAAAACAGCTTTCAGTAATTTGCTTTCCAGCCGACAGATCCTGCCTTTTAATCCAACCAGCAGATAGCCGACAATCAAGGTTGCAATGGCTCCCGCAATACAGAATATACCGAACTGCACATCTGTTAATCTATCCCGATATACATCTACCTGTATTCCCAGCCACATAAAGTTAATCTTTTTAAACGCATGAAAATAGAGTGCCATTTCATCACTGCCTTTGATGATTACAAACACATCGTCATGTATACCGGTATAAACATAATTTCATCTTTAAATTGTAAATCCTTCGTATAGATAATATATCTTTCATTCATTTTTAATTGATACTTTTCCTTAAAATAGTCGAATGATTTATGATTCGTATAATTCGATGATTTCACTTCTATCGGAACAAGACGTTTTCCTCTTAAAATGAGAAAATCTATCTCGTAATGTTTCTCCTTTTCATTGCCTTTCGCCCGGTAATCATATTCATGAAAATATAATTCATAGCCCAACGCCCGAAGCATCTGCGCTACCATGTTTTCAAATATCATCCCCTGATTCATATCTATGTCATCTAATACAATGGCACGATACAGATTTTCCGGTGTTCCTTTACTATTCTGCAAAATATATGTTATCAGCAGTCCGGTATCTCCCATAAACATTTTAAATCTTGACTTATCCGCATATAATTCAAGTGCCACTTCCGGTTTTGTGACGTTTACACAATTATTGACGATCAGCGACTGCTTCAAAAAATCTATTGCATTGCTGCAATTTCTTGTCCGTGCATTTTCATCCACTGTCGCCAGTTTAAATATATGATTATGATTAGACAGTTGCTCCGGAAGCGACTGAAATACTACTCCTGCCCTGTCTGTATCATCTTCATCATGCTTTTGAAGGTCTTTTATATATAGTTTTAATATGTTACGCTTCACTCTGTCTATTGCGCTAAAATCTTTGCCATCCACATATGCACTTACAGCCTGTGGCATTCCTCCCACTGCCATATAATTTCTGAACACCTGCATAATTCTTCTGTGAATATCTGTTCCAAGCGGCTTTCTGTTATGGAATGCTTCTCTTATGGCATCTGCATACACATTGTTCCCTATCGCCCACAGAAATTCTTCAAAATCCATGGGATACATCGCTATGCTTTCTTCCTCCGAAGGAATCAATATATCCTTCACATTCTTATTTATAGATATTAATGACCCTGTTTCGATATAATCAAATCTGCCATCCTTGACGAGATGTTTTATTGCTTGTCGCGCCTTCGGGAAAAACTGCACCTCATCAAATATGATAACCGATTCTCGCTCCGGCAATGTTTTCCCGGCAATCAAAAAAAAGTTTCTGAAAAATATATCTATATTGCCAATGTTATCAAAGTTGTCCTTTAACGCCTGCTCGGCGATAGAAAAATCTATCAACAAATAATCTTTATATTCATTTTTGGCAAATTCCTCAACAACCGTACTTTTACCAATACGTCTTGCGCCTTCTATAAGAAGTGCTGTTGTTCCTTCCGATTCCTCTTTCCATTTTAGGATTTCATCATATATTTTTCTTCTAAACACTCGTGCACTACCTCCACAAAATCCTTGATATTAACTAGTTTACCGAATTTTCCGGAATATATCAATACCGAATTTTCCATTTCTTTTTCCGCGTCTTTGCACGAATTTACCATTTCTTACAGCTTCGATTTGCACGAATTTACCATTTCTTATTGCCAGTATCTGCACGGATTTACCGTTTTGTATTTTTTGAGTTTCCCGATGCTGCTACCTGCTTCACAGCTCGTAAACCAACGTTTCATTCACATTCATATCTTCAAAACGCTTCGTGCTTTTCTACTTATCTATGATTCCTGTGATTTCCTCTTTCATATCAAGAAATGCCTCCGCAATGAACGGATCAAAATCCTGTCCACCGCCGCTTTCTATGATTTCAAAACACTGCGCTAATGGCATCGCATCCCGGTAACACCTTTTTGCCGAGACCGCATCGAAGACATCAGCGACCGCCATAATCCTTGCGCATAGTGGGATTTCTTTCCGCGACAGTCCCTCCGGATAGCCTCTTCCGTTCCATTTTTCGTGATGATATCTGGCAACCTGATAAGCGATCCTGCCGTATGTGTCATCTCCCATGTTCTGAAAGGTCTCTTCGATGATCTCACCGCCTTTTTCTGAATGGGTCTTCATCACCGCATACTCCTCGTCCGTAAGCTTTTCCGGCTTTTGCAGGATGGCGTCTGGGATGGCAATTTTTCCGATATCATGCATGGGTGCCGCCATTACAAGATTTTTAATGTAATCTTCAGTAAGTTCTTCCCTGTAAATGCCGCGATTTTTCAGCTCTCTGGCCAGCATTTCGACATAAGTTGTCGTCCTGCGGATGTGTCCGCCCGTGCTGCCGTCCTTGTTCTCCACCAGCGTCGCGAAGCCCATCACCATCTCCCGGTTATGAGCCTGAAGCTTTACAAACAAGGGATTTTCCATATTAAGATAGGCTCCAAGAATAACAAAAGTCGGCACCAGACAGGTCAGCAGTGCCTGTGGGTGGATCATCTGATATAGGGTCACTGCGATAGCTACGGCAATACAGGTCGTGATTGTGATCAGCTTGTTATGTCCCATATTTTTTCTGCCGGTAACAAGCAGTAGCATCGTTCCCAGCATATATACCGCAACCATGATATAGCATGCATACACCGATATTCCCATAGAATAGTTCGTGATTTCACCATGCCTGTAACTAAGCTCCGGGATGAAAAATATAACTACCGCAAGATTCACAATAAACGGCAGTACGATTGCCGCTCTCGCCTTGCCGCTTTTCGGTATTCCTCTGGTGATATCAAGGATATATATAAATATCAGAAACAGAATGGCATCCAGGCTGCACAGGAAGCATGCATGCAAGACAGCATTCACAATCGCCGGTATCTGCTCCAGGTAATTTACCGTGTACGCTGTCAGCCCGTCAAACACGATTCCTGTGATTCCTGTATAAAGCAATAATTCAAAAATGACTTCCTTCTGCTTTACCCTGTATGCATAGCGTTCCCGATAATAGATAAAAGCGACATAGAGCACTATAAGCAGGCAGCCGATCTGCAATTTGCTGTATTCGATCATGATTTTATCCTTTGTATTTTCCAAATTTTATCTTACTGAGTGCATATCTTACTATCTTATATAGCCTGTTTGGGGAGTTGTGTCTACCGGGATACCGCTAAGTTGCATTTTGGACATACTAAGATGCATTAAAAAAGCAGCAGATCATCTCTGATCTACTGCTGTCTTACGCTTTTACAACCTCCACTTATCAAGTAGGATTCACCTTTGACATTATATTATCCTAAGCTAACAAATAGTCAATGTATTTTGGGGAACTTTTTTCAGTAATGCTTCTGCTACCTCGGATCCTTCACCTGATCTCCGACAAACCAGTAATCACAGATTTCCCCGCCACCGGCCAATGTCTGTTCTCTGTGCAGGGTAAGATGCATCAGTTTTGCCGTCAGATGGTCAATGTCACACATGACCGGCAGCACCTCCAGATAGCCTTCTTTTCTGGCAAAGTCATTGAGGGGACACTTGGTAAAATGATAATAAAATCCGTCCTTATGTTTTGTATCATCAAAGTTAAAGTCCCGGTAAGTCTCCTATAACAAACGGCGTTATAATCAGCCACAAAGCATATTTTTATATCGTTTGTGGCTGATTATCTTTTACTCAAACAAATCGTCCATATCAATTACATTAACAAAATCTCCACTGTATTCATTATACTTTAAACCAAAAGTAGTAATTAAAGTACTATGAATCGCCATCTTTTTAGAAATTTCTTCCGAAAGTAAGGAAATCCGATTACGCAATACTTTATCATAGCTTTTATCAACAGCAAATTCTGTTCCGTAGAATTTAATTTCGCACATATTCACAATATTATCTTTTCGTTCAATAATCATGTCAATCTATGTTGCTGTTTCATCATTCTTTCGCTTGGACCATGCCGACTGCGTTGTACTTACTCCGCTGATTCCCTGCTCTTCGTAAATCCACTTATAGTACGCCACTTCCTCCTGGATCAGCTGGTCGATGACCTGCATTCCCAACAGTTCCACCGGTGCCTTGTCGTCCGTCATAAGATACTCGCCCGGCACATAGGCGACGCTTGTGTCTGCCACATTCTGCATCATCGCCTTCAGCCCGGCATCTTCCAACGTCTGCAAATTGCTGACAACAGGATCAAAATACCGGAAAAGATCAAAAAGGTAATGGAAGTTCCCACCGCCGGAATCAGTGCAATCCAGATTGCCGCAATTAAGATTTTGCCATAAATTGTCGTTTAACGCCTCATCCTATATTCTTGAAGCCTGCCTTGAGTACATCGTCTGAATTTGCTACCGGATCAGCAAAAGCCAAGCCAATCCGTAATAAGTCACTACCGCAACGAGATCATTTACGGTCGTGATCAGGGGACCGGATGCCACCGCGGGGTCCACCTTGATCTTATGGAAAAACATAGGAATCACCGTGCCTACCGCACTGGAGATTGCCATTGCAACTAACAGGGAAACTCCCACACATCCGGAGATACCGAAAGCTCCCGCCCAGGTATATCCCTTGAACAAATGCACATAAACGCCAAGACACAAAAGCGCCATCACGCCCAACAGCATACCGTTTAAGGAACCGGTCTTTACTTCCTTGACTACCAGCCGGAATTTCTGTTTTCCCGTCAGGTTTTCATCCATCAGTACACGAATCGTCACAGCCAGAGACTGTGTTCCCACATTGCCCGCCATATCCAGTACCAGAGACTGGAAACAGATCACAACCGGCAGCACCGCCACTACATTTTCAAAAAGTCCTACGACCGAAGACACTGCCATACCTAAGAAAAGCAGGATAATCAGCCAGGGCAGACGCTTTTTCATACTCTGGATTGTCGGCTCCTTCAGATCTTCTTCCGCAGTCAGACCTGCTAACTTTGCATAATCCTCGCCCATCTCGTTGTCGACCATTTCGATCAAATCTTCCGACGTGATGACACCGAGAATTTTCTTCTCCGATGACAATACAGGAATGGAATCCTCCGCATAATCCAGGATTTGGTCCATACAGTCATCTATTTTCTCGTGATCGGTAACGTACGGATAAGATTTTACCACCAGATCTTCCAGTTTGTCATTCTCCCTCGCCCGGATCAGGTCTTTCAGGTCAATGGCTCCTGCGAAAATCTCTTTTTCATCCACCACATAGATGGTCATGATATTGTCGTTATCCCCGGCCTGTTTTACCAGTGCATTCATGGCCTGCTTGATGGACAGATTCTCCGGGATGCAGATGTAATTGGTCGTCATGCAGCTGCCGATCTCTTCCTCATCATAAGACATCAGCATTTTTACATCTTTTTTCGCATCTTCATCCAGCATCCTGACGATCTGTTCTTTCTCCTCCGGATCCAGATGTTCCAGCAGATCCACCGCATCATCGGAATCCATTTCGGAGATCACCTTTGCGGCTCCCTCCACCGTCAGTTCCTTTATGTATTTCTGCGGTTCGTCCACATATTTAAAAATCTCGGCAGTCTTCTGCACACCCAACAGCTGATAGAGGCGCTTACGCTCTTCCTCCGACATTCCTTGCAGAATATCTGCAATATCGTTTTCATGATAATTCAGCAAAAAATCCAGAATTTCCTTATCCGTTTTTTCACTGCGGAACAGTTCCGCCAGTTCAGAATATTTCTTGTTCATTGTCTTATAACTCCCTTCATGTTTTGATTATTTCCTGCAAGTAACGATTCAGAAACGATATATGCGATTCTTCGCCTCCGAATCATTAGAAATGCAACAGAAAGGGCAATAAAATAGAAAAGAAGCACCTCACGGTGCTTCCCACATAAAAATCTATGTACATCAAATCATAGTACGACTATCTCATTTCACAGACAGCCATACCATGCTTGCATGAAAAAGCACCGCGTATTCTACTTCGCCCATAACCATCGCAACTGTCCATGAAATTCACCTCCGACTTTTCATTTTTTCCGTGGTTATCGTAGCACTGTGCTTTTCGTTTTGCAAGTTATTTTTTTGTTATTTCTGCGTCGGACCTTTCTGCATGACTCTTATTTTTCCACTGTTTTTCAAAATACGGAATTATTTTGTTTTCTGCCACAATTTCTCCCTGCTTCATAAGCCATGCCACGCACAGTGTCATCCCCACCTGCACAAGATAAAACAGGAAAAAGCCGGAAATATATTGCATGCACAGCTTCTCAGTATAAGCAAACAAAAATGTATGGATCAGCCACATATAAGTAGCATAATTTCCGACAAACAGGCTTGCCGTCGCCAACACTTTTGCCTGCACCAACAGCAATAATACTCCTGTGACAAATATAGGGACGATCACAAAATCATATCTTGCAAAAGAGGGATCCGGGGTGATCCGTATCCGCAATCCAATCATAGCTGCGATCAATACCAAACCAATAACTGCGTTTAAGATTCCCGACATTTTTTCTGTTGAAATCCTTTCTATTGAAAATTTTTCTGAAATCTTTTTGTAAACAGAAAATCTCGAAAACAAATATCCTACGAAAAAGATTGCCAGAAAGCTGGGACGCAGTTCATGGATAAATGCAAGGAACCCTTCCGGATCTTGCAGCCACAAAAGAGAGCACACCACAATTCCAACCCCAAAAACAACTCCGTAGAAAGTACTTTTTATTCTTCTTTCTTTTGTTTCAAACGGCTCAAACAATAAATGTACTAACGGTACCAACAGCATCATCAATACATATTGCTGCATATACCACCAGGTTCCGTTATAAGAGACTTCGATTGCGAAAAAATTCTTCCAAAATTCTGCCGGATAAAAAGGCTCTTTACGAATCCCAAAATCAATTGCCTTAAACACCAGCAACACATACCAGTATTTTCCGAACAGCCGTAACAGCCGCAAAAGGATGCTGCGATAGCTCAGCTGCAAAGCGGTCAGAAACTTCTCATTTTGCAATGCTGACAGTCCATAATAAATTCCATATCCACTGACAAACGCAAACATCCCAACACAGATTTTTCCAAACCATGCCGTGCTTTTTACCAGTTCTACGTTGCCATAGGAAAGCGCCAGTTCTGACGGATTCAGAAAAAAATGATGATACATCATCAGAAGAACTGCGATTCCCTGTATCATAACCGATTGTTTTTTCGTGATCATCGGCTCGTTTACTCCTCTCAATTCATGCATCTCACTGTAGATTGACCCAAATTTTGTTCCAAATTCTATTCCGGACTCATTTTGGTCATGCTTCATTTTATGTTGTAAGCAGAAAGCCTATCCCTCTACTGTATCATCGACATGATTCCGTTCTCCGTCAATATTTGTAAGCATTCCTGTGCATCCTCATCATGCATCATCTGCCACACCTGTTTCATCCCCGGAGCCAGCGGTTTCTTCAAATATTCCTCTTCTGAGATCCAATAAACGCTTCCCTCCTCGGAAGAAATCAGCTCTCCTTCGTATTCCGCTGTCTTATACAAAAATCCAACGTTCCGAACATCCTCCGTCATCCAATGATATATTCCTGTCAATTTAGGATTTCGGATTTTCAGGCCTGTCTCTTCATAGATTTCCCGAATCACTGACTCCTTAAAAGTCTCTCCCGGTTCCACATGCCCACCCGGAAATGTTGTCCCGGAATAGCTTTTTCCCACCTTATCCAAGGCTAACACATTGCCTTCCTTATCATAGACCATGCACATGTTCATAAAGATTACTTTTTCAATTTCTGCCATATACTTAACCTTCTTGTTTTTGCTTCCATAAGTATACCATAGCAAGCTACAGATTCAAATAGCAGGATTGATAACTTGAGAGTTAATTACTAGCCGGACGAACTCCCGGGACGGACAGAATGCCTTCCGGCAGCTGTAACGTCTCCGAGTGTGAATTCCCTAAAGAAGTGGATATCATATATGGTAGAGGG
>CAKRRU010000012.1 GCA_934394515.1 uncultured Acetatifactor sp.
GTAAACATTGTTATCATACTCAATGGTAATACCATTTCTGAAATCACCTGCAGAAATCATAATGTATTCCTCCTAAATATTTTCACGTCATAATTCTTTAACATTTTAATATAAAAACATGCACATTTCAACTACTTTTGAAAAAAAAATTCAATTTTCTCGGAAACTACTGCCCATTCTCCCGCAGGAAGTCAATCGCCTGCAGATATCCGTCCAGTCCCTGACCGTAGATCTGCCTGCTGCATACCGGTGCAGTCACGGAGATCTTACGGAACTCTTCTCTGCTCGTAATATCGGAAATATGTACTTCTACTTTCGGAATATCCACACTTGCCAGGGCATCCCTGATTGCATAGCTATAATGGGTATATGCACCCGGATTTATCACGATACCGTCTGTTCCGTCAAAATAAGCCTCCTGGATTCTGTCAATGATAGCTCCTTCATGATTGCTCTGGAATGTCAGGATCTCTTCCCCGGTCTCCTTTGCCTTTTTGTCTATCAGATCCAGCAGATACTGATAATCCTGTGTTCCGTAGATCTTTTTCTCACGAATTCCCAGAAAATTCAGATTGGGGCCGTTGATCACCAAAATCTTCATCTTTTTCCTCTCCTTTTTCTTCTGTTCCGTTTTCTGTTTCCGCAGCTGCAGCTGTAATTCTTCCGCCAGTTCATCCGAATGGCGGTTATCCACATCCAGTATGATATCCGCACATTCCGTGTAAATGGCATCTCTGACCGCCAGCAGTTCTCTTATTTTGCCCAGAGGATCGTCACACTGCAGCAGGGGTCTCGTGGTATCATTTTTCAGCCGCTCATAGACCACCTCCGGTGACACTCTCAGATATACTACCGTTCCGCATTTATGCAAGAGAGGACGGTTGACCGGATTTACCGGAGTCCCTCCGCCCACCGACAGAATCCTCTCATATTTCTGTTCCCCGCACTTTTTCAGCATCTCTGTTTCCAGTTCCCGGAAATATGCCTCGCCGTCATCCGCAAAAATCTGCGTGATGCTCCTGCCCTCCTGTCTCTCGATCAGTTTGTCCGTATCCTCCACCGGCATCCGGAACAAATAGGATAACTTAAGTCCCAGAGTCGTCTTTCCTGACCCCATAAAACCGATCAGGACAATATTTTTCCGCTTGTGCTTCATATTACTTCCCGTCCTCTGTCTGTTTCGCTTTCTGCATACGTTCATATACCTTATCCGCCAGCCATGTTTCCACCTTACAGTCTGTCCACAATTCAAAGGCGATGATTCCCTGATAAAGAAGCATTTTCGCACCATTATAGGCTTTTCCGCCCTGTTTCTCCACCAGTTCCATGAATCGCGTCCTGGGCGGATTGAAGATCAGGTCGTATCCTGTATGGATTCTTTTGTAAAAATCCGGATCCTCGATGACTGCCGCATCACAGTGCGGATGCATTCCGACACTGGTTGCCTGGATCGCCAGATATTTTTTCCCTTCCGGGAGCGTATCATACGCATCTATGGCCAGTGCTTTGGCAAATTTTCTTCCTGCCAGGCGGTTGACTTCCTCTGCCACTTCCTGTGCCTTTTGCACCGTACGGTTAAGAATAATGGCATTCTTTGCTCCTTTATCCAAAAGCAGCATGGCAACAGCTCTTGCCACGCCTCCCGCTCCCAGGATCAGTACCTTTTGTCCCTTTACCTTTACGCCATCCTCGCACATGGCACGATACAGTCCCGGCATATCGGTATTATATCCCTTATAGCCCTTTCCCGTCCGTACCAGCGTGTTGACGGCTCCGATATTGGCTGCCAGCGGATCGATCTCATCCAGGAAAGGTATCACTTCGCTCTTATAAGGAACCGTAACGTTCATTCCCAGCAGATTCAGCGCAAACGCTCCCCTGATCGCATCCTCCAGTCTTCCCGTCTCTACATGAAACGGAACATATGCCAGATTTTTCTCCAAAGCCATGGAAAGTGTATTGTGGATCACCGGAGACAGGGTATGTTCCACAGGATTTCCGATCAGTCCGCAGGTTCTGGTATATCCATTGATATCATTCAGCATTTTTTCTTCCTTTCCGGCGACATTGTCTGTGGTAAAAAAACAAAACAATTTTCTCCAGGTATCTTTTGAGTACAATCTGAATCTCTTCTTTGGGATGGATCGGCTTCGTCAGATAGGTCACGATCCCGCACTTTTTGGCGCCCCACACATCCGTAAACAACTGGTCTCCCACAAAAAGTGTGGTATCCTTTGTCGTATGCATCTGTTCCATGGCCTTCAGGTAGCCTTTCTGTCCCGGCTTTCCCGCCTTATAGATATAAAAAGCTCCCACATCGTCCGCGAAACTTTTCACACGGGGTTCCTTGTTGTTCGACAAAAGCAGTGTCTGAAAACCGAGCTCTTTTAATTTTGCAAAAAGAGCTATTGCCCGGGGCGTTGCAGGTGCCCCGTGGGGAACCAGGGTATTGTCGATATCGAAAATGATTCCCCGATAGCCCTTTTCATATAACGCTTTGTAATCTATACCATAGGCGGAATCCACCTCATGATCCGGATAAAACTGTTGTAACATCTGTTTCACCTTTCTGGTTTTATGAAATAATCGGTATGTTCCTCGATGGAGAATGCCGCAAAGTACGCCTCTTCCATCGGGATCCATTTCTCCCTGAAATCCTGCAGCCGGTCTTTTCCGTTTCTTAATAAGATCCGTTCTTCCTGCAGCTTGCGGTCTATATCCATAAAAACTTTCCGGTCCATGTAATCACCCAAAACCGGATGGCAGCTGTAAGCACCTTCCACGATCACTATACCCTTGTTTTTCACAGGGATCAGACGCCCAAGTTCCATCCGGGAGCAGTCAAACCGCTGATAGGAGAAAGGAACCCGTTCTTTTAATCCGGGTAATACTTCCGCACGGAACCGTTCATAATGGACATTGCCTCCCGGTTCTTCTCTCCGCTCCACGGTCCGCAGTTCTATAGGAAGGAAAAAATCATCCATATGTATCACATCACCGTCCAGCCGCTCTGCCAGCCATGCCGCCAGTGTCGTCTTCCCTGCCGCGCATCTTCCGTCAATGGCTATGATCCGTACTTCTCCGGAAAGTGTCTGCAGTTCTGCGAGCAGTTCTTCCCGATCCGTCTTCTTGCTATGAATACAGCTTTGCGATTTCATCCGCCGCCTCCGCAATGTATTCTCCCAGCCGTTTTCCTCCTGTACCTACAATAGTGGCATGGCACTTGCTCATAGGGATCAGGATCACATTAGCACCATTTGAGGTCACCGCCTCCGCCATCGCCGGTGTGATCTCTCCCAGCATGGCATTTGCCATCACGATGCCGACAGGTCCCACGATCACATCCACCCGTCTGCTGTTATATATAACGGCATTTTCTCCGGTTGCACCGTTCGTCACACCGCTCTTCATCATATTGGCCGTGGCCGTGGCATTCGTTCCCACCGCAAGCAGTTCCGCCTCGGGAAACCGTTCTTTCATTACCTCCAGCAGGCTTTTTCCCACGCCTCCGCCCTGGCCGTCCATTACCATGATCCGCATAAAAATACTCCTGTAAAAATTAATACATAGCTTTTTTATCATAGCATGGCAAATGCTATTTTGCAATTTATCTTGACAAAAAATTGTCCGCCATTTATTATAAATAATGCTTCACGAAGGAGCTTAACGCCAGAAGGCAGATCACCCCAGAAGGGGTCTGTGCCGTACTGGCGTTTTTTATTACTACTTATTCTCAGGAGGTCTTATCTCAAATGAAAAAATTATCTGTTTTAAACAAGAGTATCATCACTGCCCTGTGTGTTGCCTTATGTGTGGTACTGCCTATGGCGCTGCATGCCATTCCCGGCGGCGGAGTCCTGTTCTCTCCCATGCATCTGCCGGTGCTTCTGTGCGGTATGATCTGCGGTGCCCCCTTCGGTCTGGTCTGCGGACTGCTCGGACCTTTTGTGTCCAGTCTGCTCACCGGTATGCCTGCTTTCGGATATATGCCTGTCATGATGATCGAGCTGGGGCTCTACGGTCTGATCAGCAGTCTGGTCATGAGATTTTTGCGCAGCGGCAGGCTGGTCATTGATCTGTATGCGTCTCTGGTCATTGCCATGCTGGGAGGTCGTGTGATCACCGGCATCTTACGCGCACTGATCTTTGCAGGCGGTACTTACAGCTGGTCTGCATGGGCTACCGGGTATTTCGTATCCTGTTTCCCCGGTATTGTGATCCAGCTGATCCTGCTCCCTGCAATCTATGTGGCACTGGAGCGTGCCCGTCTGCTGCCGGTGCGTTATCCTGCGAAGACTGCCACTATAGAAAGTGAAAACGTCTGACATCACAGTTCGAAATCAACACCGGTGCGCTAATCAGACTTATAACACCATAAAAAAGCGGCTCTTCTGTCTTACGACAGGAGAGCCATTTTTTGTCTGTAGATTCGTATGAAATAAAGTATCTCCGCCACTGCGGTGATCGACCACGAAAAGACATACAGCAGATACAAAGACGGTATCGTATGAAAATAAGCGAATACGGTATACACCCAGATCACCCGGAACACGCAGGATCCCATGATAACGATGAACATCGGTGCAATGCTCTTGCCCATGGCTCTGGCCGCCGCGATCGTACAATCCATAAATGCCGATACGCAATAAGAAAATCCCATGATCGTCAAACGATACATGCCGGCATCCATGACTGCCGCATCTCTTGTAAACAGGGATAAAAACGGTCTGCCGAAAAATACCAGCGATAATCCCAGGAGCAGTCCGATCCCGAAGGAATATGCCAGACTGATCAGGTAACTGTTGCGCACTCTTTTCTTTTTCCCGGCTCCGTAATTCTGTCCCATGAAGCTGCCGCAGGCGGTATAGAAAGCTGCCATAACATCATACACCATGGCATCCGCATTCGTTGCTGCGGAATTTCCCGCTACCATGGTCGCATCGAAAGAATTCACGCCCATCTGCACAAAGCTGTTGGCAAACTGGAAGATCACATTCTGTAATCCGGAAGGCATTCCTAATTTCAGAACATCCTTTGTAAGCTCCGGATTCAGTTTCAGCCGGCTGATATGCAGGGCATAGATCTCCTTGCTCCGAAGCAGCGCCTGCAGGATCAGAATCGCCGAAACGTACTGGGATATAATGCTGGCCAGCGCCACTCCCGCCACATCCATTCTGCACACAATAACAAAGAACAGATTCAGAACAATATTCAGCACTCCGGAAAATCCCAGATAGTACAATGGCTTTTTCGTATTTCCCACCGCGCTGTACACCGCGTTACCAAAGTTATAAATTGCCAGTGCCGGCATTCCCAGATAATAAATCCTCAGGTATAATACCGCCTTGTCCAGAAGTTCTTCCTTCGTCTTCAATGCTGTCAGCATCCATTCAGACAGCCCTACTCCCAGTACCAGCAGCAGGACACCCATGATCAGGCTGACCAGTGCTGCGGAATGGATCGTCTTAGACAGGCTTTCCTTATCCTTTGCTCCATAATATAATGCCGTCAGAACATTAATGCCTCCCGACAGGCCGATCAGGAATCCGGTATACATTGTAACCAATGTTGCCGTCGATCCCACCGCTCCCAGTGACAGAGAGCCGGCGAACTGCCCGATCACCGCTATGTCCGCCATATTGAAAAGTACCTGTAACAAATTAGACAGCATTAACGGTACACTGAAGATCAGTATTTTTCTCCCCAGGGATCCTTCCGTCAGATCCTGCATATTTTGTTTCATTTCTTATCCTCTTCCTACTGTTTATTTCCCGATTTTTATTCCGCCGTGTTCCATTCCGGCTTTACTTTCCCTTTTTATCAGCGATCAGCGGCTTAATTGCGGAATAGATTTCGCTGGTACGCTTACTGTCCTTGAACTCCTTGTTCAGGGCATTGTTGATCCCCTGTTTTGTTTTATACTGGCGGATGAATTTCACCACCTGCGGAACAATCGTCCGGTCAGACAGTACCTTCTCCACCGCCAGCGTCAGCTCATCCGGTTGCTCCGCCGTTTTGTCTGTAACTTTGTCTGTAACTTTGTCTGCAGCTTTTTTCTGCGTGGTCTTCCGGGTGTTGCCGCCTTTTTTCTTTGTCTGCTTTTTCGCAGGTTCTTCCGCTTTTTCGAAAATCTCTTCCGGTTTTACGATATCCGCAGGGGACTCCGGCTCTGTTTCTGTCATCTCCTGCAGCATCTCTTCCGGTTTAGGATCTTCCGGCAGGATCTCAGGCAGGATCTGTTCTTCCGTCTCCGGCTCCGTTTTCTCCGTCTGCTCCTCAAAAATATCCACCGTAAGCGAATTTTCTTCCTCTGTCCGGTTCTTTCCCCACAACAGATTACGGGCGATCCGTACCGGCACTCCCTGTGCCTTCCAATATACCATCAGACTGGTAAAGCCGTTATCCTTGGTCACAATAAAGTAATTCGGATGGATGTCTTCTTTCTGCTGCTCACAGATCAGATACCCCAGATACGTTGCCAGTTGGAAATCCAGTGCGTTCTTGGTTCCCACCGCCACCTTATGATAAATGATGTGCGCCTTTGTCTCGTTCAGTTTCCTGTGCAGGTCAAAGGTCATACTGTCGGCATTGTCACTGTAAAAAATGCAGACCGTATCTTCCTCTGTCAGCAGTTCCACTCCCTCCATGCCGCGACTTTTCACATTTTCAAAATCAATCAGATAATAGCTCATTTTCCTTCTCCCCGTCTGTTTCTGTTTTCTTCACTTCCGTGGCAGCCGGCTGTTCCGCAGCTTCTGTCTCTTTTGATCTTGGTGCCGTTTCTTCCGTTTCCGACATTTCCGTCTTGCTCTCTTCCACTGCTTCCCTTTTCTTAGCCGGATGCTTTCCTCTCATCTTTTCTTTCCAGTCAGAGATGATCTCATCCTTACGTTTCTTCCGTTCTCTTCGTTTTGCAGCCCGCTCCTGTCTTGCTTCTTCCTTTAGATCCAGTTTTTCCTGTTTTTTAATCTGTTTTGCCAGTGCCTTTTCTTCCAGCTGCACTTCCTTGGCGGCAGCTTTCTCAATATCACGGATATAGCGGTCCGCCTTTTTATGATTCTTGCGATCGATCCGATAAGGATCATACAGGAAATATGATACCGCACCCAGTATCAGAAGTATCACTCCGGCGATCGTCAATACCGGCACAATACGTGTATACTCCGTAAATCCCAGTTCAAAACAGACAAATACCACCAGCATGATCGGGAACAATAGCAGATACAATATTCTTGTCACCACATCCAACAGGGCATGCTGTTTCTTTCCGTTCGTCAGAAGTGTTCCCTCTATGGCAGTATAAAATGCCATGAACACACATAATTCCGAACCGAATCCATGAAGGAATCCACAAATGGCGGTCAGCACCAGAGACAGGAAAAACATACCGAACGCTGTTCCCTGATACCATGCATTACGATACTCCGTCATGCCCTGCAATTTGTCTTCGCTGATACCGTGCATCCGGTATACATCGTTGCGGATCAGGCGTTCAAACTCTTCGTTATACTTCTGTTCTTCTCTGGTATTCCGCAGGTGGTCTTCCACCGCCTTGCTCATCTGCTCAATATATTCCTGTTCCTTGCGGATCCGCCTGGCCCGCAGCTGTTCCAGCTCATTCCGGCGTCTGACTTCCTCTTCCAGTTTCTGTACTTTGCCGATCCGGGGATTCTTCACCTTGATCTCCGGGGCATCCGGATTCTTTACACTTTCGTTATTTTCCTGACTGTCCATTGATTATGCCACCTTTGTATTTATCGTTGTCCCATGGACACCGCTTACCATTTCCCCATCTGTCAGCCGCGATGAAAACATTGCCGCAATTACAGGTAAGGTCACCATGATCGGGAACAGATAACGTACCTGCACTACCGGTCCCAACAACATCGTTCCGAAATAAAGAAACGGCAGCAGACTCATCTGAAAACACTGTATCCGCTTCTTATACAGACAAAATACCATCAGCAGAAAAAGCCCCCAGCTGTAAAAAGATCCATGGAAAATGATGGAGAGCACCGGCCAGTCATTAAAACAGTTGCCGCTTACGATTTCTTCCAACACTTTCTCAAACGCAGGGAATTTTGATTCGTGCTCTATGCTGCCGTATCCTTCGATCTCCGAAGAAGTATAGGTAAAAAGGACACCATATCGTTCCTCTGTGCCATATCCCAGGTTCTCCGCCCAGGAATAATCATCCCAGAACCAATACCCTCTGGTCAGTTCCAGGAAGGCATCGATGAACTCATTCGGATAACGTTTTGCCACCCGCAGCCAGTCGGTCAGCAGTTGTTTCTGATCGTCTGTATAAGGCGCAACATTTACGGTACTTTTTATGGCATCTGCCAACGGTGCGTAATAACTCCCCCACCGTTCTCTGTCCACATATTTCTCTAACAGTGCTGCCAGTTCCGGATCCTGTTTCTCCAGCTCGTCTCCGTGATAATAAGCCACTCTGGCAAACTGCTGGATAGGAACACTGTAAGCTTCTATCTTGGGTGCACTCAATTGTGTACCTATCGCTGTGTGAATTACATTTCTGGCCGCTATCTCTCCCACTACCAGACATATTCCAAGGATCAGTATCCCCAGTTTTTCCTTTTTCGGCCGCAGGATCAACAAAAGCGCCATAAATACCGCCACCGCATATACTGCATTATTACGGAACTGCATCATGAGACAGCCCTCTGACACCAGAAGAATGTTCATGATTATTTTCTTCTTCCCACTGCTGAAATAATTTCTCTCCAACAGCAGTAAAAAGAAAAGTGTAAACAAAACAGTAAACAGTGTATCCTTGGTCGTACATACCACCAAAACAGTATTATATGGAAAAATCGCAAAAAACAGCGTGGTTAACACCACCAGCCATTTTTTAGCGCTCATACGCCAGATCATCGCAACGGCATAGCCCATTATCAATGCATACAGAAGCATCTGAAATACCGCCATACATGCCATTCCCGTCTGATAAGACCCAAGAGCGGAGCCGATCTGTAAAAAAAGCCAGATCAGCCAGGTATGTGCAATGGGCTGCAGCGGATAGAACCATACCAGTCCTTTATAAGCTTCGTTGACCTGTCTGTGAAAATCGTAAGACATAATGATGGGATAATAAGCAAGCCATACCGGGATCAGACACAGAAAGATGCCTGCCGCTGCCACTGCAAACACGATTCCGCTCTTCCATCGTCTGCCGTTCTCCTGCACTTCTTCTGCCGGCTTCACCTTTTCTATGCCTTCAAACAATAGATTTACAAACGGAAATGCCGTCACTCCCAGACAGCCGGCACGGATCAGTATCATTCCTTTTCCGCGGATACCGCACTCCGTCATCCCCAGGCTCTGCAGCTGGTATCCCATTACCATAGACACAGCAAACAGGAAACTGATCACTGCCGCATAGCAGATCCTGCGTTTCCTGTCACTTTTCTCCTCTATTTTCCTAAGACTTGTCTCCGTCTGCTGCAGCAAAAAAAAGATACCCACTGCCAGCAGAATATTTAAAACACTGTAATAGATCCGGTTCACCGGCTGAAGGCTGAGCAGATATGCCACACCATAGACACCGCACATCGTCAAAACGGCTTTTCCGAAAGTTCCTTTATATTTCATCCAAATTTCTTTTGTAATTTTCAATCTTAGGACGCCCCCTGAAATATCGGAACCGGGTAAACGGCCCCGATCATGATATTATTGTTTTTTCGTCAACAGGCACACGGTCTCTACATTTGCGGTCCAGGGGAACTGATCCACTGCCACAGCCTTGTCCACCCGGTAACCGTTTTCTAAAAATACTTCGAGATCTCTCACCAGGCTGGTAGGTTTGCAGGAAATGTAGACAATATGGTCTACCCCGTATGCAATGATCTTGGGCAATGCCTTGGGATGGATACCGTCTCTGGGAGGATCCAGAATGATCATATCCGGTTTTTCTTCCACTTCATCCAGCACTTTCAATACATCTCCGGCAATGAATTCACAGTTATCCAGTCCATTGGCTGCGGCATTTTTCTTTGCCGCTTCCACGGCTTCCTCAACGATTTCCACACCGATGACCTTTCCGGCTGCCGGAGCCATGAGCTGTGCTATGGTACCGGTACCGCTGTAGAGATCGAATACGATCTTGTTGCTGCCGCCAAGATCTCCCACATAATCTCTCGCCGTCTGATACAGTACTTCTGCGCTGTAGGAGTTTGTCTGGAAAAAGGAGAACGTGGAAATCTTGAACTTCAGTCCTAACAACTCTTCATAAAAATACTCCTGTCCGTACAGTAACTCCGTACGGTCACTCTGCACCACATCCGCAATGGAATCATTCGTGATATGCAGGATCCCGGCGAATTTTCCGGAAAGTTTACCATCCTGTTCAAGTGTAAGCAGCAGATCCCGGAATCCAAAGATCAGCGTATCTGTATCCACTGCTTCCGATGTCTCTGTTCCCTGCTGCCATGGATTCTGGGAAGTCGTTACCAGCGCCACCAGAATTTCTCCGGTACGGGAAGCCTTGCGCACCAGCAGATGACGCAAGAAGCCCTCATGGCTCATTCTGTGAAAAAAAGATGCCCCGGTCTGTGCGAAATAATCTCTCACCGACTGTAAGATCAGACGGTAATCCGCATCCACGATCTCACAATCCGCTACGGTCACAATGTCGTAAAAACTGCCTCTCTTGTGCATGCCCAGCGCCAGTGGTCCGTCCTTGTACTCATCCCCGAAGGAAAATTCCATCTTATTACGGTATTCATATGCCTTCGGGCTGCCCTTGATCCCTTCAAATGTCCATTCTTCCGCCTGTCTGCAGAGTACACTGTCCAACAGCCTTTTTACCTGTTCCTCTTTGACCTTCAGCTGTTCCTCATAGGGAAGAGACAGATAAGTACATCCGCCGCACAACCCAAAAAGGGAACACGTACGGCCGGTTTCCAAAGGTGACTTTTCCGTCACCTCCAGAAGCCTTCCTTCCGCCTTCCCTTTGCGTACTTTATTCACCGAGAATTTAACCTTCTGTCCGGGCAGGCTGTTCTTGACTACGGCAGTCTCATCTCCCACACAGACGATCCCTTTGTTGGGAAAATCGACCCTTACAACAGATCCTTCGTATACCTGTCCTTTTTTCATGGATTAATTCTCTCCTTCATCCTCGAAGAAGTCGTCATCATCCTCTTCCACATCATCTGCTTCATCTTCGAAATCATCCTCGAAGTCCTCCAGATAATCCTGTGCAAAGAAGAAACGGTATACGGCGTAAGCCACTGCTGCAACGGCAGCTACGGCACCGATGATCGCCAATACCCATACCAGGATATTGCGTTCCTTCTTCTCTTCCGCTTCCTTACCGAGAAGCTTATTGAGCTTCTTCAATTCGCTGACCTTCAGTTCGTTCAGCTTGTCAATGTCTACCAGATTTTCTAATTTGTTCATATCATTTACCTGCCTTTCCGACATCCGTTTTCTCTTTACGGATACAAAGCAATTATTTTCATTCCTTTATATCATACCATGTTTTCAAAAAAATTACTATAGACTTCTCAGAATATCTTACACGGGTTTTAATTTTGCAAAAGATGCATACATGATCTTCTGTCCTGCTCTGTCGAATTCCACAGTTACTTTATAATCTCTGGGTTCACGCACAATGTTAAGTACGGTGCCTTCTCCGTATTTCATGTGGCGCACTCTGTCCCCTATGCTATACTCCAGTGCATCCGGTGCTTTGAACTCCGTTCCCTTCTGCAAACCCGCCAGCTGGTTCAGACCGCCGATTCCTTTGGAAATATACGGTTTATCCGCTTTTGCCGTAACCCGCGGTTTCAGTGTTGCCTTGGGCCTTGGATCAAATCCGGTATTACCGAAACCGCCGAATCCGCTGCTTGCACCCGAACCGGATCCGGGAGAAGCGATCACCTCCAGCCCCATTGCCCTAAGTGCCGCTTCATTTGCCCTTCTTGTCTGAAAATCTTCCAGATCTTCATCATGGTATCTTCTGCTCTGGGGTGGTGTATTATCCATCAGTTCCTTCGGAATTTCTCTCACGAAACGGCTCACCGGATTGTACTGCGTCTCTCCGCGAAGCATTCTGCTGCGTGCACAGGTCAGTGTCAGGTCTTCCTTGGCTCTGGTAATTCCCACATAAGCCAGCCTTCTCTCTTCCTCGATTTCCATGGGATCATCGGAAGCGATGGTCATAAAGCCCGGAAAAAGCCCATCCTCCATGCCTGCCAGATAGACTACCGGGAACTCCAGACCTTTCGCGCTGTGTAATGTCATCAAAAGTACTCTGTTGTCGCCGTTTTCCACATTATCAATATCGGCCACCAGCATGATCTCTTCCAGGAATTCCGACAGATTCGGCTCATCATGGGTTTCTTCGTAAGCTGCCGCCTTAGTGATCAATTCGTCTACGTTTCCGAGACGGTCTTCGGCGGATTCCTCATCCTGATCCTTCAGATACTCCGCATATTCGATATTCTCCAGAAGTGCCTTGATCAGATCCGGCAGTGTATAGGAAGATAAGCCGCTTCGTAACACCCGGATCAGATTGACGAATCCTTTGATTTTTGTTTCCGCTCTTCCCAGGCCTTTGATCTGGTCCGCTTCACACAGGGCATCAAACAGCGTAATGTCCTTCATCTGTGCGTAGTCCGCCACTTTTTCCAGGGAAGCGTTGCCGATGCTGCGCTTCGGTACATTAATGATCCTGCGCAGTGCCACTTCATCCCTGCCGTTATCGATGGTCTTCAGATAAGCCAGAATATCACGGATCTCCTGTCTGGCGTAGAAGTTCACACCACCTACCACATGATAGGGAATTCCTTCCACCACCATACGTTCTTCCAGCAGGCGTGACTGGGCATTGGTACGATACAATACGGCACAATCCGCATAAGCCAGGCCGTTCTTTTTCACCTTGTCCCCGATATCATCGGCAATGTATTCCGCCTCTTCATAAGCATTATCAAATTGTCTGAAATGAATTCTGCTGCCGGCACCTTTTTCGGTCCACAGTGCCTTTTCCTTACGTCCCCTGTTATTCCTGATCACCGCATTGGCCGCATCCAGAATATTCTGTGTGGAACGGTAGTTCTGTTCCAGTTTGATCACCTTGGCATCCGGATATATTTTTTCATAATCCAGAATGTTGCGGATATTTGCTCCACGGAATTTATAAATAGACTGGTCATCATCACCCACCACACATAAATTGCGATATCCGTCCGCCAGCAGGCGGATCAGCTCAAACTGCGCAGTATTCGTATCCTGGTACTCATCCACCATAATATATCTGAAACGTTCCTGATAGTTATGGAGCACTTCCGGACAGTTTTTAAAAAGTTCTACCGTTTTGACAATGATATCATCAAAATCCAGCGCGTTGCTCTTCTTCATTGTCTCCTGATATTCCCTGTAGACTCTGGCTGTCACGGACTTACGGTAATCCCCGGCGGATTTCACTTCGAATTCACGCACATCCACCAGTTCATCCTTTGCCGATGAAATCTCTGAAAGTAATGTACGCTCCTTGTACATCTTGGTATCGATATTCAGTCTCTTGCATACCTGTTTGATCACCGTTTTCTGGTCATCCGTATCGTAGATCGTAAAATTCGTGTCATATCCCAGCCGGTCGATATGTCTTCTCAGAATTCTCATACAGGTGGCATGGAATGTCGCCACCCATACCTGATCCGCACCGAAGCCGGCGATCTTGTCCACCCGTTCACGCATTTCCTGCGCTGCCTTGTTGGTAAAAGTAATGGCCAGAATATTCCAGGGATTCACTCCCATTTCATCGATCAGATATGCTACTCTGTGGGTCAGGACACGGGTCTTGCCGCTCCCCGCACCCGCTAACAGAAGGAGCGGCCCTTCCGTATGAAGCACCGCTTCTTTTTGTTCTTTATTTAAGGTATCATAAATACTCATGAATTACGCATTATCCCTTTCATTAAATTGCTGCAGAAACTTTCTGAAATCTTCGATTGGCATAGGCTTTGCATAAAAATATCCCTGCACGATATCACAGTCCGCCAGCCGCAGCATGTCTAACTGTTCTTTCGTCTCCACGCCCTCTGCCAATACCTTGAAACCGAGATGCTTCAACATTTCAGTCAGATATTTGATAATTGTCAATGCCGTTTCTTCCCGTTCACTGTTCATGGTATCATCCAGAAACTGCTTGTCCAGCTTTACCGTATCCACCGCTACCTTGGATAACAGGTTCAGGGAAGAATAACCGCTGCCGAAATCATCCACCGAGATCTCCACGCCTTTCCCCCTGAGGGTCTCCAGATTATTGGTCAGTTTATTCAGATCCGACATAAAGACAGACTCCGTCACTTCTACTTCCAGAAGTCTGCTCGGTACCTTATACTCTTTCAGCCGTTTTAAAATATTCGGTACAAAGTCCGTATATTCATTATGTCTTCTGGAGAAATTCACCGAGATCGGTACCACTTCTTCTCCCTGTGCAAGGGCGTCCCGCAAATATTCCATCACCTGATCCAGTACCGCGAAATCCACCTTGGTAACGAAGCCGTTTCGTTCAAAAACATCAATAAATCTCCCCGGCATCACCATAGAGCCGTCCGCTCTGATCCATCTTACCAGTGCTTCCGCCCCGACTACCTTCCCGGTATGCAGTGACACCTTGGGCTGCAGGTATGCACGGAATTCTTTATTGTTATACGCACTGACCATGCCGGATACGATTTCTCTGGTATTCTCCAGATCTTTGCGGATCTTCTCCGTATAGATCTCCACCGCACTGTCTACCTTCTGGGTCTTGCACTGTTTTCTGGCCTCATTGGCATTGTCCATCATAGAGGACACAGACCAGTCATTCTCCCGGATCTCGTACATTCCCGTAGCGATGACCAGATTACACTGGTCGTACCGGCTGTTGGTCTTCCGGACAAAAGCATCGGTGAATTCCAGATATTCGTCCTTTGCATTCTCCACCGTGTCTTCTTTCAGTGCGCCTACAAAATGATCCGATGTCACACGGCAGAAAAGCACTCCGTTCTCGCACTTTTCCTGCAGCGCTATGGCAAAATCATGCAGGATCCGGTCGCCTACCTCATAGCCGTACATTTCATTCACATACTGGAAATTAGAGAAATCCGAAGAGACAAAATACAATCCGTTTTTCCCGTGGGTCGCCATATAGCTTTCCATCTGATCCACAAAGCGGTTATATACCGGCAATCCCGTCAGGGCATCATAATTCAGCTTCCGGTTTAATTCCCGTTGGTCTTTCTCTGCATTCTTAAGTTTTCTGAGCCTGTTAAAGATCTGATGGGAGATCTTGCAAAGTGCGTTTTTTTCCTTCTGCCATTTTCTGTCCGTGTGGCGGTCCGTAAAAATAACGCTGGCTTTTACCCCCTTCGATGCCGTGGACATGACGATCATTACAGACTTTGCTTCCTCTTTGTAGATATCCGGAGTCTCCTCCTGTCTGTAGATCACGGCTCCGGAATCATCTGCATTTTTCCGGATCCTGTCCCATTCAAATACACCGGGGTTCAGAATTCTCTTTGCAAAATTTTCTTTTTCTTCCCGGTTCCACTGATAGCGGATCATAGGTCCGGATTCCGCGTTCTCCACACATATCATATCATCAATGCCGAAAAAGCTGCAGGTACGCTCACAGAGTACTTTCAGTGCGCTTGTCAGATTGGACACATTTTCCAACAGATCGATGCAGAACAGCACAAGATCTTCCTCACTGTCAAACCGGGCTTCTTTATGTACGATCTCATCCTCTTTGTTCTCTTCGCTTTTTAAATAGCTCTTTCCCGGCAATGCCACGCCTTCCACGACATCCAGCAGATAAAAAGCTCCCTTGCCTTTACTTTTCACCTGATATAATGCCGCATCCGCCCATTGGAACAGCAGGTTGTAATCCGTCACCGTTCCGTCCGTTACCGCCACACCAAGGCTGCAGGAGATACGCAGTCCGGTCTTGTCATCATCATAACGGTCAGACATGCAGCGGTTCAGCTGTTTCAGTTTCTCTTCCAGCATTCCACGGTCCATGTCTTCCACATAAAATACAAACTCATCACCGCCGATCCTGCCGCGCATCGCATCGGGAAAATGCTTCGTCATTTCATCTGCAAAAGAGCACAATACCGCATCTCCGAACAGATGGCCGTTGGTATCGTTGATCTTTTTAAAGCTGTCCACGTCCAGGACCACCAGATAGCCTGTATGTCCCTGTTTCAACTGCTGCAGTCTTTCTGCGATCCGCTGTTTGATCGTAGAGTTATTCCACAGTCCCGTCAGTGAATCCTTCTGCGATTTTTCACGCAGCTCCCACTCTTTTTTCTTCTGTTCGTCAATATCACAGACTTTTCCCAAAACCCGTTCCGGCTCTCCCTTTTCATCGTAAAAAGTCTGTCCGATGACTTTCACCCACCGGGGGCTGCCGTCCGCATCTGTCTTACAGAGTTCAATATAGATATCCGGTTTCCCGCTGCGCAGTGCTTCCGCCAGCTGCTGTTCCACGGTCTCCGTCCGGTTCCCCGCCTCTCTGATGAGATGATCCGTATACCCAGCCGTGATCTGGTCGGGATACAGAATTCCTTCTCCCGGACCGGCATAGTACATCTTGTCATTCAAAATATCGTATTCGAAGATCAGATCTCCGGACATACGGATCACGGCCATCAGCTTTTCTCTTTCCCGATGCAGTTCCTTATTGGCCGCATCCAGCTGTCTGTCCACGTCCTGTACATTTTGTGTTGTAACCCTGTTCTCCACTCCCATACCCTCTTCTCTCATGCAGCCCTCTCTAACAGAAGTTCTTTTCATACTATGCTTCTTCCACGCGACTGAAATTCCAGACACGCAGATTGTACTCTACGATGGGGGTATCACAATAAATACACTTCTTCGCTCCCAATCCCGGAAGTGGCGCCCCACAATTCGGACAATTCAGTGCCAGCCCGGCATCCGCCTGGTTCTCGATCATATCCTGATCCTGGATATAGACCAGCTCCACATTATATTTTGCCTGTTCCTTACGATCCCTGCTACCTTTGATTACCTTGCCGTTTTCCGTCAGCGCATGAAAATACTCCACCGCCGACTGAAAGACAATGCTCTGCCTGCCTTTCTGTTTCCGGTACTGGTGAATCTCCGTTCTGTGAATATGAATATTGTCAAAGCTCTCTTTCTGTGACCGGTTCTGTAACATTTCCAGCCGCAGTCTGAGCTGTTCTTTCAATTCGTTTGTTCCTTCCGACAAAAGTGCCGGATTCTGTCCGGTAATACCATGCAGGTAAGAAATCAATACATTTTCTGCCCTGCTCTTCATCTCGTCATAATGAAATTCCGGAAAATCTCTCATAATAGACGGCATATATAGATTCGTGGCGGAGGATACCGATTTTGGTGTCGTCTCCACTTCCAGTTCTCTCTGTTTCATTCCCTCGATCATGGAATCCGTTCCAAACAGCAGTCTGGACGTTTCCCTGACTTTCCTTTTTACAGTGCAATATGCGTAATAAATAATCCCCGCCAGCACCAGACACAATACCAGTATTACAATGACTGCGATCAGACTTGCGCTCATTTACGTTTCTCTCTGTCTTTCATTCCGTTGTACTGTTGACAGCAAAGTACAGCAGACACCGAAAGGCATCCGCTGTACTGCTGTTTTCTAAAAAATATTTTTCTGAGTAGCTTATACTCTGTCATTCTCATCAAAAGGATCTCCACACTCCGGACAAAATTTAGGAGGATGTGCGGGGTCTTCCGGCTCCCAGCCGCATTTATCACATTTATAGATTGGAGCGCCTTCCGGCTTCTTTGCTCCGCATTCCGTACAGAACCTGCCCTGGTTCACTGCTCCGCAGCTACAGGTCCAGCCGGCTTCAGAGGGCTTCGGTGCGCCACACTCGGCACAGAATTTACCGCGGTTATCTGTTTTGCCGCAGCTGCAGGTCCAGCCCAGAATGGGTGCCTGCATATGAGGCTGTTCGGGAGCCTGTGCGGCTGCCTGCTGCATACCCATGCCGTTCTGCTGTGCATCCATCTGATACAGCTGTCCGGCATTGATACCGCCTACCATATTGGCCATGTTCATGCCTGCGAATGCCATCATGGGACCTGTGGAGGTATTGGATGCTGCCATCTTCATAGCTTCAGCCTGTGCGGCAGTCATGGTAGCTGCTGCCATTCCGGTATTACGAAGCACTGCGGTTCTCTGCAGATCTGCGATTGTCTTCGCATCTTCATCGGGGATCTTCGCAGAATTAATGTTGATCGTAACGATCTCAATACCGCGAAGCTTGGTCCACAGATCGGAAAGTTCTTCCTTCAGGGCTTCTGTCAGTTCCTCGGTATGTGCGGGAATCTCACTGGGACGCACACCCTGTGCGGAGATCTTGGCAAGTGCGGGCTGCAATGCAGTCAGCAGTTCTGCTTTCATCTTTGCCACCAGTTCGTTTCTGGTATAAGCTTCGGTCACATTACCGCATACATTTTTATAGAATAACAGGGGATCTACCAGATGGAAGGAATACTCACCGTTACATCTTAAGGAAGTATCCAGATCCAGTCCGATGTTTTTATCGATGACGCGGAAAGGAATCGGGCTTGCCGTACCGAAGAGATTGTTCATAACTTCCTTGATATTGAAGAAGTAAACTCTCTGATCCTTTGCCGCATTACCGCCAAAAGTAAAACGCTTTCCGATATTGGAAAATGTATTTTTAACGTTCTCGCCAAGGCTTCCGTAGAATAAGCTGGGCTCTGTGGAAGCATCATATACGAATTCACCGGCATCCGCACAGAACTCCACGATTCCGCCCTGATCCACGATGATCATACACTGTCCTTCGTTGACTGCTACGATGGAACCGTTGGAGATAATGTTCTCCACGCCCTTGGTATTGCTGTTGCGTCCGTTGGTCACACGCTGCTGTCCTTTTACCACCAGTACGTCATTGGAAAGGGCATCACAATAGAAATACTCTCTCCACTGGTCAGCCATCATGCTGCTGACTGCATCTTTTGCTGCTCTGATTAAACCCATTACCGCACCTCCGTTTTATATATGAAAAATCTGTTCTTTTTCACATCTCTTACATTTTAGCAAATTTTACACATTCCCTCAACTGCTTTTCACAAAATATCACCAATATCATCAATTTTTCTTTACAATGTGTTTCTTTTCCACTAAACTGTCTTACGTAAGATGTGACACAACCATTCAGAGCCTTTTTCATTCCGGCACTTTATATAAATCCGCCGGCCGGGTTCCGAATCGTTATGAATCCATAATATACGAAAAGGAAACGAAATAAAATGGGTAAAAAAGCTACAAAAGCCGCTGATAATATGTACTATCTCGCACGTTGCGAGGCTGCCGGGTCGAATCCCGACTTCAGCAGCCGCGAAAAAGCTGCCGAACTGGTCGGTATCGACCGTACCAGACTGGCCAGGATCGAACTGGATACCATTGCTCCCTATCCCGAAGAAGTCAAGGCCATGGCAGATGCCTACAACACGCCGGAACTGTGCAACTCCTACTGTGCCAAAGAATGTCTCTTAGGACGCAACAGCGTATCCGAGGTGGATATCGTGGACTTTGACAGACTGGCATTAAAAGTACTCGGTTCCCTGAAAGACATCGATACGCTCCGTGCCTCCCTGATCGCCATTTCCGAAGACGGGGTCATCTCCGAAGACGAACGTCCGGCATTCCAGGATATCCTGGATTCCCTGGAGAAGATCAGCACCAACGCCAAAGCACTGAAGCTCTGGGCGATCAAAAATATACACATCAAGGAGGAGGATGTTTAATCCTCCCCCTTTCAAAGACTCATTTTACCACTGCATCAATTCTTCTTTCGTTTCTCTGTCATTCAGGATCTCATTTTTCTGCCGCTTTCTGTGCAAATTCCGTATTTACCAGTGTTTCATAAGGCACTCTCTCCTTCAGCACATCGGAATCCTCCAGAATATTCTGCAACAGATCAAATGCATCCTTTTGGAAGATCAGATCTTCTTTCCAGGTATCCTGCCCCTGATAACGTGCTACGATTGTCGTCAGTGTATCACTTTCCGTCCCGGCAAACTGTGGTGCAATGCATTTGGCAATTTCCTCTGCGCTGTGCTCCCTCACATAGTTCATACCCTGTTGTAAGGCGTCGGTGAAAGCCTGAATGGTTTCCGCATTTTGTTCCAGATAGCTCTTTTTTGCCGAAAAAGAAGTGTAGGGTACATAACCGGATTCTTCTCCCAGCGAAGCCACAACGTATCCGTCCCCTTTTTGCTCCAGTAACGTTGCATGCGGCTCAAATTCCACGGTAAAATCTCCCTGTCCACCGGAAAAAGCTACTGCCGTGGAACCGAAATCAATACTCTGATCAATCGTAAGATCCGTTTTCGGATCGATACTTTGCTTTTCCAGAATATATTCAAATACCATTTCCGGCATGCCTCCGGCTCTGCCTCCCAGAACCGTTTTCCCTTTCAGCATATCCCACCTAAAATCATCTATCGGTTCTCTCGCCACCAGGAAATTCCCCGCGCGCTGTGTCAGCTGTGCAAAGTTCACAACATAATCTTCCGTGCCTCCGGCATAAGTGTAGATTGTACTCTCGCTGCCCATGAATCCGATATCCGCTTCTCCGGTGAGTACCGCCGTCATTGTCTTATCCGCACCGAATCCGGTGACCAGCTCCAGGTCAATTCCGGCATCGGAAAAGTAGCCTTCCTCGATGGCCACATACATAGGCGCATAAAAAACAGAGTGGGCTACTTCATTGAGCACCACTCTGGTCTTCTTTGCCCCACCTGTCTGTCCGGCTTCCCCACAGCCTGTCAACGCAGGCAGTGCGAGCACCACGGCAAGTGCGGCCATAACTGTTTTTTTCGCAACACTTCTTTTTGCAAACGACTTTTTCATAGCTTCTCCCTTTCTATAGTGATCGAGCGTTTAGGCGATCAGGCTATAGCTACATCCTATGTTTTGGGAGAAGTTTCTGTGCCTGTCTCTGCAAAATTACAGGTTTGCTTTGATCTTATCGATCATCTCCTGATATTCCGCATCGGTCAGCAAAGTCTTGCCGGGGTTCATCTCAAAGGTGCCGCCCCACTCAAAACCGTCCTTATACTTCGGGCACAGATGCATATGCAGATGACAGCCTGTGTCACCGTAAGCACCATAATTCAGTTTATCGGGATGGAACGCTGCATGGATGGCTTTTGCCGCATGTGCCACGTCTTCGAAGAACAGTCTTCTCTCTTCCTCACTGATATCCACGATTTCGCTGACATGATCCTTATACGCCACGATGCATCTGCCGGGATGGCTCTGCTCCTTAAACAGGATCAGGCTGCTCACCTTCAGGTCACAGATGAAAATGCCGAACTTATCCAGCAATTCCCCTCTCATACAATATCCACAATTTGCGTCTTTCATTTGTTCTCCTATCCGCCCTTCCAGGCATGCCGTAATACGGCTTTCTCGGTTCTTCGACCGTTTGTCAGCTATCGTGTTATGTTGATCAGTTTATGAATGTTCTCGGGATCGTAATTTAATACCAGTTCCTTCGGAAAACCGATTTCGCGCATCAGTGCTTCCGCTTCCGTAAACTTACCGACCGCATAACAGATATGGCTGTCTGTCCCCATTATAACAGGTTGTCCGTACTTCATGCAAGTCTTTAAGAGTTCTGTGATATTATCTCTGCCGCCCTTTCTGGAGGACTTCGGATTTAATGAAGCATTGTTCACTTCCAGTGCGACCTGTGCCTCCTTTGCCTCCCTCACCAGCAGATCGTAATCCAACGGGAATCTGCCGTCATCCGGGTGCCCCAGGATTTTCACATACGGGTTCCGGAATCCTCTGACAGAGGCCATTGTGTTTTCCTTACGGCTTCCCGGGGTAACTGCAAAAATATGAAGGCTCGCTATCGCGTAATCCATTTTTTGCAGATAACGTTCCTCCAGATCCAATGTTCCGTTTATGTCACTGATATTTGCTTCCACGCCGCACAACAGACGTAACCTTCCGCCCTCCACGGGCATTACTTTGTCTGTATTGTCCACATAATCATATTCTCTGGGAATCACTTTGTAATTGCCGAAAAAGAATTCATGCGGGCCGCCGGGTGCGCTTGGACCATGTTCACTCATTCCGAGGTATCGAAGTCCGGCCGCCATTGCCGATTCTATATTTTCCTTTAACGTACTATACGCATGCCCTGCTACCAGAGTATGCGTATGCAGATCCATCATTGCTTTCATTTGATGACCCCTTATTGATTTTTCTTCTTATGGGACTCCTTCTCCGGAGTCTGTGCTTTCTGCGAATCCGCCAGTTCGTTCACCAGCTGTTCCACGAGCATTTTCTTCATGTAAACGTCAAAACTTAACAGACAGATCAGGGCGAATTTCTGTAAAAACTCCTGCTCCTGTCCGGTCACCCCCGCAAAAGAATTCCCTGCTCTGTGGAATTTCTCCACAACATCTTTTTTCAGGTACTCTAACTGCTCCTTCTCCAGAGATACAACTTCCTTGTAGACGCTTTCGAGATCAAACTCCTGACCATTCTGGAAATACCGCTCTGTCAGCGGCTGTAAAAGTGTCTGGATCTCATTCATGGGAATGACACCTTTATAGTAGTAAATGAAAATGAGCAGTAACACATGCTCTTTGGAATATTTCTTTTTTACCGGCGGAGGCAGCAGATCGTTCTTCGCATAATTATTGATCATGGTCTTGGTCAGCGCATGGTCTTCCGTCTGGGGACGGACTGCGGAACGAAGTTTTCTGTCCATAAAGGTCAGCACCTGATCCATATACAGATCAATATTCGGAATATCTTCCGATTTGATATATTCTACTTTCTCCAGACTCTGTAAGATCGTCTGAAGTAATTCTTCTGTTGTTGCTGCCATAATATTCCTGCTGTCCTTTCTGTTCCCTCGGTTAAAACAACTCGGGAACCCGCGCTCCTCGCTTTATCGTCTGCTTCGCAGACGGTTCTGGTTATATTAACTCGAGAACCCGCGCTTCGCGCTCCATCGTCTGCTTCGCAGACGGTTCTCTCGTTAGTAGCCACAGGAAAACAAATATCTGCTTCGCAGCTACTTGTTTTCCTCATGTGGCTATTATATAGTATTCAAAACTACATGTCAACAGCTGCCCATTTTATCTTGTTCTGAAATTATGAAGATTTTATAACTATTTTGCTTCACATCTTTACTTTACAACTTTAGTATGCTAAAATATCAATAGTTGCGTTGTATTCATTACAACTATGGAAAGGTGTGTCGACAATGAATAAAAAAATCAAAACGGACGCGGTAGATTCTCTGTTTGATGCAGTGTTATGTCTACAGTCCCGGGAGGAATGTTACAGCTTTTTCGAAGACCTGTGTACTGTCAATGAACTGCTTTCTTTGTCTCAGCGCTTCGAAGTGGCCGCCATGCTGAAAGACGGCAAGACGTATCTGGAGATTGCGGAAAAGACTGGAGCTTCCACCGCTACCATCAGCCGTGTAAACCGTTCTTTAAACTACGGCAACGATGGTTATGAACTGGTATTCGGACGTATGGAGAAGAAAGATCCGGAACAGGATTAGTACCGGATAAAAAAGGGATATGGAAAGCACTCTTCAAAAAGTGTTTCTCCATATCCCTCTTTTTATCTATCCTCTTATGCTTCGTTTGTTTCCGTTGCCGGTGTTTCTGTAGTTTGGACAGTTTCTGCTGTCTCCAGATTCTCTCTCTTTTCTTCCTCTTCCACTTCCTTCAGAGCCTCGGCAATGGCTGCCTTGGCGCTCTTACGTCCGGCACGGACTGCTTTGGCCGTTCTTGCCTTGCCCTTTTTATCGGGAACTGTCTGATTCATATCGACCTTGCCCTGGAACACGGCATGCTCATCAATAACGATCACCTGTGTGGTAATATCTCCCAGCACTTTTGCGGAAGCTGTCAGCTCTGCCTTCTCCGGTGCGCTGATGTTTCCCGTTACTTCTCCGCCGATCAGAACGGTGGTCGCCTGTACATCTCCGGTAACCACACTGCCTGCTCCCAGGATCAGATTTCCGGTCACTGTTACATTTCCGCCGATCTTACCGTCGATCCTTGCGGAACCGTCCAGCGTAAAATCTCCGTTCAGTTCTGCTCCGGCACCGATCAATGTACTCATTTTTGTATCTGCATTCTTTTTTCCTAACATGTAATCTTCCAAACCTTTCCGCAATCAACCGCTGATTGCAAGCATATCCATCGGATTGATATAATTTCCGTCCTTCTGCATCTGGTATCCGAGATCTGTGTTGTCCTCACTGATCACAAACAATGTGGTTCCCTGCACTACGGAGTCACCGGTAGTCACCGTGGCATCTCCTTTGTTCCGGTAGATGGTAATATAGCCGTTACCATGATCGACCCAGACGCTGTGTCCATAGGTCTCATCATCATTTACCGCTATCACAGTACCGCTTGCCGCTGCAACAACTGTCGTACCCACCGATGCATGGAAAATGCACATAGGGTCACCTTCCGACACTTCCTCCATGGAAGCGGATCCCGTCAGAGGGAATTCCGTAGGAAGGCTCTGTTTCTCCAACGTTGCGGACAATTCACTCTCACTCTGTACCTTCTGGCTTACCGTATCACTTAAAATCTGTATTTCTTCTGCCTGTTCTGTCACCTGAGCTTCCAGTTTACTGTTCTGCTCACTCAGCGTCTGATTCTCCTCTTCCAGCGCCACGACCTGTTCACGGCTTCGTCTGCTGGCGTTCTCCCACAGTTGTCCTTCGTAGATAAAGTAACCGATCAATCCACCGATCAGTATGCAAAGCAGCAGCACCACTGCCTCCACGATCCATGCCCGTACGCGGATCTGCTTTACATTGGCATCTGCTGCGTCTGACGTAAGGATCAGCACATGGTTCAATCCACGCTTATGTTTACGTCCTTTCATAGAGTCACCTCCGCTAAATATCAACCCATTTTACCACAGGAAAGCCCTTACAGCAATCTTTTCTTAACATTTTTGTAATATTTTCCCAAGATTTTCTTCAAATTTTTGTTTTTATTAAGGAATTACCTATAATTTTTTGTGCACTTTTACGGAATCGTCTATTTACTTTTACGACCTGCTGTGCTATGATGCATTTGCTGAGACAATGTTGTATACATTGCAAAAAGCTAATGACAGGAAAGAATTTGTGGAGGTATCTATTATGAACAAAGGTACAGTAAAGTGGTTCAATAATCAGAAAGGTTATGGTTTCATTTCCGATGAATCCGGCAAAGATGTATTCGTACATTACAGTGGACTGAACATGGAAGGTTACAAGACTCTGGAAGAAGGCGCAGCCGTTTCTTTCGATGTTGTAGACGGTGAGAAGGGTCCCCAGGCCGTTAACGTAACCAGGCTTTAATCATAAAATCAAACCGGTGAATATCAAATGCCGCAGAGTCTATCGCTTTTATAGATTCTGCGGCATTTCATATTTTCATATTTTTCAATCCTATTTCCCACTGCACACCGACAGCACATCCGCCCATCTCATACTGCCGCCAAACAGATCCAGTGCACTTCCGATGGTCACATTCATCCGGTCCTGCCCCAGCTTTTTTAACAGGAGCAGATCTTCCATGGAATGAACGCCGCCCGCATAAGTGACAGGATTTCCGGTATAGTTTCCGATGGCCTTCACCAGTTCCTGCTCGATTCCCCGGGCTTTTCCTTCCACGTCCACGGCGTGGACCAGAAACTCATCACAGTATGCAGACAATTTTTCAAGTAATTCTGCGTCCACGGCTTCTTCCGTCAGCTTCTGCCAGCGGTCCGTCACCACCAGGTACTTTTCACCCACGCGTCTGCAGCTGACATCCAGCACCAGATGTGCTTTCCCTACTGCCTGAACCAGCCGGTCCAGCCGGTCGTAATCGATCCTTCCCTCCCGAAATACATAAGAGGTCACGATCACATGGGAAGCTCCGGCATCGAGATACTCCGCCGCATTCTCCGCTGTAATGCCGCCGCCGACCTGCAGTCCTGCGGGATATGCACCCAAAGCTGCCAGTGCCTGTGCTTTCGTCGCTTCATAATACGGGCTGTCCGCAGCATTCAGTAAAATGATATGCCCGCCTTTTAATTTATATTTCTGATAAAGTTTTGCATAAAAGGCAGCATCCTGTTCAGAGACAAAATTCTCCTGTGCCCTGTCACCGAGATCACTCAGGCTTCCACCGACGATCTGCTTTACTTTTCCGTTATGAATATCAATACATGGGCGAAATTCCATTTTCTTCCTCGTTTTCTTCCAACTGATTTTTATTTTTTTGAATTATTTTCTAAAATCCGCACATACTACCCTCAAGCCGGACATCGTTGGTTCGGACAGAATATCCCTGCAACGGGTCATCTTGAATGGAGGAAATTATGAAAAATAAGACAAATAACGCAACATCCCACATTGGGAAAAAGTTACTGGTTCTGGGCATCATCACGGTCTACCTGTGCATGGCTGCCGCCTGCGGCACCAACAAGAACAACAATAACTCCGGCAGTATGGCTGCCTCTCCTTCCCCGTCCGCCTCTCCTGCCACTCAGGAGAGCACTGCGACGCAGACCACAGAGACCGGAACTGCTGCCACGGACAACATGGGAGATACCAACGGCAACGGTAATACCGCAGGGGAGAATGACTCCATGCTGGACAATGCCGGCAATGCGGTAGGCGAAGCCGGTGATACCGTAGGTAATATCGTAAACGATGCCGCTAACGGAGTCTCCGATATCACAGATGATCTCGTAGGCAATGATGCGAACGCAGGCAATACCACCTCTACTACAGGTAACGGTCAGCGATAACCTACACCTCTTCCATGATGGTGCCTTCCCGGTAAGCTTCCAGGAGTTCTTCCAGATAGAAGATATTCTCCTGGATCTCCTTGCCGGTATCTGTATCCGCTACCAGCTTTCTGTGCGGGAAATTCTCCACCACAACGGAATCCGAGAAAATATCGGATTCTTTGATGATGGCTGCTTCCGTGGATTCGAAGGGTTCATGAGCTACCAGACGCATTCCTCTGGAATTACATACCAGCGTATATCCCGCAATTCCCGTCTTCTTCTGGTACGCCTTGGAAAATCCGCCATCAATGATCAGCAGTCTGCCGCCGCATTTAATGGGAGATTCTCCATGGATCTGTTCTACCGGCACATGTCCGTTAACGATATGGGCATCTGTCTTGTCCAGACCGAATTCCTCTAAGATTCTGCCGATGACTTCTTCGTTTTCCAACAGCTTATAATAACTGTTCTTCTCTTCCGCATGCGTCTCTTTGTCATCCAGAAAATATCGTTCAAAGGTAGCCATCTTGGCCTTACCGAACACCGGCGAACCGGGACCGGCCCAGATATACCAGATCATATCCTGTCCCAGCGCACGCTCCTTGGCGTCCTTGGCATAATAACCTCTTCTGGCATAATATTCCAGAATATCATACAGTGCTTTTCCGCAATATTCTTTTCCACAGATCCCGACCTTCATGAAGCTTCCGTCCGGATTCAGGGGCACACAGCCGTGATACAGCAGATTGCCGTTATAGATTTTGTACATGCCGCCCTTGGAAAAGAGGAATTTTACATGACGCTGTAATTTTTCACAGCGCATAAACACCTGCTGTAAGCGCATCATGACCTTGCTCTCTTCTTCCGTCAGTTCATAAGGGTGCTCCGGATCCACAGTGGGGAAATCCACATCCTTCATAGGATATTCTTTTCCGTCCACACACACGGTCTTTTTCTCAAAGTCGATCCTGTGCAATAGCATCCGGTTCTCCATGTGGAATTCCGGATGACGCAGGATCAGCTGCCCTTCCAGTTTGAACTGTAAAATGGCGATTGCCTTGTGCATCTTGGTATCTAAGCCCAGATCCTTGGTATTATAATCCGTATTGAACTTGATGGTAAATGCATCACAATTCGTATTTTCATAGGTCTCCAGGGCAAACGTTGCCAGCGGCAGCAGATTGATTCCATAGCCGTCCTCTAAAGTTGCCAGGTTGCCGTATCTGGCAGACATGCGTATTACGTTGGCGATACATGCCAGACTTCCGGCAGCCGCGCCCATCCATACCATATCATGGTTGCCCCACTGCACATCTACCGAATGATATTCACAGAGCGTATCCATGATAATATGCGGTCCCGGTCCTCTGTCATAAATATCCCCTACAATGTGGAGATGATCGATGACCAGTCTCTGGATCAGATGACTTAAGGCAATGATAAACTGCGGTGCCCTGCCGATCCGGATGATCGTATGGATGATCTCATTATAGTATGCCTCTTTATCCTGGATCTCTTCCTTTTCTGTGATCAGCTCTTCTATGACATAGGCGAAATCCTTCGGCAGGGCCTTTCTGACCTTAGAGCGGGTATATTTGGAAGACACACGTTTGATTACCTGTACCAGACGATGCAGGGAAATCTTATACCAGTCCTCCAGATTGTCCTCTTCCCTCTCGACGATCTCCAGCTTGCTCTCCGGATAATAGATCAGCGTCGCCAGACTTTTTTTGTCTTTATTGCTGATCGTATTTCCAAACTCCTCATCAATCTTACGCCGTACCGAGCCGGAGCCGTTTTTCAGCACATGATTGAACTGTTCATACTCTCCGTGAATATCTGTCAGAAAGTGTTCGGTTCCTTTCGGCAGGTTCAGGATCGATTGCAGGTTGATGATCTCAGTGGAAGCAGCAGCTTGTGTTTTGTATTGATGTGAGAGGGTCTTTAATACCTTCTGTTCCATCTCGTTCATATGGGTATCGCCTTTCACAGTGCCGCGTCAATAACATCGGACATGTTGTACATTCCGGTGGGCTTGCCTGCCAGGAATTTTGCGGCCTGCACTGCACCTTTGCCGAAGACTGCCTTGGAATATGCGGTATGGGAGAAAGTGATCACTTCATCCGCACCGGCAAAGATCACATCATGGTCTCCTACGATGGTGCCGCCTCTGACAGAACTGATACCGATCTCTTTTTTCGGTCTCTGCTCTCTGCGTGTGCTGCGGTCAAATACATATTCATATTCGTTGTTAAATTCTTCATTGATGGAATCTGCCAGAGCCAGTGCGGTTCCGCTGGGTGCATCTACTTTCAGGTTGTGATGTTTCTCCACGATCTCCATATCGAATCCAACAGGAGCCAGCACGCCTGCCGCCTCCTTCAGAAGCTTCAGCAGCAGATTGATGCCCATGGACATATTCGCGGATTTCAGGATTGCGACCTGCTTCGATACTTCCTCTGCTTTTGCAAGCTGTGCTTCGGATAAACCTGTCGTACACAGCACGCAGGGAATCTTCTTCTCACAGCAATAAGCAAGCAGCTTGTCCACTGCTGCTGCGGCGGAAAAATCAATGATACAGTCCGCTGCCACATCACATTTTGCAATATCCGTGAATACAGGATAAGGATTATGTCCGTCATCTCTGGCATCAATACCCGCCACCAGTTCGATATCGGGATCTGCCGCGATCAGTCCGCTGATCACCTGTCCCATTTTGCCGTTACATCCATGCATGATTACTTTTACCATTTTCTTCTCTCCTATCTGTGATTTTTTCATTTTCCTCAACCCGGTGGGCTGTCTCCCACCTGATTCTATATACAAAAGATCCCGCCCATGATAAAAATTTCACAGGCGGGATTCTTCCACTCTTGCACGTTATTCTCCAGCCTACAGGACACCATAATCCTTCAGGGCTTTCTCAAGCCGCTTCTCATTGGCTTCATCCATTTCACACAGAGGCATACGGAATGCTCCGGCTCCCATTCCCATCATATTTAATGCTGTCTTCACCGGGATCGGGTTCACTTCACAGAACAATGCATTGCACAGTTCCATGGCATCCAGCTGCATCTGACGGCTGCCTGCCACATCTCCGTCAAAGAACTTCTGGCAGATCTCATGGGTCTGTGTGGGAGCTACATTGGAAAGTACGGAGATAACACCGATACCACCCAGAGCCAGGATCGGTACGATCTGATCATCATTACCGGAATAGATATCCACAACGCCCTGACCGATGGCTGCCAGATGTGCGATCTGGCCGATGTTGCCGCTGGCTTCCTTGACACCTACGATATTCTCCACATCCTTGCACAGCTTTACCACAGTCTCCGGCAGAATATTGCATCCGGTACGGCTGGGTACATTATACAGGATTGCAGGAACCTTCACTGATTCCGCAACGGTCTTAAAGTGACGGTATAATCCCTTCTGGGTTGCTTTATTATAGTAGGGACTTACCAACAGGATACCGTCCACACCGTATTTTTCCGCTTCCCGGGACAGGTATACCGCGGTCTCGGTACAGTTGGAACCGGTACCTGCCACGACGGGGATTCTCTTTGCTACTTTGTCCACACAGTATTTGATGGTATCCAGGTGTTCCTCATGGGTCAGGGTCGAGGACTCTCCCGTCGTACCACATACGATAATGGCATCTGTGCCGTTTGCAATCTGGAATTCGATCAGTTCACCGAATTTCTCATAATTGACGGATCCGTCTGCGTTCATGGGTGTGACGATAGCCACGCCTGCTCCTTTAAATATTGCCATATGCTTCCTCCATTTGCAAAACGCCAGCGCACAATGGCGCTGGCGCTGATTATCCAAGCTTTATTGATAGCGCCCCATCTGCTTACGAGATGACAGTCATACGCTTCTTAAACGTATGCCCAAGATAAAATATACAGGAAATCTTATCTTTCGGCGTGTTCCCCTTTCTTTTTTCTTCAACGGTACCTGTTACCTCCCGAAAAAATACTCTTGAAAAACGCAACCTCTATCTTCTTAAATATGTTTTTATGATAGCATCAACCCATGCCACTGTCAATCCCAGACCTTGAATTTTACTGTTTCGATCTTGGATACTTCGTCTGCCAGTACACAGATCTCATCATTTAAAGTGATCCCCGTCAATATCACATCCGTATCTCCCCGGCATTCGAGAAGTGCCTTCAGGGTATCCTCGGTAATGATGTCTTTTTCCACCAGTCCCAATACTTCATCAAGGATCAGCAGATCACATTCTCCCGTAGTCAGCACCTTCTTGGCGAATCCGATCCCGTTGCGGATATTCTGGATCTCTTCCTGCTTCTTCTCCTCTGATAATTCCGCAAAATTTCCATCGGACTTTTCAAAGCGGAACAACTTGATCTCCGGCTCCATTCTTCGTAGGAAATCCGAATCTTCCAATCCTTTTCCTTTCAGGAACTGGATAATGACGACTCTCTTGCCTTCTACCGCCGCCTGTACCGCTCTTCCGATTGCTGCCGGTGATTTGCCTCTGCCATCGCCGGTATAAATATAGATGCACCCGTTTGCCATTCCACACCTCATGGTCTATCTGCGTATCTGACGCTTCATAGCTGTACACAGTTACTAATATCTATGCAATCCTTTATACCATATATTGTAGATTTTTGCAATCTTTTGTCGTTAAACGATGGATTCCTGTGCCTCTTCCAACAGTTCCAGCTTGCTGACCGACACCTCAAAAGCCACTCTTTTCTCCACATGCTCTTCGTCCAGTTTCTTCATATATTCACGGCTCTGGATCCGTCCCCAGATAGCACAGCGCTCTCCTACCTTAAAGTGCTCTGCATAGCGGGCATTGCGTCCCCAGCAGATGCAGGGAATGTAATCGGACTTGCCGTAAGGCCGGTTCACAGCTAACAGCAGATCCGCGATTTCCCTTCCCAGCGGTGTCTTACGATAAATAGGTTCCTTGCATATATATCCGTCCAGATAGATTTGATTCGTTTTCGAACTTTCCTCCATCTCATCGATAAATTTCACTTCTCTTGCAAACACAGACAGCACCAGTCTGTTCTTGCGCTCCTCATGGCGATTGTAAGAACGGAACTGTCCGTTCACGCACAGAAGCATTCCGACATAGCTTGCCGTCACGTCCAGCAATCTCTCCGAGACCATCACCGGTATGATATCATAACTGTCGCTGAGTCTCGTACATTTGATGTCCACCATGTAGAATCCTTCCCCGTAGATCTCATGGCTGTAGGAAAAATCACTTATCACTTCCCCCATCACCGTTACCTGATTGTTTTCAATAACCTTATCTGTCATTTCTGTTCTCCCTTCTACCTCTTCTGACTCTTTCCTTTCTTTTCGTCTCTCCTTATGTAATCATCAACTATCACCGATTCGGGTTTCCTAATAGTTGCACTATATTTATACTCTAAAATATGCCGTTTGAGTACCAAAAGACATCGCGCGAATTGGCAAATACCGCACAAAATCATTTTATTTTCCATAGTTTTTCATATGGAAAACCACCAAAAGCGTTGATTTTACACGGTTTTTTCTTGCACCGTGCATCGATAAGTGCTATACTGAAACAGTTTGAGAAAAAGGATAATTATTTCATTAACGAAAAATGGCGGCACTCGACAAATCTGCCGTAATTTTCGCAAGTTCCACGCATTTTAGAAAGGCAAGGATTTTTATGAGACAAAAAAGAGAAGATGTCAGAAACGTTGCGATCATTGCTCACGTAGACCACGGTAAAACCACCCTGGTAGATGAGCTGTTAAAACAAAGCGGTGTATTCCGTGCAAATCAGGAAGTTGCCGAGCGTGTCATGGACTCCAACGATATCGAGCGTGAGCGCGGTATCACCATTCTGTCCAAGAACACTGCGGTTATGTATAAGGGTACCAAGATCAATATCATCGACACTCCGGGCCATGCGGACTTCGGCGGCGAAGTAGAGCGTGTCCTGAAAATGGTAAACGGTGTTATTCTGGTAGTAGATGCTTTCGAAGGTGCAATGCCCCAGACAAAGTTCGTACTGCGTAAGGCATTGGAGTTAAAGCTTCCCGTTATCGTATGTATCAATAAGATCGACCGTCCCGAAGCAAGACCGGATGAGGTCGTGGATGAAGTACTGGAGCTGTTCTTAGAGCTGGACGCTGACGATTCCCAGCTGGACTGTCCTTTCGTATTTGCTTCCGCAAAAGCAGGCATCGCTTCCCTGGATGCTTCCGAACCCGGTGCCGATATGGAGCCTCTGTTTGAGACCATTCTTAACTACATTCCCGCTCCCGAAGGAGATCCGGATGCAGCTACCCAGGTACTGATCAGTACGATCGATTATAATGAATATGTAGGACGTATCGGTGTCGGTAAGGTAGATAACGGTACCATCCGCGTGAACCAGGATGTTGTGATCTGTAACCATCACGATCCCGACAAGCTTATCAAGACCAAAGTCAGCAAGCTGTATGAGTTCGACGGTCTGAACAAAGTAGAAGTCAAGGAAGCAGGCATCGGTTCCATCGTTGCCATCTCCGGTATCAGTGAGATCCACATCGGAGATACGCTCTGCTCTCCCGACAATGTCGTACCCATTCCTTTCCAGAAGATCAGTGAGCCTACGATTGCCATGCAATTCATGGTAAACGACTCTCCTCTGGCAGGTCAGGAAGGTAAATTCGTCACCAGCCGTCACATCCGTGACAGATTGTTCCGTGAATTAAATACCGATGTATCCCTTCGTGTGGAAGAGACCGAATCCGCTGACCGTTTCAAGGTATCCGGCCGTGGTGAATTACATCTGTCCGTTCTGATCGAGAACATGCGTCGTGAAGGCTTTGAATTCGCTGTAAGTAAGGCAGAGGTTCTGTATCATACCGATGAAAACGGTAAGAAGTTAGAGCCTATGGAGCTGGCGTATATTGATGTTCCCAACGAGTTCTCCGGTGCAGTTATCGAGAAGCTGGGACAGAGAAAAGGTGAGCTTCGCAACATGGGTTCCATCTCCGGCGGCACTTACACCCGTCTGGAGTTCTCCATTCCCGCAAGAGGTCTGATTGGCTACCGCGGTGAGTTCATGACTGATACCAAGGGTAACGGCATCCTGAATACCGTATTCGACGGCTACGGTCCTTACAAGGGAGATATCCAGTATCGTAAGATGGGTTCCCTGATCGCTTTTGAAGCCGGCGAAGCCATCACCTACGGTCTGTACAATGCCCAGGAGCGTGGTACGCTGTTCATCGGACCCGGCGAAAAGGTATACTCCGGTATGGTCATCGGACAGACCGGGCGCAGCGAGGATATTGAGGTAAATGTCTGCAAGAAAAAGCAGCTGACCAATACCCGTTCCTCCAGTGCCGACGAAGCGCTGCGTCTGACACCTCCCAAGGTGCTGTCTCTGGAACAGGCTCTGGACTTCATCGATACCGACGAGCTGTTGGAAGTAACTCCCACCAACCTGCGTATCCGTAAGAAGATCCTCGATCCTACCATGAGAAAACGTGCCATGATCAATAAAAAGGCTTAACTTGAAAGTTAGTGAATGATTATTGGCTAACCGGACGAACTCCCAGGACGAACAGAAGGGCTCTCTTTCAGTTGTAAGGTCTACGAGTGTGAATTTTCTAGGAAAAGTGATTCAGCGGTTCTAAGCCGGACGGGGCCGCCTACACGCGCCGTCCATGGCGCGAATCGGCTGACGCGGACATCGTGTCCGCTTTCCCCCTGTCTTTCTACACTTTTCAAGAAAATATCAACACTCTCCGACAAACAACTGAAAGAGAGCCCTTCTGTCCGTCCCGGGAGTTCTGCGGTTCTAAAGTCTTTCGTAAACTAGTAGCCCCGGTTGCATATAAGAATAAGCTGACCGTAAACAGACGCCGGCACTTAGCGAGGGTACTTTCCTCGCTTACGTGCCGCTGCGCTCTGTTTCCGAGTGAAAACGATGTCAGCGTTTCTTATATGCAATCGGGGCTACGGCGATCTGAGAAATACTATTTAACTAACTTTCAAATTACTTAATAACTCTCAATATTCCAGCCGAAACAGCGATTGGCAACGATATCTTCCTGGGCGTGTTTTCTCCTTCAAACAGGATCTCCGCCACTTTGTCATCCCTTGACAGAAGCGTCCCGGTTCCGTACTTTTGGTGCTGTACCTTGCAGCCGGACACACAGGCCGCAATGGTGCGCTCCACCTCCGCTGCGGAAAACTTCCTGACAGAGTTCTTTTGCGCATAAGCAGGTGTTTGCATAACTGTCCGGGATTTCAGATTTACATTTCTTGTTTTTTCTTGCAGCATTCTCTTTTCAGTTTCTGTCGGTCCCAATACTTCTTTGGAAAAAGCAGAGGTCAGATTGGGACCGAACGTAAACAGATAGAGTTGTTCTTTTGCGCGGGTCATTCCCACGTAATACAGCCGTCTCTCTTCCTCATAGGCATTTACCTCCGGAGAATCCGGTGCACTGCCCTTAGGAGGAATCTGTGCCGGCAGGACTCCCGCCAGCATATCCGCCAGATATACCCGGTCATATTCCAGCCCCTTGCTGGAATGAATCGTTGACAGCACCAACTTGCTATCAAGATCTCCGCAGCCCTCCCGAACCATCTCCTGCAGCTTCTGCAGTCTCGCCGGGAACTCAAACAGACTCGCTTCCCGCTCTCCCAATACCTTCAGGATCTCTGCTTTTCCGCTGTCCATGCTATGGGTTTCCATATATTCCTGATAGCCCATATAATTCAGGATCCGGTAAATTGCCCTGCCCGCCGATTCATAACGCATATTGTCCAGATGCGTTGCCAGGGCTTTGCATTGTTTTCTCGTATAAGCGGACACATCCGTCATCTCGGCAACGGTGTCCAACAGTGTCAGGCGTCTCGTATTCGCATCCACTGCTTCCATTGCCGCTTTCTTACTGATCCCCGCCCCCATTTTGTAATAGATTCGCAGGAAAGTCTCACTATCCCAGGGATCCAGTGACAGGTGGATAAAATCGCAGATATCATTCACGACCGGATGGGAAAAGAAGGTCATATCCGAGCTTTTCATCCGGTACGGCATCCCCCTTCGCTCCAGCATATCTATTATGGGAAGTGCGCTTTCATGATTACGATACAGGATGGCCGTCTCCTGTTCACAGTCCTCTGCCACTTTCAACAGATAATTGTACTGTCCCTGTCTGGATACTGCCTTGATCTCCGTAACACAGCCGCCGGCGGTTCTTGATGCTGTCATCTTCTTCGGATGCCTGTTTCTGTTTTTCTGAATCAGTGCATCTGACGCCCTGACGATCTCCTGTCTACTGCGATAATTTGTCTCCATAAGGAGAACCCTTGCCCCCGGATGTCTAGTCTCAAAGGAGACCAGTGCCTGTGGATAAGCCGCCCGGAAACCGTAAATACTCTGGTCTTCATCTCCCACCATGAACAGATTTCTGCTTTCTGCCGATAACAGGTCGATCATGTCATGCTGGATCTTGGAAGTATCCTGTGCCTCATCCACGCAAAAATAACGGTATTGTCCCCTGAAATGAGAAAGCACCTCCGGGTATTGCTCCAGAATCCGCAGTGCATAAATCATCTGGTCATCATAGTCGATCATCTGCATCCGGCGCAGTTTTGTGTTATAAGCCTTGAAGATCTCCGGAAATTTATCTACTTCCGTATCCATCTCGCGAATCTCCGGCTCAGTCAGGCGCATGTTCTTCGCATAGGTAATATCCAACTGTGTTTCCTTAATATCATTTTCTG
>CAKRRU010000013.1 GCA_934394515.1 uncultured Acetatifactor sp.
ATGGAAGTGATGCATCTGGGGTTGCGGCATTTGATGACGTTTTTGATCTGTTTGGGAAGTACCAGTTCCTTCTTCTCGACGATCTCACCGTTTTTGATGACGTTAACAGTGATATTGTGATCGATGAATGCCAGGACATCCAGATCCAGCATATTGATGTCACATTCTACTTTCAGAATATCCTTTTTGCCCATTTTTCCGCTGCGTGCATTTTTGATGATGGCAACGGTGCAGTCTAATTTATCCAGCTGAAGATGCTCATAGATAGAGAGACTTTTTCCGGCTTTGATATGATCGAGGACGAAGCCCTCTTCGATTTTTCCTACATTTAACATATGAATAACCATGCCTTTCCGTAACCTGCGGATTTCCGGACATTTGAGCCCGGTGCAGGTACAAATACTTGTGAGTCACGTTCCTTTTATGGAAGATTCAAATTCGATTCCACATGGGGTACACATGACGAAAAAAGTTTGCTGTCGAGTGTACTGATACTAAATGAATTCGTATGGAATGAAATTATGCCAGCTCCAGCAATGTCAAAATCAATGCCATACGGACATAGACACCGAACTGTGCCTGTTTGAAATAAGCGGCTCTGGGATCGTCATCGACTTCCACGGAGATCTCGTTGACTCTGGGAAGGGGATGCAGTACCAGCATATTGGGTTTTGCCAGTTCCATCTTTTCCTTGGTCAGTACATAGAAATCCTTCAGACGGACATAATCCTCTTCGTTGAAGAAACGTTCCTTCTGGACACGGGTCATGTATAACAGGTCAAGTTCCGGCATGACATCTTCCAGACGGATGACTTCCTGATAGGGAATACCTTTTTCACGAAGCATATCGGTGATATAATCCGGTACCTTCAGCTCTTCGGGAGAGATGAAGATGAACTTGATGCCTTCGTAACGAACCAGTGCATTGATCAGGGAGTGTACGGTACGGCCGAATTTCAGATCACCACACAGACCGATGGTGAAGTTATTCAGGTCGCCGTGCAGGCTGCGGATCGTCTGCAGGTCGGTCAGCGTCTGGGTGGGGTGCTGATGACCGCCGTCACCGGCATTGATCACGGGGATCAGGGATTTCTCTGCGGCTACCATGGGAGCACCTTCCTTGGGATGGCGCATCGCGCAGATGTCGGCGTAGCAGGAGATGATGCGGATCGTATCGGCTACACTTTCTCCTTTGGATGCGGAAGAACAGGAAGCATCGGAGAAGCCGATCACTCTGCCGCCCAAGCGGGTCATGGCGGATTCAAAGCTTAGACGCGTACGTGTGCTGGGCTCATAGAAGCAGGTGGCGAGAATCTTGCCGTCGCATTTGTGCGCGTATTTTGCAGGATCCTTCTGGATGTCATCTGCGAGGGCGAACAGCTTGTCCAGTTCCTCAACAGAGAAGTCAAGTGGGTTCATCAGGTGTCTCATTTTTTCATTTCCTCATTTCTGCGCTGTTATTTTCGAAGCAGTGATCGCACGGAAAATGGGAACCCATGCATCACTGGATTTACGACATCATAAGAATACAGCGCTTTTCCTATGATGCAGGTAAGAGTGCGCCCGTGGGAAACGGACGGATCATAACCCTGACCAGAAAAAAGTCGAAGAGGAAAAACTCTTCGACTTTAAATATTACTGTTGATAAGATAATAAATCGGTTACGGCTTTCCGTTTGGGAGCAACGGGTGCTTCTGCGGGATAGCCGATGGGAATCAATGCGACCAGATCCTGATTTTCAGGAATCTCAAGGAGATCAGCTGCTTCCTGCTGATCGAAGATACCCATGATCACGGTGCCGAGTCCCTGCTCATAAGCTGCCAGGCAAAAGGCCTCGCTGGCAACACCGGCATCGAACATCTGCCATGCATCGCCTCTGGCGGTAGTGAAAGAACCGTCTCTCTCGAAACCACTTCTGCCTTTGATTACGGAAACTGCGATTACCATAGGTGCGTTCTCCATGATCTTGCCATTACCCGGAAAGGAGGAAGTACATGCGGCCAATTTTGCTTTTTTCTCGCCTTCTACAGCGATATAACGAACGATTTGCGTATGCTTCCAGCTGGGAGCATAAGAAGCTGTCTCTACGATCTGAGCCAAGAGCTCATGAGATACCGGCTGATCCGTGAACTGACGGATACTTCTGCGGCCTGTGATACATTCTTTTGCAGTCATGTGTTGATCCTCCTGTATTTTTACTGATTGTGGTAACTGCTCTCACGCAGTCACACGCATTTTTCATATCATATCATTTCCGTGGAGTAGAATCAAGCCGAAAATTGTGAAAAAAACATACAAAATTTATGAAATAAAATAGAAAGGTTTTGCATTCCTATTTCGAATAGAATATAATGAACGCAGGCAATGAGCAGTGCGGACGCACGTATTATGAAATATGACTGCTTGCAGGCAATATTTTATAATACGCGTGGACGATGGGGCGAAGCCCGTACATCACGGGAACACAACGTGTTTCCGTGATGCACTGCTACAAAGAGAAAACAGAGAGAAAATAGAGAGAAAACAGTGAGAAATAAGGAGGGCAATATGGCTGTAGAATTCGTGGAGAAAAAACGCTGGTTATTTTTAGGATTACCTTTTACCTTTACAAAGTATTTTATTCGTGAGGATATGATCACGGTGGATACCGGAGTTTTTACGAAAGTGGAAAATGATTGCTATATGTATAAAGTGCAGGACGTGGAGCATACGGCGAGCTTCTGGGAGCGTATCGTGGGGCTGGGAACGATCATCTGCTATACCGGCGACACGACCCATCCGAAGCTGCTCATCGAGCATATCCGCAATTCCAGGGAAGTCAAGGATTTTATCCTGAAGGAGTCCGAGGAAGCAAGACTGAAGCGCAGAACCGTGAATATGCTGGATATCGGTTCCGGAGATTTTGGGGATATGGACGGAGACCTGCAGTAAGATACATAGATAAGAAATACAAAGAGACGGGACCTTCCGGGGTCCTGTCTTTTCGGGAGAAGAGATTTATGGAACTTGATATGACGAAGGGAAATCCTTCCAAATTGATCATAAAATTTATCATTCCTATTATTATAGGTAATATCTTCCAGCAGCTGTACAGCATGGTGGACACGATTATCGTAGGACGATTCGTGGGTGTGGATGCCCTGGCGGCGGTAGGCGCGACCGGATCGGTGAGCTTTCTGATCCTGGGTTTCACGCAGGGGCTGACTACCGGCTTCACGGTACTGACGGCACAGCGGTTTGGCGCCGGTGACAGGGAAGGCATGCGCAAAAGTATCGGAAGCGCAGCGGTATTGTCGGTCATCGTGACAATCGTGATGACGGCGGTCAGTATGTTTAGCATGGACGGTCTGCTGCGCGTGATGAATACACCGGAAGATATTTTTGATATGACGAAAGAGTATATCATGATCATCTGTGCAGGAATCGCCTGCAACGTCCTGTATAATCTGTTGTCCAGTATTCTGCGTGCCATAGGCAACAGCGTAGTGCCTCTGGTGCTGTTAGTAATTGCTTCTGTGGTTAATATCGTTCTGGATTATGTATTGATCGTGTACGGTCGTATGGGAGTCGGCGGAGCGGCTTATGCGACGATTATATCCCAGGGACTGTCCGGCGTGCTGTGCCTGATCTATATTATAAAAAGTGTGCCGACGCTGCATATCCGTCCGGAACACTGCAAGCTGGAGAGTCAGCGCGTAAGGAACCAGCTTACCGTTGGGATTCCCATGGCACTGCAGTTCTCCATTACCGCAGTCGGTACGATTCTCGTACAGGCAGCGCTGAATCTGCTGGGTTCTACGGTGGTAGCGTCCTATTCGGTGTCCTGCAAGGTGGAGCAGCTGGTGACACAGCCGTTCTCGGCGATGGGTGTGACGATGGCAACCTACAGTGCACAGAACCGCGGTATCAATGATCTGAACCGGATTCGGAAGGGTGTAAAAGCAGCCAACATCATGTCAGGAATCTATGCAGTGATCGTCTACGGGCTGGTATATCTGGCAGTGCCTTATATTGTGCCGCTGTTCATCACAGAACAGATTGAGATGGTATGCGGTTATGTGAAAACATATATTGCTATCTGCGGTGTGTTCTTTATTCCTCTGGGCATGATCTTTATTTTCAGGAACGCCCTGCAGGGCTGCGGATTCGGTTTCATTCCCATGATGGGCGGCGTGGTGGAACTGGTGAGCAGAGGTGTTGTCGCTTTCGCGGCGGCATATCTGCTGAGTTATGTCGGCGTCTGCTTCGCCAATGCCAGTGCATGGCTGACTGCCGGAATCTTTTTACTCATAGCGTATCATTTCCTTATGAAAAAGATGGTGCGTGACAAGAAAGCACATGAGGAGCGTATGCTGGCAGAGGCAATGCAATAGGGTTAAGGCATTTTTCAGCGCAGAATTTTTTCGAAGAACAGTCCAGCGAGGAACCACCAGGGAGCATAATCCAACCGGACGATGCGGTGGATATGGAAACGGCTTTTTAGATAGTCCCAGGGGCACAGGCCGCGTTTCCAGAGCAGACGCCCACTGAAGTATTCTACGGTAAAAATCAGTAGCATATAGAACAGTCCCCGTTTCAGACGGCCGATATGCAGTTTTGCAAAAAGCCGCTTGCACGGTGCCAACAGGCAGGCACAGCCGTAGATGGGGAACATCCACAGCGAAGTGGTGCCGGTAAGCCGCAGGTCACGGCGCTTCAGAGAATGCAGCGCTGTGAACAGGATTTCCATACACCAGCCGCATAAACCGCAGAGCAGAAAGTTTCTGCCGAAGATTTTTAAGTTGTTTGTTGCTGCTTCTATCATTTTCATGAAGTTAGTATGTGTATGTTATAAAGAAAAGATACTGAAGTAACTGAAAGAGATGCATAGCAACTCTGACATGCAGTTTTGCGAATAAGACTCCGAAGCGTTCAGAAATCTGCTCGGAAAACACGAAGTAATAAAAGAAAAAGGTCCATGTTTTGAGACAGAAGGAAGCGGCCATGAATTATCAGGAAGCAATGGAATATATGGAAAAAGTGGGAACCTACGGAATCGTTCCGGGGTTGGACAGCATCAAAGAGCTGTGTCGGAGACTGGGCAATCCGCAGGATGACCTTAAGTTCGCTCATATCGCGGGAACTAACGGAAAAGGATCCACACTTGCCTATATTTCTTCTATTTTACAGGCAGCCGGATACCGGGTGGGAAAATATATATCACCTGTTATTAGTGAATATTGCGAGAAAATCCAGATTGGAAAGCAGAAAATATCCCATAAAGATTTGTGCGAAGGTTTGGATATCATCAGAAAATATTGTGATGATATGGTGAAAGACGGCTTTCACCATCCAACACCGTTTGAAATAGAGACGGCATTGGCCTTTTGGTATTTCAAGGAGAAAAACTGTGATATCGTCGTGCTGGAGACCGGGATGGGCGGCAGAGAAGACGCTACCAACCTGATCACGACGACACAGGTAGCGGTACTGGCGTCCATTGGTATGGATCACATGAAATTTTTAGGAAACAGTCTGGAAGAGATCGCAGCCCACAAGGCAGGCATCTGCAAGCCCGGGTGTATTGTGGTATCCATGAGACAAAAGGACGCTGCCATGAAAGTGGTGGAACAGACGGCAGCACAGCTTGACTGTCCTGTTATCATTGCGGATGCAGCAAATGCAAAACACGTAAAATACGGTCTGAAAAAGCAGACGTTTGATTACGGAGATTACAAAAAGCTGGAGATCTCACTGGCCGGAAAGTTTCAGGTGGCAAACGCCGTGCTGGCGATAGAAGCAGTACAGGCACTGGAAATGTGCGGATACGAAATCAAAGAAAGTGCGATGCGCAAGGGCCTGCGTGAAACTTCCTGGAGCGGACGGCTGCAGATATTGGAAACACACCCGTTATTTATCATAGACGGTGCTCATAATGAGGATGCAGCCGTAAAACTTGCGGATTCCATAGAATTCTATTTTACAAATAAAAGAATTATCTATATAATGGGAATGTTAAAGGATAAGGAAGTAGATCGTGTGATTGCATTGACGGAAAAATATGCGGATCAGATTCTCACGGTAACACCTCCCGAAAATTCCAGAGCCATGCATGCCTATGATCTGGCACAGGAGGTAGCGAAGGTACACACAGACGTGACGGCAGTCGACAGTCTGGAAGAGGCGGTGGAACTGAGTCATCTGCTGGCAGGAAAAAATGATGTGATATTGTGTTTTGGGTCACTCTCTTATCTGGGAAGAATCCTGAAGATCATGGAGAAGAGACAGGCAGCGAAAGAAACACGGAAAGCGAAGCGGTAAAAGATAAAATGGTAGATCAGAAAAAAGTGCAGGAAGCGATAAAGCTTTTACTGGAAGGAATCGGCGAAGATACAGACAGAGAAGGACTTAAGGAGACACCGGAACGAATCGGAAGAATGTATGAGGAAATCTGCGGCGGTATGGACGGAGATGCAGGAGAGCATCTCTCAAAGGTATTCTCTGTAGAAAATAATGAAATGGTGCTGGAAAAGGACATCACGTTTTATTCTATGTGCGAGCATCATCTGATGCCTTTCTACGGAAAAGCACACGTGGCATACATTCCGGACGGAAAGGTAGTGGGCTTAAGCAAACTTGCCAGAACCGTGGAAGTCTACGCCAAAAGATTACAGATCCAGGAACGGATGACGGCGCAGATCGCCGATGACATCATGAAGTATCTGGCACCACAGGGCGTCATGGTCATGCTGGAAGCGGAGCATATGTGCATGACGATGCGCGGCATCAAAAAGCCCGGCAGTCAGACAGTTACCTTGGTGACCAGAGGTGTTTTTGCGGAGAATAAGGAACTGCAGGACAGATTTTTACAGTTGATAAAACATTAAGGACGGACAGCAAAGAAAACGGATAGAAGGTATTGAGGCTACTGTATTGGATAGAATTGATAAAATATTAAATCATAATTTGTTTTTATACCATTTACAGAAAAATAATGCGGCAGAAGCAGACAGACGCTTCTGCCGTCATAGTATGGTACATTTTCTGGATGTGGCGAGAATCGCTGCGATTATTTCGCTGGAAGAAGAGATTCCGGTGGATAGGGAGTGGATCTATGCGGCAGCACTGTTGCACGACTGTGGAAAACATGAACAGTATGAGAACGGCACACCGCATGAACAGGCGAGTGCACGAATTGCTCCGGAAATCTTGAAAGATTGTGGATTTGATGATAAAGAAACAGATGTTATTGTAACGGCAATCCTGCGGCACAGAGATCCGGAAGCCGCGAAAGAGCGCAATCTGAACGGTATTTTATACCGGGCGGACAAGGGAAGCCGTGCATGTTTTGCCTGTGAGGCAGAGAGCGACTGCAACTGGAAAGACGGGAGAAAAAATCTGGTGATCAGGTACTGAAAAGTGAATGATAATAAAAATACGGGGAGAAAAGCAAATGAAGATCGGCAACAGAGAGTATCAGACAAAAGGACATACTTACGTGATGGGAATCCTGAATGTAACACCGGATTCTTTTTCCGATGGCGGAAAATGGAATGACAGAGACAGAGCTTTGAAACATGTGGAAGAAATGATTGCGGAAGGCATGGACATCGTGGATATCGGCGGAGAATCGACACGTTCCGGGTATACCCTTCTGTCTGATGAGGAAGAGATTTCCAGAATTGCACCTATGATCGAAGCGGTTAAGGCGAATTTTGATATTCCTATTTCGCTGGATACTTATAAAAGCAAAGTTGCCGAAGCCGGAATCCTGGCAGGCGCGGATCTCATCAATGATATCTGGGGACTGAAATATGACAGGCACATGGCCAAAGTCATTGCAAAGAGCGGTCTGCCCTGCTGTCTGATGCATAATCGCAAGGAAGCGGACTATCGGGATTTTATGCAGGATGTGGCAGCAGATCTGGCAGATACGATTCATCTGGCGGAAGCGGCAGGTATTGCAGATGAGAAGATCATCCTGGATCCCGGTGTGGGATTTGGCAAGTCTTATGAGAATAATCTGGAGATCATCAACTGCCTGGAAGAATTAAATATGTTCGGTTATCCGTTACTGCTGGGATGCAGCCGTAAGTCCGTTATCGGCCTGACACTGAATCTTCCGGTGACGGAGAGAGTGGAGGGAACCCTGGTGACGACCATGTTCGGCGTCCTGAAGGGCTGCATGTTTGTCCGTGTGCATGATGTGAAAGAAAACGTACGGACTATTAAAATGTGTGAAGCCATACTGAACAGTGCCGGCAGATAAGCCCCGGAGAAGCAAGGTAAAGAGGGAGCAGGAGAAAACAAAGGAAGGTGAAAGATCAATGCAGAATGTCAGATATCGTGACCGGATCCACATCGAAGAACTTGAGGTATACGCATATCACGGCGTATATCCGGAGGAAAATGAAAAGGGGCAGCATTTTTATGTGAATGCCACACTGTATACGGATACCCGTCCGGCAGGACTGGCAGATGATCTGAGTCTTTCCACCAATTACGGGGAAGTATGTCAGTTTATCACAGAATTTATGCTGCAGCATACATTTCAATTGATTGAAACTGTGGCGGAACGGACTGCTCACGAGATCTTGCAGCATTTCCCGCTGGTACAGGGACTGGATCTGGAGATACGGAAACCGGAAGCTCCGATTCCTCTGCCTTTTGGCAGTGTATCCGTGGAAATTCACCGGGAATGGCATGTGGCATATATTGCTGTGGGATCCAATATGGGAGATAGCAGAGAGCATATCGCACAGGCACTCAGACAGCTGGAAAAGCATAAAGACATCCGGGTTACAAAAGTATCGGAACTGTTAGAGACGCTGCCTTACGGTGGGGTGGAGCAGGACAATTTTGTAAACGGAATGTTTGAGATCCGGACGCTTTTAACACCGGAAGAACTGTTGCAGGAGCTGCACAGGATCGAGGCGGCCGAAGGCAGGGAGCGCAAGATTCACTGGGGACCCAGGACACTGGATCTTGACATTATCTTTTACGATGATCTGATCTACAGCTCGGAGAATCTGGTAATCCCGCATATAGATATGGAGAACCGTTATTTTGTATTGAAACCGTTAAGTGAACTGGCACCGAATTTCCGCCATCCCGTCACGCACAAGACCGTAACACAGATGTTAGCAGAACTCTCTGTGGATCTCAAGGAAGGAAGCGAAGTGTAAAACGGGCACACAGACCGATGAATAACCCGGTCACCAGACCGCTCAGAAGTAAAAAAGGAAGATAGACAAGAACAGCAGGAACGCCGGTCAGCAGAAAAGCAACCGTGATCTGCCCCAGATTGTGAAAAATAGCACCTGTCATGCTTGCAAGAAACAGATAATGCCCATGCAGCAGTCGTTTTACAATAAGCATGGCAAGCAGACAAAGGAGACCGCCGGACAAACTGTACAGGAGACTGACAGCCTGTCCGAAGAACATGGTTGCCAGCAGGATCCGTACCAGAAGTACGAAAAAAGCATCCCGTGCAGAGTATTTCCATAAAACAACGAGCGTTATGATATTGGCAAGACCGAGTTTAATGCCCGGGATCGGGACAATGGGAGGCAGCGTGCTTTCCACCGCATAGAGAGCCAGGGCAATGGCTGCCAGCAGGGAAAGAATAGTTATTCTTTGCGTATTTACAGGTGTTTTCATAATGAAGGCCCTTCCTCGGAAAATCCACGGTATCAGTAGGTTATGCCATCCGGAACAAGTGTTGCATTTTCCGGTGCGGTAACTTCTTCTCTGACCCGAATCACGAGCCGGTTGGGCAGACAGGTGATTGGGAGCAGGGAAGTACTGATAAATCCCTGATGCACACAGATCTGGTCAGGACAGGAGGCATCGACAATGGCAATACTGCCTGGACGGACACAGACGGTGTTGGTTGCACCGTTTTCTCCGGTGACTTCAAAGGTATATTCACCGATCACAGTATCAAGACGTATGGTCTGAAATAATTCACCGTTCCGGTAAAGGTCGGCATAGAGAGCATGATCGCCGGACGGGGTTTCGTGTCCCACGATATAGATCCGGACACAGCAAAGGACAGCTATTGTAAGCAATGCTGCCGCAAGGAAGACGGCTTTTTTTCGGTCGCTCATAGGAATCGGTAACTCCTTTCTGATGAGAACAGTATAGCAAAAGGAATGAAAAAAATGAAGAAGTATTTGAAAATGCTCCGGACGGTGTGGGGAGCGTTGGTGCTGGCAGCAATCCCTGTTTTTTCCATGAGCGGATGCGGACAGAGGACGGAATGTGAAAAAAGCATAGATACGGCTATGGGGACTGTAATTTCGCAGACGGTCTATCTGACGGATAAAACGGGAAATTCACAGAACGGGAAAATAAATAATAAGGTAACAAATGATATTTTAGAAAAACTGAACGATCTGGAGCAGAAGGAGCTCTCCTGGCGGGTTGAAGGATCGGAAACAGCACAGATCAATGCATCAGCCGGAGGAGAGACGGCAGTCTCTGCACAGATGGCGGAACTGCTTGCAAGATGTCTACAGATCTCCGCGGAGAGTGAAGGAGCTTTTGATATCAGCATCGGACAGCTGAGCCGACTGTGGAACATAGATACCTGGGCGGCTGCTGACGATCCGCAGGATTATGAACTTCCGGAACAGGAGGACATCACACAGGCGCTTGCCGGTACCGGATGGCAGCGGATCCGGTTAGAGACAGAAGCGGACGGCAGTGCGACTGTAAGAATTCCGGAAGGAATGCAGCTGGATCTCGGTGCAGCAGGCAAAGGTGTGGCTCTGGATGAGATTCATAAGATCCTGGAAGAACATCCTGAAGTAAGCGGTGCCGTGATCTCTGTGGGTGGCAGTATTCTGACCTACGGGAGCAAACCGGAGGGCGGAGCATGGCAGGTTGCTGTTACAGATCCGCTGAATCCGTCCGGCAGTGTGGGGATTCTTACACTTGATGGTGGATGCTGTGTGTCTACTTCGGGAGATTATGAACGGTATGTGGAAGTGGACGGAATCAGATATCATCACATCCTGGATCCCCGGACAGGATCACCGGCGCGCAGTGATGTGGCGGGTGTAACAATTGTGACGAAGGATGGCTTTTTAAGTGATGCTTTGTCAACCGCCTGCTTTGTGCTGGGACAGGAAAAAGGGCAGAAACTTTTGGAAAAGTATGATGCTGAAGGTCTTTTTTTAGATCATGAAGGTAATATTACCATGACGGAAGGCATGCAGAAATATTTCCATTTGTCGAATGCGGTGAAATAGTGTATAGTAAATATAGTTAATTGTGGATAACCGCAGGGGCAGACCTGCAGGCAGAGTAAGATGGAGAAACAGAATGGAAGAGAAGAATAATTATCTTTCCGCAGACCCGGAAACTATCCGGCAGATCGATGAAAAGATGCCGCCGGAAGAGGAATTACAGGATCTTGCAGAATTTTTTAAAGTGTTTGGAGATGCCACACGGCTGAAAATTTTGTCAGTGCTGTTATGTTCAGAAATGTGTGTGTATGACATTGCCACTATGCTTGGCATGTCACAGTCCGCTATTTCCCACCAGCTGCGCGTATTGAAGCAGATGGATCTGGTGAAAAACCGCAGAGACGGTAAGACCATCTTCTATGCGCTGGCGGACGATCATATCATTACGATCCTGAATCAGGGTCTGAACCATATTGAAGAGGGCTGATCTATTTCTTTAAGGCGTCCAGAGCAGCCTGTCTGGCGCCGTCAAAGTCGCTGTAGCCCTGACTCCCCAGGAAAGAGTGATACCAGGAAGAGGCATCCCCGAACATCTGGAAATAGACATACCGGGAAGTCATATTGATGGCGGTGTAATTGCCCTCGGCAATGACCCAGGAATCGCTTCCGTCATCCCGCATACACTTCAGACAGGCATCTTCGCCGTTTACCTGATAATATACATAGCCGTAACCTACATTGAAGCAGTCGATCCGTTCATTGGTCAGGACTTCAATCTCATTCCGGGAGAGGGAATAACGGCAGAGTCTGTAATCATTTTCCACATCCATGTAATAGACATAATCCCCTGCTACAATAGGATACCACAGATTACCGTCCCATACGGTGGAGACACTGTCCGTCGAGGTATCCATCGCATAGAGATAATGATTATCCTGAGTACCGTTGTAATAGATGGTACCGCCGGCAACGCTGGCGGGATTGATCTCGTAATTTGCCAGATCCACCCTGTCGGATTTATCGATCTTCATACGGTAAAATAAAGGTCCGTTATCATCCACGGTCATAATATAGAGCTGACTTCCCACCAACTGGGCGGTGGAAATAGGATCTCTGGTAAGGCCGGTGACATCGCTGCCGTTTAACTTGCAGCGGTTAAAGGAGCGCACCGTCCGCAGGGCACCGATCCCGGCATCTCCGGAAGCGCCGGTCTGGTAATAGTAGAGGAATTTCCCTCCTGCCAGAATGTTTTTCACGGAAGCATTGCCTAATTTTTGGATTCCCTGTTCCGAAGGATCCATGGAATACAGGGTGTTACTGTCATAGATATTTGCAAAATAAACTTTCCCGTCATATTCACAGAAATAGCCGGAATTGTTCAGATTTCCGGCGGTATTGCCCACGGTCTCCGGGGGATTGTCGGGAATACGGTCGCCAACGATGGCAAATGCACCGATGACGATGATGAACAGGATAAAAGGGATCAGAATCAGCAGGGCTTTTTTATCTTTCATAGGGTAACCTTCTTTGGAAATAGTGATCTTTGGTTCGGCACGCGCCATTCGCAAAGTCGCGTTGCCGAGCTTTCATAATTACATTATACCTTCCTTGCGGCTTGCGAACAAGGTAAAATTGAGATAGAATAGATCTAATAATAATCATAAGGAGAACAGCATGGATTTATCACAGTTAAGACAGCAGATCGACACCATTGACAGACAGATCGTGGATCTCTATGAACAGCGTATGGATGTCAGCAGACAGGTGGCGGAATATAAAATAGAGACCGGAAAAAAGGTATTCGACAAACAGCGTGAACAGGAGAAGATCGCAGGGGTCAAGGCACTGACGCATAATGAATTCAACAGCCATGGCGTGGAGGAACTGTTTGAGCAGATCATGTCTATGAGCAGAAAGCTGCAGTATCAGCTGCTGGCAGCCCACGGCAGTGAGGGCAGACTGCCTTTCATCGGTGTGGAAGAACTGGAGACGGAGTGCGCCAGAGTAGTATACCAGGGTGCGGAGGGTTCTTATTCCCAGGCAGCCATGCGCAAGTTTTTCGGAGAAAATGTGAATGCCTTTCATGTGGAGTCTTTCAGAGATGCCATGAGTGCCATTGATGAAGGCAGCGCAGATTTTGCAGTACTTCCGATTGAAAATTCCACGGCAGGCATTGTCAACGAGATCTATGATCTGCTGGTGGAATTCGAAAATTATATTGTGGGTGAGCAGGTGATTCCTATTGAACACTGCCTGTTGGCATTGCCCGGTACGAAGATGGAAGAAATCAAAAGAGTCTATTCCCATCCCCAGTCGCTGATGCAGAGTGCAAGATATCTGGCAGAGCACGACTGGCAGCAGATCAGTATGCAGAACAACGCCTTTGCGGCTTTGAAGGTGGCAAAAGAACAGGACAAGACCCAGGCAGCCATTGCCAGTGAGTATGCCGGTGAGACTTACGGACTGGAAATTCTGGAAAAGGGAATCAATGATTCCGACAGCAATTCCACCCGTTTCATCATTGTGACGAACCAGAAGATTTTTCGCAAAAATGCCAACAAGATCAGTCTGTGCATGGAGATCCCTCATGAGAGCGGATCTCTGTATCACATTCTGTCTCACTTTATTTACAATAACCTGAACATGACCAAGATCGAGAGCCGACCGATTCCCGACAGGAACTGGGAGTACCGTTTCTTCATCGACTTTGAGGGTAATCTGGCAGACAGCGCGGTGAAAAACGCATTGCGCGGACTGCGCGAAGAAGCCCGCAGCATGAAGATACTTGGAAACTATTAACAGGAACAGGCAGCCGTTTTTGCAGAAAAACGAGCGAATTAGGAATACTTCCCGGCACTGATGTTAACATAATGAAAATGAAATTAAGAAGGATAGACCAATGAGAGAAAAAGAACTGATCGTATATCGTGATTTTGAGGACGGAGAATTGCTGTATGATATGGCATTTCTCATGTCTCATTACGATGATGAGTATTATAACACAGAAGATATGGCGGCATTGTTTTACGAATGCATCCATGAACTGATTGACCTGGCAGGCAATTACGGATTTCATGGCAATCTGTGGCACTGTTATCTGGCAAATCTTCTGGTAAATAACGAGAACAGCTATAGTTGCGGCTGTGAGATCCGCGGAGAGATCGCAGGCTCCATCAATGATGCGGCGTTGCATGATATCCGTATTTTCAAGGAATTCTATGATTTTGAATTTGCCCCCATGATGGAGCAGCTCCATGTACCCGAGTTTGCCATGATCGAGAATTATGCCAGCAGCATGCAGGAGAGCAAGGTGTATAACAAGCGGATTTGCGCCCGCATCTGTGAGTTGGCGGAGAAATTCTGCGCTGACGGAACGCCGGAAGAAATGAAGGCAACGCTGACCCAGTTCTATAAGGAATACGGTGTCGGTAAATTCGGTCTGCACAAATCTTTCCGTATCGCCCATGATGAGGAAGGCGTACATATTGTTCCGATTCTGAATATCGCCCATGTGAAGCTGGATGATCTGGTAGGTTACGAGATCCCTAAGAAAAAGCTGGTGGATAATACCGAAGCTTTTGTCAGTGGGAAAAAGGCTAACAACTGCCTGCTGTTTGGCGATGCGGGAACCGGTAAATCTTCCAGCATCAAAGCCATTGCCAACGAATATTATGACAGGGGACTGCGTATTATCGAAGTCTACAAGCACCAGTTCCAGGATCTGAATACAGTCATCAGCCAGATCAAGAACCGCAACTATAAGTTTATCATCTATATGGATGACCTGAGCTTTGAAGAATTCGAGATCGAGTACAAATATCTCAAGGCAGTCATCGAGGGCGGACTGGAGAAAAAGCCGGAAAATGTGCTGATCTATGCGACTTCCAACCGACGTCACCTGATCCGCGAGAACTACAGTGATAAAGAAGAGACCCGTGAGGATATGCACACCAGTGATACCGTACAGGAAAAATTGTCGCTCGTATATCGTTTCGGCGTCACCATTTACTTCGGTGCACCCAATAAAAAAGAATTCCAGAATATCGTAAAGACACTGGCAGAACGTTATCAGGTAAATATTCCGGAAGAAGAGCTTTTACCGGAAGCAAATAAGTGGGAACTGTCTCACGGCGGACTGTCCGGAAGAAGTGCACAGCAATTTATTGATTATCTGTTGGGACAGAAGGAATAAAAACCAAGGTAGTTACGAAAGGAGAACAGCATGAGTGTGAAGACTTTCGCCGCCATCGATGTGGGCAGCTTTGAACTTACCATGAAAATATTTGATCTCTCCGGCAAAAATACAATGCGGGAGATCGACTGTATAAGACAGAGGATCGACCTTGGTTCGGATACCTATGCCCATGGCAAAATCAGCAATGAAAAGATAGATGATCTGTGCCATACTCTGAAAGAATTTGCACAGATCATGGAATCTTACAAAGTAACTGCCTATAAGGCTTACGGAACCAGTGCAATCCGTGAGACGGAAAACACATTGATTCTCCAGGATCAGATCGAACAGCGCACCGGCATCCGGGTAGAGATCTTAAGCAATTCGGAACAGCGTTTTCTGGATTATAAATCCATTGCATCCAAAGGCGAAATGTTCCGCAGGATCATTGAGGAGAAAACGGCCATTCTGGATATCGGCGGCGGCAGTATCCAGATCTCCCTGTTTGAAAAGGATACGCTTGTATCCACGCAGAATCTGCGTCTGGGAGTGCTGCGCCTGCAGGAACTGCTGAATCATCTGAATGCGGGAAGTACACAGATGGAAAGCCTGGTGGATGAGCTTGCAACAGCACAATTGGATGATTATAAAAAACTGTATCTGAAAGAACGGGAAATCCAGAATATCATTATTGTGGATGATTATCTGTCTCCCTGGGCAGTTCGCAGAGCCCATGAACGGGGAGAAGACAATGCAGTGGTGGACAGCAGGGTATTTGGTCAGCTGATGGAAGCACTTCGTACGAAGGGAATCACGGAACTGGCAAAGCGGATGGATATGACCGAAGAGAAAGTTCCGTTAGTATATATCAGTGCCGTTCTGACACAGAGAATCGCAAGACTGATGGGAGCAAAGCAGATCTGGGCGCCGGGCGTGACTTTGTGCGACGGTATCGCCTATGAATATGCGGAGCAGAATAAAATGTTCCGGGGTGAGCATGACTTCGCAGAGGATATCATTGCCTGTGCCATGAATATCAGCAAGCGCTACAATGGCAGTACGAAGAGAGCGGATACTTTGGAGCATATCACCACAACCATATTTGACAGCATGAAAAAAGTCCATGGCATGGGCTCCAGAGAACGATTGTATCTGCGCCTGGCAGCAATCCTGCACGACTGCGGAAAGTATATCAGCATGGTCAATATCGGGGAAGCCTCCTATGACATCATTATGGCGACGGAGATGATCGGACTGTCTCATATGGAACGTGAAATCGTAGCTAACGTGGTACGTTTCAATCACAGCAGTTTTGTCTACTACGGACAGCAGCAGAGCCGCTATGGCGGACTGGACAAAGAAAGCTATCTGACGGTTGCCAAGCTGACTGCGATTTTGCGTCTGGCAAACAGTCTGGACCGCAGCCATAAACAGAAGATGAAGGGCGTGAAGGCCGGCTTACAGGAAAATGATCTGATCCTGAAAATTGATACCCAGGAAGATATTACTCTGGAAAAAGGATTTTTCCAGACCAGTGCAGACTTTTTCAAAGAAGTATACAGTATTACCCCGGTGATCCGGCAGAAAAAGAAATTTTAAGGGAGGCAGCAGGGAAAAATGGAAATCGACTTTAAAGATCCGAAATATTATACCAACCGGGAACTCAGCTGGATATTGTTTGACAACAGAGTGCTGAATGAAGCCAGAGATAAGAGTATCCCTCTGTTTGAAAGGTTGAAGTTTTTAAGTATCACAGCGTCTAATCTGGATGAATTTTTCATGATCCGTGTGGCATCCTTAAAGGATATGGAGAATGCCGGTTATACCAAAAAAGACATTGCAGGCATGACTCCCACGGAGCAGTTAAAGGCGCTGCATGTAGCAATCCATGAACTGGTGGATCTGCAATATTCCACATATAACCGTTCTTTACTTCCGCTTCTGGAGAAAAACGGACTGCATATCATCAGAGAGCATGAGCAGCTGACGGCGGAGGAAGCAGCGTATGTGGATCAGTATTTTCAGGAAAATGTGTATCCCGTGCTGACCCCCATGGCAGTGGATTCTTCCAGACCGTTCCCTTTGATCCGCAATAAATCTCTGAACATCGGAGCCATGGTGCGGAAGAAGAACAGCAATGAGGAACTGGAATTTGCCACCGTACAGGTGCCCAGCGTCTTGAGCCGTGTGGTACGGATCCCGTCCAAAGGCAAGGCCCGCAAGATCATTTTACTGGAAGAGATCATCGAACGGAATATGGATAAGCTGTTCCTGAATTATGACATTGTTTGTGCCCATCCTTTCCGGATCATGCGAAATGCGGATCTGAGCATTGATGAAGATGAGGCGGCAGATCTGTTAAAAGAGATTGAAAAGCAGTTAAAGAAGCGTCAGTGGGGCGAAGCCATCCGTCTGGAAGTGGAAAGCGGCATGGATAAACGGCTGCTGAAGATCATTAAAAAGGAACTCAACATCGAGTCCGAAAATATTTATGAGATCGAAGGCCCTTTAGATCTGACGGTACTGATGAAAATCTACGGATTGGATGGTTTTGACCATTTAAAGACTCCAAAGTATGAGCCTCAGCAGTCACCGGCACTTCCCGCAGGCTGCAATATTTTCGAGGAGATCCGCAAGGGAGATATCCTCTTACATCATCCGTTCCAGAGCTTTACGCCGGTGGTGGATTTCATCCGTCAGGCGGCAAGAGACCCGGAAGTACTGGCTATCAAGCAGACGTTGTATCGTGTCAGCGGCAATTCTCCGATCATAGCGGCACTGGCCCAGGCCGCCGAGAATGGCAAACAGGTCACGGTTCTGGTGGAACTGAAAGCCCGTTTCGATGAAGAGAATAATATTGTCTGGGCGAGAATGCTGGAAAAGGCAGGCTGCCATGTTATTTACGGACTGGTGGGATTAAAGACCCATTCCAAGATCACACTGGTGGTTCGCAGAGAAGAGGATGGCATCCGCAGATACGTCCATCTGGGCACAGGTAACTACAACGATGCTACGGCAAAGCTGTATACGGATGTGGGAATGTTGACCTGTGCGGAGCGCATCGGCGAGGATGCCACGGCAGTATTCAATATGCTGTCCGGTTATTCGGAGCCGCTGTTCTGGAACAAACTGGCATTGGCACCGTTATGGCTGAAGGATAAGTTCCTGCATCTGATCGAGCGAGAGAAAAATTATGCACTGGAGGGAAAACAGGCGCATATCATTGCCAAGATGAACTCCCTCTGCGATAAGGATATTATCCGAGCTCTGTACGAAGCAAGTGCCGCAGGTGTGAAGATCGAGCTGATTGTCAGAGGCATCTGCTGTCTGAAGGTGGGAATCCCCGGCGTCAGTGAGAATATCAGTGTCAGATCCATTGTAGGCAACTTCCTGGAGCACAGCCGTATTTTCTATTTTGCAAATGACGACCATTACGAGATCTATTGCGGAAGTGCCGACTGGATGCCCCGTAATCTGGAGCGTCGTGTGGAGATTTTGTTCCCGGTAGACCGGCCTGAACTGAAGGAGGAACTGTTACATATTCTGAACAGTCAGCTGAAGGATAATGTGAAGGCTTCTATTTTGCAGCCGGATGGCAGTTATGTGAAGCAGGACAAGAGAGGAAAACAGTTGTTTAACTCACAGGATGCGTTCTGCCTGGAAGCAATTCAAAAAGCGAAGGAGGCTGCGGGAGAGTCTGTGACAGAGAGCAGAACCTTTATCCCGGAGACACATCATGAATAAGAAAATCATACTGGCATCCGCCTCCCCGAGGAGACGGGAGCTTTTGACACAGATCGGACTCGACTTCGAAGTCGTAGTCAGCGAGACAGAAGAAAAAATTACTTCCACGGAGCCTGCGAAGGTAGTGGAAGAACTGTCCGCACAGAAAGCACAGGCGGTGTGGGGATGGATGCATTTACAGACAGATGAAGTTCCCCCGGCTTCCGATAAAAATACTGTGACAGGTAATGCTCCGACATCGGTGGACGATGCAGAAGACGGTAGTGCAGATTTGCCTGGGCATGCAGCAAAATATGTAGATCAGACACAGGGATACCATAACGTGAGAGGCAGTGGAGAAGAAAAGGCTGCCGCACAGGGTAACATTGTGATCGGTGCTGATACTGTAGTGGCCTGTGACGGAAGGATTCTTGGAAAGCCAAAAACTGTGGCTGACGCCATGACAATGCTGCAGTTGCTGCAGGGAAGAGCACATGAGGTATACACGGGAGTGACGATCCTGTATGATGAGAACGGCGAGCAGTGCAAACAGACTTTCCATGAGAGGACCACTGTACATTTCTGCCCCATGAGTGAAGAAGAGATCCGCGAATACGTAGACACCGGGGATCCTATGGACAAGGCCGGTGCGTACGGGATCCAGGGATTCTGTGCGAGATATATTCAGGGAATCGAGGGAGACTATAATAACGTTGTAGGACTTCCGGTGGGCAGAGTCTATCAGGAGCTGCGCAAATTACAGCTGTTGTAACAGATACGGTTATTGTATCACGAATGTAGTAATAAGGTCCTTATTGCAGTGACAAATCAAAAATACGGCAATACAAAGTAACTCTTATCGCGTCATCAAATTTGAAATTTGATGATGGGAATCCACGATTCACATTGCGACTACATCTGACGCAAGAAAGTGTCTGCAGAATGGAGATTAGTGTGAAAAATAAATTTTCACACGCGAGATTTGTGTCTGCGCACACTTGACACAAACTCGTTATGCGCAAAGAGCGTGCGCGGAAGTGAGGATTAAAATGAAAAAAGCAACAATATTTGATTTGGACGGAACTTTATCCGATTCTATTATGAGCATGAAATACAGCGGAGACAAGACCATGGCGGAATTCGGCTACGGTCCTTTTTCCGTGCAGGATTATAAATATTTTGTAGGTGACGGTGCTGCCAATCTGGTAAAACGAGCCCTGATTAAGGGCGGCGATACCGAACTGGTTCATTTTGATGCGGCATACGCCAGATATAAGGAGATCTTCCAGACCAATTGTATGTATCAGGTGAAACCCTACGAGGGAATCCCCGAACTATTGGAAGCACTGAAAAAATGTGGCATGAAGATTGCCGTATTGTCCAATAAACCGCATCATGCGACAGTGGATGTCATCGAGAGCCTGTTCGGCAAGGGATATTTTGATGTGGTACAGGGACAGGTGGACGGCATTCCCATTAAGCCGGATCCTGCCGGAGTATTCCGTATCCTGGACAAGTTCGGATGCACTGCCGATCAGGTGCTGTACATGGGTGACACTGCTACCGACATGAAGACCGGCAAAGCGGCAGGTGCTTTCACCGTCGGTGTCCTGTGGGGCTTCCGCGACCGCACCGAACTCGAAGACGGACATGCTGACGCCATTATCGCAAAGCCTGCGGAGCTACTTCAGTTTTGCGAGTAAATTGAAAGTTAATTTGTTTGCAAACCTGTCGCCGTAGCCCCGATTGCATATAAGAAACGCTGACATCACTTGCGTTCGGAAACAGACGTAGCGGTACATAAGCGGTCAAAGTACGCCCGCTAAGTACCGACGTCTGTTTACGGTCAGCTTATTCTTATATGCAACCGGGGCTACTGGGTTACTGAAAACTTTAGAACCACAGAATTTCCAGAGTGAGCAGATAACTTTGGGAGTTTGGGTTTGTTCAGAGTGTTTTGGGTCTATACAGAAAAATTGCGTTAAATGATCCCTTTTTCTGGCAATATCTATAGAAATATCCCGAAAATGGGTCTATACAAAAAAACTTGTTCAGGAGATACTCAAAATAAGAAAAATGAGTATCTCAGAAGAAAATTTTTCTGTATAGACCCATTTTTCTTATTTTGAAGGCATTTGACAGCTTCAAAAGTATCTGGAGAGAAGATTTTCTGCTATAGACCCACGCATCAGAAAACGTCCATTTTTCAAATATATTTAATGTACGGCAGCGACTATTACTTGGAAGTTTTAGAACCACAGAATGCCTTCTGGAAGCTGTTTGTCGGAGAGTGTTGATATTCCCTTAAGAAGTGGTTGGGAAACAGGGTGGAGCGAACACGATGTTCGCGACAGGCGGTCGGCGACATGGATGTCGCCTAGAGCCGTGCCCGTCCCTCTACCATATATGATATCCACTTCTTTAGGGAATTCACACTCGGAGACGTTACAGCTGCCAGAAGACATTCTGTCCGTTCCGGGAGTTCGTCCCTTTGCTTCATTAACTTTCAAGTTACCGATCTTCCTCTTTTCTCTTACCTCTCCGCCGAAAATATATCAGCACCCCAATGGATATCAGTCCCTCCACAAGATAGATGGCTGTATGCACATTGAGAATTCGCACCAATCTTTCAGGGCTGTCCAGGTGAAATAAGATATCACGATATCCTGCGCACACATACATGGTGGTAGCTGCCAGTACGAAACCGGGATGTACTCCGGTTTTCTCCGTGATCATCCGGTAGATTTCGAACGCCAGCAAGGAAACATTTAAAAGCGAGATTACGATCAGTTCCGCATTTAGGGCAGGGCCTACGGCTATCAGTTCCACTACTCTGGAAAGATTTCCCAAAAGTACTTCCATCATAATCACATACGTAGACACAATCGCCACAAGAAGCGAGATACCGCATACCATTGTCATCTGTTTGCTGCTTCGATCTATGGTGACAGTACCCGTTTTGCTCTGCTGGACGCCGACATAGATCAGCATTCCGAGTACCAGCGCCAACGTTATCACATACACACTTCCAAAACCATACCCGATCATACAACAATAGAGCAGGATTCCCAATACCACCATGCACGCAATCATCTGCCGCTGCTTCCGCCGTTCCTGCTGTTTCGCCAGTCTTACGACTTCTGTCACTGCCTGCTTTCCGTCCGTAGACCGCTCTCCGGTCACAATGTCCTGAATCGGCAGTTCTAAAAGCTCAGACAAATTCTCCAGAACACTGATATCCGGGAAGCTGTCTCCGTTCTCCCAACGGGAAATCGCTTTATTGGTCACTCCCAACAACTCCCCCAGTTCACTTTGTGTATAATTTTTATTTTGTCTGGCTTCCCGGATCAGATTGCCCGTTTTCTGCTTATCCATAAAAAATTTCCTCCCTATGATTTCTTATGCACATTTGTGATTTTATAGTAACAAAGCAAGCCCAAAACGGCAATCCATTGTAACGAGACTTTCTCATTTTGCCACATATCTTCTTTTCCCACGCAACCCCGTGTCTTCTTACCGCGGCACCACTACGCAGCGGAACTAAAAAAGTCCCCTCGGCGAGGGGGAGTGTGTACCGAGGGGATAGAGAGAAAAGTATTTTGTTGAAAGAGGCGGGTTCCTTTTTCAAGTATTATAATACCGTAATTTATTTATATTTACTAAGGATTTTATGGGGAAATTTCATTGAAAATACTGTTTTTTTGTGGTATTCTGACAGCAGCTTCAATATAGCGACTGCAGTTTGGGAAAACAGATCAATCATACGGCAAAATACAGGAATGCGCATAGAAAGTGAGGGCTCAGACATGGACATCACAAGCAAGAACGGAAAACGCGGCAGGAAAGATATCGACCGAATCATCGTGGAAAAAGGTCGCAGAGGTGATTTCTCTCCCCTGCAGCCGGATCATTATCACAATTTTTATGAAATTTTCTATCTGTGGTCTGGGAGCTGCCGTTTCCTGTTAAAGGACACCGTCTATCAGTTGGAAGCCGGGGATCTGGTATTTATTGCTCCGGGCGAACTGCATCACTCTCTGTATTCCGCCGGTGAAGTCTGCGAGATCGTTATGATCTATTTTAAGGAGGACTATCTGCATTTATCGAGTTTTCCTGCTACAGCCGATTCTTCCGAATCTCCAGCACCGAATGGGCATTCCGCTCTTAATATGCCTGCAACTTACAATACATTTTCTTCCAACAGTATCACTCCTGCAACAAATAACCGGGAAGATACCAGCGGAAAACTCCATTCCTTCATGGGCAGTATCCCTGCGGTATATCAGGATGCCCTGCACTCTCTGCTGACACGGATGCTCACGGAGAATTCCCGTTTTGACCAATATTCCGAGCATTTTGAGCGCTGCTATCTGGAAGAGCTGCTGTTAATGCTGATGCGTCATTCCGTCATGAACGAAAAGGAGCCGGATCTGCTGAATTCCCGGGATGCGGATATTCTGCTCGCCACCAAATATATTTACAACAATTTCCGCAACCCTCTGACACTGGAGGAGGTATCATCCGTGGCTTCCCTAAGTCCTACCTACTTCAGCAAAAAGTTCAAGCTGATCACCGGCATGGGATTCAAGGAATACTTAAACTTCGTGCGGTTAAAACACTCACAGACGGCACTTCTCACCACGAATAGTTCCATCACCGACATTGCATTGGAATACGGCTTCAATGACAGCAATTATTTTAAGGATCTGTTTAAAAAAGTTTACGGAAAATCTCCTCGGGAATATCGTAAAAATCCGGACTGACATCCGGCTTCTTTTCAGAAGTCTCCTCTATGTTTTCCTCTTCTAAGCGCTCTTCGGTCTGTTTTTCGATCTTCTCTTCCAGTGCTGCCCGGATGGCATCCTGGACGCTGTCGAATTTCTCCAGGAAATTGTCCCACTCTTTGATGGTGAATTCCTGATTGCCGATTTGGAATTTCGTCTCTGTATCGCCGTTTTGAAGTTTGTCGTAAATCTCCTGCATTTTCTCGCGGATCTGCTCCTTGAGACTTAACTCTTCCTGTTCCGGCTCTCCAGTGGTTTCAACAGCATCCTTTCCCGATGCTCTTTCCGTCTCTCTTGACTTCGATGATTCTTCGATACCATTTGCACTCTCACTGCTATCTGTGTCTGCATTATTCTCTACAGAATCACCGTTCTCCATATCATCCAGTTCCTTCTCCATCTCCCGGATCTTCTTATCCCGGGCCAGGGCACGCAGGATCAGGTTCACATCCTCCGGGCTGAACATCCCGATAGCCTTGGACAGGGCATCGATGTTGTTCCGGTTCACCAGCAGACTTCCACCGCCGGACAGCGGAATGTTGATACAGTTTTTCTCATTCGAAGTATCTCCCAATGTCAGGCGGTTATGATCATAATCACAGACAAATACCACACCTTGATATTCAATAACGCCGTCCTCCGCCATCTCTCCATACGGCACTTTGTCTTTGCCTTCGATACGACGATTCAGCCGCACGCCACGCGTCACCGGAGCAAATGTCTTGTCTTCTTCCTTTGCAGATTCCTTCAGGCTCTCCGCAAAACGCGGTTCCGTATCTGCCACACTCTGTAAAGTTCCCTCATTCACCCTCTTCTGTGTCTCATACACAAAAGACCTTCCATAGCCGATTCCTGTTACTGCCATAATCTCCCTCTCCGGACAGCGATTCCTGCCCCAGCATAAAACGGATGGTCGCCTTCTCCTAAGGCAGCCATCCGTAGCTTGTTCTCCATCCATGGTATCTGTATTTTCCTATATAATAGTATCGACACACATGGGGAGAATCTTTATGGTCTTGTAAAAATTACAATTGCAACGCTCGACTGCATAGTCAAAAATTTTTGATTGCATGACAGAAAACCGTATGTTATACTATGAGAAACAAATTTAACAAGAATCAGGTAGCAATGTCAGCGTGGACATCTTCGGATGTTCGCGCTTTTTCTTTTGCCTGATACGACAAAAGGAGGAGAATGTTATGGTAGAGCTCATTACAAATGTGAACAGTGCCGTCAACGGGTTTGTGTGGGGCGTTCCCATGCTGGTACTTTTGGTGGGTACCGGTATCCTGATGACCGTTCTGACAAAGTTTTTCCAGTTATCCCATATCGGACACTGGTTCAAAAATACGGTCGGCGGTATCTTCAACGACAAACATGTGACGAAGCATACGGAAGCCGGAGATCAGTCCATCTCCCAGTTCCAGTCCCTGTGCACTGCGCTGGCAGCTACGATCGGTACCGGTAATATCGTAGGTGTGGCAAGTGCTCTGGTGGCCGGCGGCCCCGGCGCGATCTTCTGGATGTGGGTCGTAGCCTTTTTCGGTATGATGACAAACTATTCCGAGAATGTACTGGGCATCTACTATCGCCGCAGGAATTCCAAAGGAGAATGGAGCGGCGGTGCCATGTATTATCTGAAGGACGGTCTCGGCTCCTATAAAGGCTGCAGGCAGATCGGCGCCGTACTGGCAACGCTGTTTTCCGCTTTCTGTCTGTTAGCTTCCTTCGGTATCGGCAACATGAGTCAGGTGAACTCCATCGCCGCGAATATGACTTCCGCCTTTTCGATTCCGGCGACCGTGACCGGTATTGTACTGGTACTCGTAGGTGCGCTCGTGATCGTCGGCGGATTAAAAAGGATTGCTTCCGTAACAGAAAAGCTGGTGCCTTTTATGGCAATTGCTTATGTCCTCGGTGCTCTCGTGATCTTTTTTGCCAATATCAATCATGTCGGTGCTGTATTTACCGCTATTTTCAAGGGTGCTTTCGGTCTGAAAGCCGTAGGCGGCGGTATCGTGGGTTCCGGAGTGAAGCTGGCGCTGACCTGGGGCATGAAGCGCGGCGTCTTCTCTAATGAAGCCGGCCTCGGTTCCTCTGTCATGGTGCATTCCAGTTCTAATGTAAAAGAGCCGGTTCGGCAGGGAATGTGGGGCATCTTTGAAGTATTTGCAGACACCATGGTCGTGTGTACACTGACCGCTTTCGCCGTGCTGTCCTCCGGGCTGATCGATCTGGATACCGGTGCCGTGCTCGTCGACGCTTCCGGTTCTGCTCTGGTAGGGCAGGCATTTGCAACGGTATTCGGCACCTTCGGTCCCGCTTTTATTGCGATTGCGATCCTGCTGTTTGCATTTTCTACGGTTCTTGGCTGGAGTCATTACGGTTCCAAAGCCTGGGAATATTTATTCGGCACCAAATCAACCATCATCTACAAAGTAGCTTTCGTACTGATGATTTTCATCGGCTGCACCATGAATCTGGGCCTTGCCTGGGATCTGTCGGATACCTTCAATGGACTGATGGCAATTCCCAACCTGATCGGTGTCATTGCATTGTCGCCCGTAGTGGTCAAGATTACCAGAAACTATGTGGCTCGTATTATTAAGAAGGAAAATGTAAAACCGATACTGTCTGTGTTCCCTGAGATACAGGAAGAGCAGGAAAAGGCTGTGTAGACAGTAAAATACCGCTTGCACACTCTAAAGTCATGCACAAGCGGTATTTTTGCTTTGAAATTTATAGGTGAATTTCTACAGCTTCCACCCTACGGCTTCCATCTGGGTTGCCTTCATGTGGCTGTAAATGCCGTTCGCGGCTTCGAGTTCTGTGGGTGTTCCCTGCTCTGCCACCACACCGTCTTTCAATACGACGATCTTGTCCGCATCCGCCACGGTACGCATGCGGTGTGCAATGATCATGACCGTCTTGTTGCGGATCAGTTTAGACAAGGATTCCTGAATCAGCGTCTCGTTATCCACATCCAGGGAAGCCGTCGCTTCATCCAACAGGATAATGGGCGCATCCTTCAGGAATGCTCTGGCTATGGAGATGCGCTGTCTCTCACCGCCGGACAGTTCCGAGCCGTTCTCGCCGATCATAGTCTGCCAGCCGTTTGGCAGTTTTTCCGCGAACTCATCACAATGCGCCAGCTTTGCAGCTGCCAGTACTTCTTCGTCCGTGGCATTCTGCTTACCGATACGGATATTTTCCATGATTGTATTGTTGAACAGCGTCACGTCCTGAAATACGATGGCATACAGGGACATCAACGTCTCCGGATCAATCGTGGAGATATCCATACCGCCTACCGTGATCTTACCCTTTTCAATATCCCAGAACCGGGAAGCCAGTCTCGATACAGTGGTCTTGCCACCGCCGGAAGGTCCGATCAGGGCAGTCACTTCTCCCTGTTTTGCCGTAAAAGTCACATCTTTCAGAACCATATCCTGACTGTCATAAGAGAATCCCACATGAGAAAATTCGATATCATAGCCTGCCGGATCCATGGTATCCGCACTGGTCTGAATCTTCGCAGACAGAATCTCGTCCAGTCGCTCGCTCTGCACACCGGTACTGATAATGGCTGCAAGATTCTGCAGCGCCACCTGCAGAGGATCATACATTCTGGACACCAACAGTAAAAATACGAAAAACGTCAATACATCGATCTCACCTTTGACCAACAGGATGCCTCCGGTCAATGCCACGGTTGCGATTCCCAACTTTAAGATCATCTGTGCACCGCCGACAAACACAGCGGTTCCAAGCTCCGTCGTCAGCGCATGCTTCTCCACCGCACGGATCTTGCCCTCCAGACCTTCCATATATTCTGCCTGTGCATTGTTGGCTCTGAGGTCTCTCACCGTCTCCAGACATTCCTGAATGCCGTCCGCGCAGTCCATTTTTAACTTCATCTGTTTTTTGCTCAGGCTCTTCTGCACTTTTCTCGAACAGCCTACAATGAGAAAAGATACCGGAAGCACCCACAGCGCTGCGATTGCCATTTTCCAGTTCAGAAAAAAGGTACCAATGGCAATCAATGTCGTGGAAATAATGGAACCTACCAGCTCCGGTACATAATGGGAAGAGGCTGTCTCCATGGTGGCACAGTCCGACATAATGGCGCTGGTCAGATCAGACAGGTCCTTTTTCCCGAAAAAGGACAACGGAATCTTGCGCAGCTGTTCCGCCAGGGCGATTCTCCGCACACCGCTCTCCACATAAGTTGCCAGGAATGTGGCACGATACTGGATCAATGTAGTAATGGCGATCAATGCCAGACACAAGAGACACCCGATCAGGTAGAATACACCCCTGCCTGCCATCGTCCCCTGCAGATAGTCTCTCACCAGAAAATATAACATCCACACCGGGAACATCAATACCAGATCTGAAATCGTAACGGATACGAATGCTTTCATCATATCTTGTGCACCTTTTTCCGAAAGTGCGTATCTATGTTGCAATTTTTCCTGTAAAATACTCATTCTAATCTCCATTCCGCAGGCACCACAATATAGCCAAAGCCATATTTATATGGCTTGTGAAAAAATTTACTATCAAGCATATTTTTCACACTTCTCCCGCCTCGTATTAAATACACATTGCAAACTCTGCTTCGTAAAAACCTCTGCATAACTCTTTTCTTCTGATTGTTCTACGTTATTCAAAGCCTGCAAAACTTTAAACTATCAGCCCCCTTAAGCGCCGACCTTCCAGCTCACGGACTTGTTGTATTCTTCCCACATATGGGCATACAGTCCGTTCTGTGCAAGTAGTTCTTCATGTGTTCCCTGTTCTGCGATCTCGCCGTTTTTCAGTACGCAGATCCGGTCTGCATCCACTACGGAAGACAATCTGTGTGCGATCATGATCACGGTCTTGCCCTTGGAAAGTCCGGTGAATGCTTTCTGCACTTTGGCTTCATTATCGAGATCGGCAAAAGCGGTTGCCTCGTCAAGGATCAGGATCGGTGCGTTTTTCAGCATTGCTCTGGCAATGGACAGGCGCTGTGCCTCACCTCCGGATACATAAGTACCCTGACTTCCGATGACGGTATCCACACCATCCGGCAGTTTTGCAATGATATCCTCACACTGGGCATTTTTCAGAGCCTCCATGACTTCTTCTCTGGTGGCATCTTTTTTCCCCATGCGGACGTTATCATAGATCGACATTTTCAACAGTTTGCTGTCCTGGAACACGAAAGATACCATATCCATCAGCTGTGCGGAAGGAATATCCTTTACATCCACGCCGCCGATGCTGATCTTCCCTTCGGTGACATCATAGAAACGGGCGATCAGACTGGCTAGCGTCGTCTTACCGCCGCCGGAAGGCCCTACGAAAGCGACATGCTCTCCTTCTTTGATATCCAGATTGATCTGATGCAGGGCATCGCGCTCGGCATTTTCATAACGGAAGGATACGTTCTGCAACGCAACGGAATATTCCGGAATCTCCTGCTTCGTCGTTGCCTCCGGCAGAGGTTTTCTGTTTAAGATGCCTTCCGTTCTCTTCAGAGCATCCTCCACGATCATCTGATTCTCGCCGCCGTACATGATCTTACCGAGGGTCACAGTCAGCACGGGGGTAATGATGATGTAAAACAGCAGATTGATCAGTACTTCCGGATCGCCGCTTGCTCCGCCGAACCAATAGGCCGCACCGATAAGTATGGCAAAGATGGCATTGATCAATGTGGTGAAACCGACCATGGGCCACATCAGATCTTTCGTATATGCGATGGTCCATTTTTCATATTTCTTAATCGAAGTCTGGAAACGCTTGAAGGAAAAGACCGACTGTCCGAAGGTCTTGACCACCGGGATACCGCGAACGTACTCCACCGCCTCGCTGGACATTTCTTCCAGCGCATTCTGGTACTCTTCCATCTTGTCTTTCATACGCTGACCGGTCATGGCCCCCATGATGAGAAATGCAAATACTACAGGCACCAGACTTAATAAGCCCAGTTTCCAGTCAAATACTACCAGCAAAAGCAACAGTCCCACAGGCGTTGCCACTGCTCCTGCTTTATCCGGCAGTTGATGTGCCAGGTAGGTCTCCGTGGCCGCAGTGGATTCGTTGACGATCTTGCGGATCTTGCCGCTGCCTTCACTGTCCATGAAACCCATCGGAAGCGTCAGAATGTGCCGCATCAGGGTGCTTCGCATATTGGCCTGTACATGGAATGCGGCAATATGGGAACACAGCAGTCCGCAGATATAGATGAACATGGATAACAGTGCAAATCCCACCGCCTGCCAGCCCAAGCCGGACAGATTCTGCGCTTTGCTGTAATCCGGTGCCGCCAGTACGACTTCCTGCATGATCCGCCAGATATCATAAAACGGCAGTAATGCGATCAGGGCACTGACCGCAGACAGAATCCATGACGCGATGGTCAGGTACTTGTAGTTGCCCGCATAAGCGAACAGCTTCTGCATAGAGCTTTCTTTTTTCATGTGATCTTTCCCTCTTTCCCTTTGATTTAATGTGATTCCTTAATTTCTAAAATTTCTTTTCATTTCGTCCGGATTTTCATCGTTCTCTTTTCCGGATATTTTTGTGCTCTATTGTTTTTTATATATAACACTGCTTATTGAGAATTAGTTTTAGCTAACCGTTGGTTTTTAAGATAGACTGCTACCGTAATCTTCCATAGCAGTCTTATCTTATGATTCACCCCAGCTTGATGATGGCTCCCCATCCGCCGTAGTGATACTTCTCCAGCATATGCAGATATTTTCTGGCGGTATCCCTGTCCATGCGATGTCTGACGACTTCAAACATGCTGTCAAACATGGCTCTTGCCATGATATGTATGAACTCCTCAGTGATCATGCTGCCTTCCTGTAGGAATTTCGTAGCTTCCATATATTTGTAAGTATACTCCGTCTCAATGTCCACCAGATGCTCCACGAAATCCTGATACTTGGTACCGTAAGAGGCATCCAGCAGTAACCGGAAATCATCAAATCGATCATAGACATAATCCAGCATTTCATCCATACCGTCCATCACGTAGGTCTCCATCACCTTCGGCTGTTCTTCTGCCTCCCTGGCATGAAACGCCTCCTGGGTCTTAAAAAAGATCTGCGTCAGCCCTTCCGCCGCCGGTTCCACGATGGCGCAAAACAACCCTTCCTTGTCCCCGAACCGGGAATAGATGGATCCGGTGGTAGTGTCTGCCTTGGCTGCGATCGTACGAAGCGACGCTTCGGAATACCCTTTCTCCAGGAATTCTTCTCTGGCACAGGCTAGAATTCTCTCTGAAACTCCTTCGATTGGTTTTGTCACTTTTTCCTCCAAAAAAATATTCATAACAGTGTTATATAACACTGTTATGAATATAAACACATTTCATTTTTTTGTCAAGAGGCAAAATCCTTTCCTACTGCTGTGTTGTGAATTCTATCGGCTGCGCATCTTTTCCATACGCATCCCATGCCTGCAGATACTCCTCCTCAGTACTTTCCACACTCTGTCCCCGGCTGTCCAGACGATAATAGGTTTCATTGCCGTTCTCGTCAAAGTTTTCTGTATTGGAACCGGTCAGTACCAGCTGTCCGGTCGCAGTATCAAGGTTGTACACTTCGATGCTGTGTCCGGAGGTCACGTAGAACCCAGACATTCCGACGCAGATCGGATATGCGGTTCCCTCACTTAGGAGCTCGCCGATCTGCACCGGTGTTCCATCCTCTCCGACGCCGTAGACATCACAGTACATGGCATAGGTATGCTCTCCGTCCTGATAAATCCCGTCCGACAATAACAACAGAGTCGTATCACCAAGCTTTACCTGCGCATACGCTGCATCTCCCTTTCCCGTTACAAAACCGGCGGTTGCACCGTCCTGCATATTCATCCATGCAGTAGTATTACCATTCTGTTGCATCGGAACCCAGCCGGCAGGATTCTCCGCTGCCTGTTTCTCCTGCTCTGCCGCACTTGCTTCCTTCACCGCCTCTGCCTGTTCTCTCTGTTTATCCAGCGCCTCCTGCAATGCGGTGTCCGTCTCCTGTTGTGCATTGACTTCGTCTGCGCTTGCGACATTCCCGGCATCCACACCGTTTTCGCTCTTTCCGGTCTCATTCGTCAGCAGGATTGTGGTTGTCGTCCCCTGCTTTGGATTCGTCAGAAAACATACCGCTACGATCACACAGACCGCCACCGCGGCAAGCACCACCCAAAAGGTCGGCTTCTTATAATTCAATATCTCTTTCACTCTCTTTTTCACCCCAACTTCTCCAAAGGCCAACGGGCATACCGTCACCAGCCGCCTTTGCATACTACAGGAAAGCAGCGCATAGGAATAGTCTTTTCGCTCCTGAGGATTCAGCTTCTTCACCGCGCTCTCATCGCATGCCAGTTCCAGATCGTTGCAGAACAGGATGTACGCTGCCCAGACAAAAGGATTGAACCAATGAATCGCTAAGATCAGAAATCCAAGCGGCTTCCACCACTGGTCGCCCCGTTTCAGATGCGCCTGCTCATGAGCGATGACGTAAGGGTACTGCGCTTCATCCATACTGGAGGACAGATAGATCTTCGGCTTATGCAGTCCCAGGATAAAAGGAGATTTTACCTCATCACAGATCCACAGGTTCTCCCGCAGCCACATAGCTTCCGCTACCTGTCTTCGTACTCTGACGTAACTGCATACCGCATAACCTGCAAAAAGGATCACACCGACCAGCCAGAGAATCGTGAATGCAGATAATAGCCGTTCCGTTATCCTCCATGCTCCTGTTCCAAATGCTCCCATTCCGCTTCCGGTAATTCCAAAAACTCCGACCACACCGGATCCGGCTGCGCTCATACTACCGTCTAACGCTGCCTGGGAAATATTGTCGGAAAAATTAGTTCCGCTTGGCAGCGTATCAGCCCGGAGCGCATTCCCTACCGAATTTTCTATCATATTTCCGTACAAATAGCCCGACAGTATCGGAAGCTTCGGCATCAGGCTGAACCGGTTCTCCGGCACAAAAGGGCACACCAGCCGCAGTCCCACAAGCCCCCACAGCACAAGATTCACCCACTTCGGTGCCCGTTTCAGCAAGAGTCTGAGCACCATTACGACAGGGATCATCCATGCTGCGGCAATACTCATCTGTAATACACCCGAAAATATGCGGCTCATTCTTTTCCCCCTTCTGCCTCATCGATCATCCTACGGATCTTCACAGCTTCTTCTGCAGTCAGCGCACGATCTTTCGTAAATGCGGCAAGGAACGCAGGCAATGACCCCTCAAAGGTGTCTTCCACAAACTGTCTGCTCTGCATCGCATAGAACTCATCCCTGGAGATCAGGGAAGTCACCGTTCCGTTGTCATTGCGAAACAGTCCCTTATCGCACAGTCTGCGCAGCACATTATGCGCCGTGGTGCGCTTCCAGTGAAATGCTTCCTCCGTCAGCTTCACCAACTCCGAAGAAGACACCGGTTCATGCTCCCAGATTATATCCGCATACCGCGCCTCGACCACACCTAACTGAATCTCTGCCATGTTGTTTCCTCCTATTACTGTTTTCCTGATGACATCAATTTCTGATATTTCACATTTACTTTTGCAAAAGTAGAGAGACCACATGTTGTGGTCTAATTACAGACTACATCATGTGGTCTCCATTGTCAAGCATATCTTCTATCAAAAATTACCGCTGGATATCATATATTTCCGGCCAGCCTGCCCGTTCTCCCCGGTCGATCTCCCGCTGGATCCGCTCATAAATATACAGGTTTTTGTGTTCCAGATCGATCAGCTGCAACAGTTCATCATCTGTCAGGGCACGCTCCGGGTAGTAAAACTGTGCGTCTGCAATACAGTAAGCAAGTTCCTGTCCGTCATATTCTTCTGGGAATGTGATCACTGTAATGGTTGTCTCTGTATAGGCATTTTCCTGTTCGTACTTTTCCGTCCACTCTTCATAACGGATCTGTTCCTCCGGTGTCAGGTCACGGCTGTCCACTCCCCAGAGATCCACCGGCGCGGAAGAAAGCATTGCATACAGTTCATCGATTTCCGCATCCGACATCTGTTCATAACGATCAAAATAGGACATCTCGGAATATTTCTGCTGCCATATTTTCTCCTGTATGCTGTAATCCAGCTTATGCACATATTCGATGACTTCCAGCCATTCCTCTTCGGTAACAGTGGTACTCGGCAGATAGATGAGACAGCCGTATTCTTCCCCGGGGGTGCTCCGAACGGCTACACCTGTGCCGGAATAGTTCTCTTCTTCGGCTAATTCATGAAGCTGTCCCGCGGGATATTTGCCATCCTCTTCATATTCCCGGGCCAGCTGCTCATATACACTCTGTTCTCTTGCCGTCAGTTCTCTGTTAAATTCCGCCTGAACACTGCCTTGTCCTGCCACCATCTCCAAGTGTCCCAATTCTTCCGTCCCGATGTCAGTCATGCGCTCTGCCAGATAGCGGCGGTATCCCATGATTCCGGCGGCGGTGGCGGATACTGCTGTGACAGAAAGTATCACCACAGCTAACAGGATGCCTGCTGCCCGGGGGAATCTCTTGCCCGTGGTCTGCCAGATTTTCCTGCTTCTTCTGTCCAAAAATTTTCCGGGAGCCTGCCCCTGTCGGCATCCGTTCCTATTTGCTACGACCGCCATACATTTTTCCTGCGATGCCTGATGCCGGATCTGCGCATAAGAAGCATCTGCCCGCTCCAACACAATCTGTGGAATCTCTATCTCCTTTGCCTGTCTCAGCATTTCTGTTACAAGCTGTTTCTCTATCCATAAATCTTGCTTTACCTGTTTCTGCCTCATCTTCTGCCTCCCTCCTCTGTCCCTGCATAATATTTCGCCATCTGCTCCCGCCCTCTGGCAAGCCTCGTGCGCACCGTACTGTCCGGCAGTTTCAAAAGCTTCCCGATCTCTGCCGTCCGCAACCCTTCCGCATAGAACAGTACCACGATCAGACGATATTTTTCGTCCAGTCCTCTTAGGGCTTCCTTCCATTCCAGATTAGCTTCTGTCTCCACGGTATTCTTTGCTTCCTGTTCCGGAAATTCCTCCACACATACGACACGCCTCCCGGAACGTAAAATGTCTTTACATTTATTGATTAGGATACGGATCATCCATGTCTTAAAATACCGGTTTTTCTGTAACGTATCGATTTTTTCCCAACAAGTGAGAATGGTCTCCTGTATGGCATCCGCAATATCCGCATCCTGCGCAAGGATGGCACTGGCTGTCCGGTACATGTTCTTCTCATGAAGCTGCATCAGCTCTGTAAAAGCATCCGGATCCCGTTTTTTTGCCCTGCGCACCAATTGTTCTATCTCTCCCATGTACTCCCGTTCCTTTCTCCTATAAGTATACGTCTTATGAACATTAGACGGCAGACATTGCGGAAATGTCCCGTTTTGGGCAAAAAAATAAACCTACCTTGTCACTTGGCCAGTACAAGTAGGTTTATTTTCAACTTACCAATTAATTATAATGTCTTTCTTTCGATCTTTCAAGTCTTATTTCAAATCATCCATGAAACATTTTATTACGGTCTCTGTCCCATAGCACCTTCCAAGGTCAATGTCTCACCGCTCATATACTTGAAGTCGGGAGATGCCAGCTGTACGCAGACGCGGCCGATCTCCTTTTCCACATCACCGTAATGTCCCATGGGAGGCATCTTGACATTTGCCTTGAAAGCATCGGGATAAGCCTGTTCGAATTTTTCCAGCTGTGCGGTCCATGCCAGAGGACATACGACATTGACATTGATGCCATCGGGACCCCACTCGGTAGCTGCGACTCTGGTCAGTC
>CAKRRU010000014.1 GCA_934394515.1 uncultured Acetatifactor sp.
ATATACTCTCAACGATAGAAATAACAGGAAACACTGATAAATTCAGTGCTTGCGGTTGATTTGAAAAATGGAGAGGTTATTACCATGACGAAAGATCTGACAAAAGGAAGCCCCATGAGGCTTATCATCAGTTTTGCGGTACCGTTACTGTTCGGTTTTCTGTTCCAACAGTTTTACAATCTGGTGGATACGATGATCGTAGGACGGTTTCTGGGAGTAGACGACCTGGCAGCGGTAGGTTCTACCGGTTCCATCAACTTTCTGGTGATTGGTTTCTGCATGGGTGTGTGCAACGGGTTTGCAATTCCGGTTTCACATAAATTCGGTGCCGGAGATTATACAGGTATGCGCAAATATGTGGCGAACTGTGTCTGGCTGGGACTGGCATTTTCTATAGTTATGACTGTTGTGACGGCGATATTGTGCCGTGATATTCTGGTATGGATGAAGACTCCGGCTAACATCATTGACGGCGCCTACAATTATATTTTTATTATTTTCATCGGTATCCCGACAGTGTATCTGTATAATATCGTGGCAGGCGTGATCCGTGCCACCGGTGACAGCAAGACGCCGGTGGTATTCCTGGTACTGTCTTCCGTGATCAATATTGTGCTGGATCTGTATTTTATCATTTCCCTGCACATGGGCGTGGCAGGAGCTGCCTGGGCTACGGTCATCTCTCAGGGAGTATCCGGTGTGGCATGCCTGATTTATATGGTGAAAAAGTTCGAGATTCTGCGGATTCGCAGGGAAGAATGGAAACCGGACGGACATATGATGATGGTGCTGTGCGGTATGGGAGTACCTATGGGATTGCAGTATTCCATTACCGCAATCGGCAGCGTTATCCTGCAGACAGCAGCCAATACGCTGGGTTCTGCGGCAGTCGCAGCCATGACGGCAGGCGGTAAGATCGGCAACTTCTTAGCCTGTCCCTTCGATGCCATGGGCTCTACTATGGCTACTTACGGCGGACAGAACGTGGGTGCCGGAAAATTAGACCGTCTCGGCAAGGGATTGAAAGCCTGCGTAACGTTGGGAGTAGGCTATTCCGTGATTGCATTCCTGATTGCTGTATTTTTCGGCGGACCGCTGGCACAGCTGTTCGTGGATGGCGGCGAAGCAGAGATTATTGCGAATGTACGTGCATTCCTGCTATGGAATACCGCATTTTATATTCCTTTGGCATTAGTGAATATTGTACGCTTCCTGATCCAGGGCATGGGATTCCCAAAGTTTGCCATTCTGGCAGGTGTGTTCGAGATGATCGCCAGATCCCTGGCAGGTTTCGGACTGGTGCCGGTGATCGGATTTACGGGCGTATGCCTCGGCAGCCCGATTGCATGGCTCATGGCCGATGCTTTCCTGATTCCGGCTTATTTCCATGTGAGTAAGGTGCTGCAAAAGAGGATGGCGCCGCAAACGGATGCCCCACAGGCAGCTTGACAACGCGCCGGTCATAGGTCACCAGACCGTTGACCTCTTCTTCCACATCGGAGAGCTGGGTGTAGACCGCGCCGCTTAATCCTTGAGAAATCAAAGGGAATAACTGCTTTGAAAATAATTTTTTCAGGGCAGCAGTCATCTCTTCGGGAGTGTCATATTTCTGATAACCGTAGACACGGTCGACGCTGGAGTGACCGTCGATATGGCAGGCGTAGCCGCCGTATTCGGAGATGACAAAGGCGCGCTTCCCATCCAATTTTACCTGTAACGGGCGGAAATAATTATGAATACTGCGGAAATCCCCACCTTTCTGGTCGAACCAGCCGCTGGCGTGGTCTATCGGACGGGTGGGGTCTTTTTTTGCCACCATTTTGGCAATGCGGGCAGCATCGAACTGTCCCCAGCCTTCATTAAAAGGTACCCAGACAGCGATAGAAGGTACATTGTATAAGTGGTCAATCGTATCCAGACATTCCTGTTCCCATTCTTTTCTGCCCTGTTCTGAAGAACGGGAAAACAGTTCGTAATGATTGTCCTTCGTGTGAGCAGACATATGGGGGAACAGCGTGGGCATATAGCATACCCAGGGCATATGATAGGTGCTGCCGCCGCTGACCATGTCCTGCCATACGATCATGCCGAGTCTATCGCAGTGGTAATACCAGCGCAAAGGTTCGATTTTGATATGCTTTCTGAGCATATTGAACCCCAGACCTTTTGCAAGGGTGATATCATAGACAAAAGCTTCGTCACAGGGAGCGGTCATCAGTCCGTCAGACCAGTAGCCCTGATCCAGAATCCCATGGAGAAAATAAGGTTTGCGATTCAGACAGAAACGCAGGATTCCCTTGGTGTCTTTTTCCACGGTAAACGAACGCATGGCAAAATAGCCGTCCACAGAATCTTCATCTGCAGTCACGGTGAAGGGGTAGAGCCAGGGATGCTCCGGAGTCCAGGGTTTGAAGTTCACAGGATCAGGGGTATCGTCGGTATTGAATGCACTGTAAGTGACACTCATGGGAAAAGAAAGCACAATTTTTGTATGCGTCAGACCAAACTTGTCCTGTTGTTCGGAGCGACTTTTTAAACGCAACCGGACCGGCATATTGTTTTGCACGGAGGAATTTGCTGTTCCCGGGACGCCAGAACCGTCGCAGGCAGGCGCATATACCTGGAAATCCAAATGCGAAAACGGTGCCGGAGAACATAGGACAAATGTCACCGTAGCTTTATCATAATCAGGTGTAATGGTATAATTGATCACATAATTTTCCGGAACCCATTCATACCACACACTCTGCCAGATGCCGCTTTGCGCGGTATAGAACATGCCGCCGCGGGTCAGCGTCTGCTTTCCTCTCGTGGCATAGCCGGTGTCGGTCAGATCACGGACTTTTACATATAGGGAGACGGGATTTTCGTTGATATATTCTGTAATATCCAGCGAAAAAGGAAGGTAGCCGCCATGGTGGGTACCGAGTTGTTTCGTCCCAAACCGCTCCGTTCCGAGGAAGACTGTTGCCTCCTGGTCCACAGCATCAAAATGCAGAATACAGTGCATATGCTGTTCTTTTCGTGCAATTTCATCCGCAGGGAAGGTTATCCTGCGCCGGTACCACAGGTATTCTTCCGGTTCCAGACGTCTGCCCACGCCGGAGAGAAGAGACTCCGGGGAAAAAGGAACACGAATCTGTCCTTGCGGTGCAAAACATGTGGGATTTTCGTAAAGATCACTGCCATCTGCCGGGACAAAGGCATATTCCCAAATCCCGTTTAACATATGATAATCCGCCCGGCGCATCTGGGGACGGGGATATTCCGGGAGAATGGGCTGCTCTTTGTCTGCCTTTAACATAGCTTCTCCCCAGGGAGTGAAAAGCGGATGCAGGGTATCCTCCGGATGAGCCTGATTCAGATTGGCGGCAGCGTCTTTTAAGTTCATGTGAAAACCTTCTTTCCTGAAATGGTCACAATTAATAGGGGATGCAATTTCCCACTGGCATCAACAGATTATCTATAGTATACTACATTTAAAACATGCGTCATACGAAAAAATGTGCGCAATTTGAAAAAAATAATCATTCACATCTTTCATGTGCAATGAATAAACAAACTTGTTATTCAATATAGGCATCAAAAACGTCATTTCGCGCATGAAACTTCAAAAAGTTATAAAATCGTAAATAACAAAAACAAGAAAATAAGAGGTCTTACAGATGAATATACTTACTGTTGACAATATTACAAAAAGTTATGGTGTCCGCAAGATTTTTGACGGGGCATCCTTTTTCCTGCAGGAAGGGGAAAAGGCCGGAATCATCGGCATTAACGGTACCGGCAAATCTACGCTTTTAAAAATAATTGCAGGATTGGAAGAGGCAGATGACGGTTCTGTCATTAAGGCAAATCACTGCATGGTCCGCTATCTTCCGCAGAATCCGTTCTTTGTACCGGAAGAGACCGTGCTGGAGGCGGTGCTTCGTGGAAACAGACGCGAAGAAAATGAAGGTACCATTGAGGCGGATGCCAAAAGCATGCTGACGAAGCTGGGGGTTACAGAGTTTGACCGGCCCTGTGGGCAGCTCTCCGGCGGACAGCGAAAACGCCTGGCACTGGTATCGGTACTTTTGTCTCCGGCAGAGATTCTGCTGTTAGATGAGCCGACGAACCATCTGGATAATTCCATGTCCGACTGGCTGGAAGATCAGCTGCGCCGCAGAAAAGGCGCCATGATCATGGTAACCCATGACCGTTATTTCCTGGACAGTGTAACGGACCGGATCCTGGAACTGGATCATGGGAAAATCTATTCCTATGATGCAAATTATTCCGGATATCTGGAGTTGAAGATGCAGAGGGAAGAGATGGCACAGGCCAGCGAGAAAAAACGTCTGAATATTTTACGTAATGAGCTTGCCTGGGTACAGCGCGGAGCCAGAGCGCGTTCCACGAAACAAAAAGCCAGATTGCAGCGTTTTGAGGAACTGAAAAATGGCAAGGGTCCGGTGACGGACGGCAAGGTGGAATTAACGAGCGCGGCGTCCAGACTGGGGCGCACCACGGTGGAGATCGAACATGTGTCCAAAAGCTACGGCGACAAGGTGTTGCTTCAGGATTTTACCTATCTGTTCGGCAAGGATGACCGTGTCGGATTTATCGGACCCAACGGCAGCGGCAAGACCACTTTGATGAAGATGATCCTGGGAGAAGTGATGCCGGACAGCGGACATATCGAGATCGGGCAGACGGTAAAGCTGGGATATTATGCCCAGGAGATCGATGATGCCATGATGCACCCGGAACAGAGAGTCATTGATTATATCCGGGATGTGGCGGAATATATTACGACGGAAGACGGGCAGATCACGGCGGCCAGAATGCTGGAGCGTTTTCTGTTTTCCGGTGAGGATCAGTACGGACAGCTGGGAAAATTATCCGGCGGTGAACGCAGACGACTGCAGCTATGTAAAGTCCTGATGGGAGCACCGAATGTTCTGATTCTGGACGAACCGACGAATGATCTGGATATTGCCACTCTGCAGGTGCTGGAAGATTATCTGGATACCTTTCCCGGAATTGTGATCGTGGTCTCCCATGACCGGTATTTCCTGGATCGTGTGGTCCGACGGATTTTTGCATTGGAAGATACCCGGATGATACAGTACGAGGGTGGCTATACGGATTATGTCAATCGCAAAAAAGCAGAAGGAGCGGCCGAAACGGAAAATACGGCTGCAATTTCGCCTTCACAGACCAAGAGTGCGGAAACAGAAAATACTGCAAAAAACTGGAAGAGTGGGCAGAAGCGGAAATTAAAGTTCACTTATCAGGAACAGAAAGACTATGAATCCATTGAAGGTGAAATGGCGGCACTGGAAGAAAAAATTGCAAAGTTAGAAGCCGATTTTGCAAACTATGCCAGTGATTTTGTGAAATTGAACGAATTGACGAAGGAAAAAGAGGACGCCGAAAAACAGCTGGAAGAGAAAATGGAGCGTTGGATGTACCTCGAGGATCTTGCGGCACGTATTGGGCGAGGAGAAGAAAACTGACAATCCGTATCGGGAAGGTCAGTCTTCTGTGTCATCGGTTGCAGCGGCAACTGCCGAAACCACGGAAGAGACTACGGCAATTACGACTGCCAGGAGGATAATCAAAAGTCCGCCGGCCAAAAGAAAAAACATATCACATACTTCCTTTCGTAGGATTTGGGTTTTCTAACGTTTGCCAATCATGCATGCATGTTGACTCTCTTGCGCTTATTATATCATTTTCCCCAAAAAAAACAATAAAAACCGGTGTATAGTGGAAAAAATTACTAAAATGAGATATAATAAGCGTAGATAATGCACAGTACGGACGAAGCCTACAAGGCAGGATATTTTTTTGTGAGGAACATTTATGGCATATCAGCGAGCAAAAGACGAAGTAGTGGAGATGTCTCCACAGACAACAGATGCCGGAAAAGAAGAATTATATTTATATTCTCTGCGTAAGATGGCTGAGGACAATGTGGAGAATAACAGGACAGGACTGACGAATCTGCACAACATGAAGTCCTTTTTTTACCTGTGCGGCGAAATGATCAAGGAACAGCCGGATAGAAAATACGGTGTGGTGATCATGGATATTGCCCAGTTCAAAGCGGTCAATGAATTTTGTGGCAGAAATGAGGGGGACAGGCTGCTGAAATTTATCGCGGAGTGCTTTCAGGAGTACGAGGATCACCGCGCGGATACTTATGCCTGTCATGTGAGGGCAGACATTTTCTGCATGTGTACCGCTTATGAAGAAGTGAAGGAACTGGAGAAAATTGTCAATAACATCAAGAAAAAGATTGATGAATTTCCTTTTGCCTATAAAGTACAGCCATCTTTCGGAATCGGTATTTCTCCGGAGAGGGAACCTGCAGTCAGTTATCTGAAAGACTGTGCTACCACGGCCATGAACAGTATCAAGGGAAAAGTATACCAGACTTATGCGATATTCGATGAAAAAATGCGGAAACAGCAGATGCGGGAGCGGCAGGTGGAGAATGATATCGTAGGGGCTCTGGAGAACGGAGAACTGCGGTTGTACATACAGCCGAAAGTAGACATGAGCACCGGGCGGATCATCGGCGGCGAGGCTCTGGTGCGTTGGCAGCATCCGGAAAAAGGCCTGATCTCACCGGGAGAATTTATTCCGGTATTGGAGAAAAACGGATTTGTGATCAACGTGGATGAATATATTTGGGAAAAGGTGTTTGCTTATCTTGGACAACTTCGTAAACAAGGGCGCAAACCGGTACCGATTTCCATTAATGTATCCAGACTGCATGCCTATGATACACAGCTGACAGAGACTTTACTGCGGCTGAAGGAGGAGTATAATGTTCCGGCGGAGTATGTTCCGTTGGAGTTGACAGAAAGCGCTTTCCTGGAGGATGAACACGGAATGTATGAGAGAATGGAAGGTCTGCGGGCGCAGGGATTTCTGATATCCATGGATGATTTCGGCACGGGATATTCCACGATGAACATGTTGAAGAATCAGACGTTGGACGAAATCAAGATTGACAGGGAATTTATCCGGGATCTGGAAAAGGACAAGAGCCTGATCATCATACGTAATACGATAGCCATGCTGCAGCAGCTTGGTGTGCATATTGTCATCGAGGGCGTAGAGACGGAAGAACAAAAAGAGTTTCTTCTCGGGTGCGGCTGCACGGATGTACAGGGCTTTCTTTTCTACCGTCCCATGCCGATAGAGGAGTTCGATCAGCTGTTATTACGTCAGGAGTCTTAACCTGACAGGACAAAATAAACAAAGACAAAATAGACAAAGCATCAGACCGCATTCTGACGGGATTGTAAGAGAACAACCTGTCAGAATGCGTTTTTTGTTAGGCACTATCATGAAAATACAGAAATAGTTTTCGAGCCATTGACATACTCTTGCAGAGGGAGTAATCTGCATATTACCCGACAGGCAGTCGTAGTCGGGTGTCTTATTATCTGGTCATATTCGACCGAGCATCACACTACAAAAGAATTACATCATTCCCAAAAAGATCGAAAAAAGAAAAACGGAGGAACTATGGAGGAAAGAAAAAACAAAGTGGAGGGAGCAGCCTCGGATGCGGAGTTACAGAGGCTGGTAGAAGATTTTATTACACAGAAACAAATGCTTCTGATTCAGGTGAAAAAGGGAACTATTGAAAAAGAAGATTTTTTGCGGGAGGCGGCGAAGCACATTGATCAGTATTATCATTTTCCGGAAAAAAAGAAGAAGGAACTGCTGAAAACATTTGAACAGTACATATTCGGATATTCCAGATTGTCGCCGCTGATGGATGACAGGAGTATTTCGGATATCCGCGTGGTGAGTCATGACTGCATCCGTATCAAAAGAGAGGGGAAAAGAATGGATGCGGGAATTGCATTTGCCTCGGAGAAGGAGTACCGGCAGTTCATTGACTATGTCGCCACCAGAAATCAGGTAAATATATCTAATCTGAATGCCATACAGAGATTCACGGATACAGAAAGTCATCCCGATTTCATTTTCCGGTTTACGCTGTCCATGCCTATTGTAAATACCTACAGCGAACCGTATCTGTGTATCCGGAAAGTACCTAAAAGCTTTCCGATGATGACGGAACTGGTGGAAAAAGAAATGATGAGCAGGGAGACGGCGGAACTTCTGGTCCAGAGGTTCCGACAGGGTTCCACGCTGATCTGCGGCGGCAATTCCTCCGGAAAAACCACACTGTTGAATGCACTGAAGGAGACGTTGCCGGATGATATGGCAATCCTGGTGGCGCAGCAGGCAGATGAGCTGACAACGCTGTTTCATCCGGACATTATGTTTTTACATTCTTTGCCGGGAACAGCGGAGAGTAGTGTGAATTACGACCTGAAACATATCAGTATTGCCGGTCTTACCATGGATGTGGATTTCTTTATTATAGGAGAAGTCAAAGGCGGAGAGGCGTTATATCTTTTAAATGCCGCGTATACGGGGCAGATCTGCGCAGCTACGGTTCATGCACCCTCTGCAGACCGGGCTCCGGAGAAAATAGTGGATTACGCAATGTACGACAGCAGATATTCCCGCAATGAATTGATGAAAATGATGGACTGCTTTCAGACACTGGTGTTTATGGAACATTATAAAGTCAAGGAAATATTTTCCTGTCTGGGCTGGAATGCAGAGAAAGAGAATCTTGAGTATGAGAGACTGCTTTGATTATTACACGAGAGGAGAAACTTATGATCATATACGCATGGATCTTTTGTTTAATATTTATGGGTTTTCTGCTTCTTTTTGGAAGAATCCGCTGGCTGGAGACGGTAAAAATACTGCTCAGCAAAACCAGAGAGGGGATGGATCAATCGGCAAGATTGCGTGCGCTGGAAAAACGTCACCGGTTACAGGAACTACAGCGTAAAAATACACTGATCTACCGGGTGGAGGAGTTCCTCTGTTATTGCGGAATACGACGGAGATTTCCCGGGTATACGGCGGAAAAATGGATCGCCGGGAATCTTCTTGGCATGATGCTGGTCTTCTGTCTGCTGCAGGGAATAACCGGCAGATTTACAGTGGCGGCGCTGGGTACCGGATTGCTTTGCGGGGCGGAATACCTGATCCTGAGCACACTGAGAGCCGGAGAGCTCAGGTCGGTCAATGACAATCTGCTGAAATGCCTGAACTTTCTCGGAAATTATAGTCTTACGGCCGGTGAGATCACTATGGTGCTGGGGCAGGTCAGTAAATATGTGGAGGAACCTTTAAAGGGTGCACTGGAAGAATGTGCTTACGAGGCACAGACAACGGGAGACAGCTCGCTGGCGCTTCTGTCTCTTGCGGAACGCATAGAACATCCAAAGGTAAAACAATTAGCCAGAAATCTGGAGGTCAGTATCCGTTATATGGCAGATCTGACAATGCTCGTAGACAGCAGCAGACGATCGGCAAGAGAATACCTGCGTATGGAAGAAGAGCGGAAAGGGATGCTTCGGGAAGCCGGTATCAATATGGGATTACTTATGGCAATGTCACTGTTCGCACTGCTGACAGTGGACCGGCTGGTAGACATTTCTGTCCGGGACATTTTATACGGTACGCTGCCGGGGCATATAGCAATTGGGATTTACGTGGGAATTATTTTCTTATTCCTTCGGAAATTATATGGCTTTCACCGGTAAGAACAGGAGGAACTTAAGATGAACTGGAGGATTATGTGGATACCGCAGTTATTGGGAGCGGTGATGAGCGGCATTTTTGTATTTCGGCTGGGAACAGGAACAGTGCCGAGAACAGTGCTGCATTCCTGTGAAGAAATCGCAGGAATGCTCCGGCAGAACCGGAACTGCGAAAACTGGATCACAAAAACAGAAAATCACTTGAGAAGGAATGGAGCAAAATTTCATTATGGGGAAAAGATCACACCGGTAAAGTATCTGTTGATACGGTTGCTGATCGTCTTTGCAGGATTGCTGGCGCTGGGAACGGTGGGCTGGGGGTATGCATTGCTGGCAGCGGTGATCTTATTTTATCTGCCGGAATTGCTGCTGTTATACCTGAACCGTCGGGATAACCGGAGTATGCTGCCGGAACTGCAGCTGATCTATCAGGCACTGGAAGTACAGATCCGGGCAGGAGTCTATGTGACGGATGCTTTGGCGGAATGCTGCCAGAGTGTGAGAACGGGGAGATTGCAGCAGGCACTGATGGAACTTTCCGGGGATCTTGTCATACAGTCGGATCTGGTGACGGCGTTGTCGGATTTTCAACAGAAATTCGATAACCGTCAAATAGATGCACTGTGCATCACGCTGATCCAGGCAGGAGAATCCGGACAGGCAGTGGACTTGCTGAAAGACATGGGAGAGCAGCTGAAGGATATGGAGCTGACAGTGCTGCAACAGCAAAAAAGCGCCCTGGACCGCAGCATTACATTTTATCAGCTGGGTATGCTGGGAGCGGTGCTGGGAATTATTTTATATGTCTGTGTGGGATATATGTTCCGTGCAGTAGCCAAATTTTAAAAAAATCTACAGAAGGAAAGAGAGGAAAAAGCAAATGAAAAAATTACAAAAGATCTGGGGAAAAGTCAAGGAACATGCAATGCGTCGGGAACAGGGAATAGACGGAATTCTTGTCACGGTAGGATTGTGTATTATTGCCTTATTGTTATGCGTGGTAATGAAGGACAGCCTGACAACATTTATACAGACGATCGTGACAGCAATGCAGACGAAAGCAGCGGATATTCTTACCGGAGTATAGTATGTACAGCCTGATGGCATCGGGTGTGAGAAGACCATGATTATTAGGATCGAGGATACGATATGATCAAGAGAAAAAAGGAACCCGGAAATATAGGAGAACTTCTGGCAGTGGGGTTATGTACGCTGGCGCTTACAGTAGTAATGCTGAGCTATATGGAAAATGTACAGACGATCAGTACCAAAGCGGCGGTCGGACAGCTGGCAAGAGCATATCTGCTGAAGATGGAGACGGCTGGATTCCTGGAGGCGCCTGAAAAAGTACGGCTGACCGCGGAATTGGAAGCGTTGGGAGTGTCACAGATAGATTTTGAAGGAAGTACACTGGAACCGGTGGGATATGGCAATCGCATCGTTTTACAGATACAGGGAAGGCTGGATGAGCAATATGAAATACGGGAAAAGCGGGTATCTACCGCAAAAAATTAAAACAAGAAAAGCCCGAAAAAATGCAGAAAAAGGGCAGGCTTCCTGGGTACTTGGGCTGTTCCTGATATTATTCCTGGCAATTATACTGAGCATGCAGTTACAACTGGCGATGTACAGTGCGTCGACATTGTATTTGGAGGACGCCCTGGCATTATCCAATCTGGCGTCGGCAGTGATTGATGTCCGGGAATATGGCAGAACACACAGAGTGCTCATCGGGGATCCGGTACAGGCATATGACAGATACTGCTCTGCGATAAAGGAGAACCTTGGTCTGGATGACCGGTATGAGGCTGCTAATCAAAAGCTGATTTCCGGACAGGTACGGATATTGAATTACACGATCTATAATGTGACGGGCGGACGAGTCCTGGTATGGGAACGAAATGCCGATGGACAGATACAGGAATGGCAGGGAAACCTCGGAGAAGTCAGGACACCGAAGGGCCAGATCATAGAGGCAACCAGTGTGTACAGTGAGATCAGCTATCCTGTGGAGGGCTTTCTGGGGATTACAGTAACCGCAGAGAAAGGTAAGCTGGTAGATGTGGTCAGTAACAATAGTGAGGAGGAAATAAATGAAGAAACAGAAGATGAGTCTGAAATGTAAGAACAGAATCTGGAACGGAAGTATTATAGCGGCGTTTCTGGCTGCAATAGCGGTATTTGTATTTTTGCTGCAGACGGAGAAAAAAGCACTTGCGGAATATGAGAAGCAGCAGGTGTGTGTGGTGGCAGCGGAAATCCCCAGAGGGAAAATGATCACCGGGGAGAATGCGGAACAATATGTCGCCATAGCGGAAATCGATAAAAGAATCGTGCCGGAAACAGCACTGGAAACTATGGATCAAGCGACCGGAAAGATTGCAATATACGGAATAGAAAAAGGAACCGTTCTGACTGACGGTATGCTACAGGAAGAGGCAGAAGTCACGGGCCGGATGGAGGAACCTGTGATCGCGGGATTCCGGGCGGAAGACCTGTATCAGGTCGTGGGAGGAGTACTGCGTGCCGGGGACAGGATTCATATTTACTGCGTGAACCGCGAAAATGAAAATGATACCGGAGAGATACTGTGGGAGAATGTGTTTGTCCAGGAAGTGTTTGACCAGAGTGGGGCAGCAATCGACGGTAATGACGCTGTAACGCCGGCACAGAGAGTTAATATTTATCTGGACAAAGAAAATGTAGCCGGATTTTATACGGTATTGGCGCAGGGATCGCTGCGTGCCGTTAAGGTCTGCAATTCTTATTAGTGCCGTAACAAAGTAAAATGGAGGATACCAATGATAAGAAGAAAACACATTCTTGGGTGTCTGACCGGGCTGCTGACGTTGGGGATGGTGATCATGCTTCCGTGTTATGCGGAAGCAGAAGAGAAAAAGACCATATATAACAGTCCTTATGTGTCGTTCAGTCCGGACGGAGAGGCGTTTACCACCTGCGCCGATGACCGGAATTATACATGGTATGCGGAAAATGACAGTACGACTGTATACACCGGAACAGAGCCCTCTTTGCGAAGCCTTGAAAAGGGAGAACACTATTATAAATACGCGAGATACGGGGAGATACCCGTTGGTTTCTGGAAGGTAGTTCATCGTGCGGGACAGTGCATTCATGATGGGTATCCTTATAGTACCTGGCATGAAGTTCCCTTTAGAAATCAAAAGTGTATGAAGTATTATTATTCGGGATGGAAAGCATTTTGCGCTGATTGCGGAGAAGCGATAGAACAGTCCAATATCTATATGAGCCGGGAGGCAGCAGCATCCATACAATATCTGGATGTTGGGGAGAAAGAGAAGCCGGTAAATTATTACTATCTCTGTCCGTTTTGTCATAACCTGGAACAGGGCGTGGCATTTTCCCCACATCAATGTAAGAATATTTCCCGAAATCAATATTTTGTTAATTATCATCCAAACAGCGTTGGAAATGATATAACGGGCATGATGCCGGTAAGCTATCATATGTACAACAATGCTGCAGAATATGAGGGACAGGCGACCACACCGGTGACACATCTGACAGAGAACGGTTATAGCAGAACAGGCTATGTGTTTGCCGGGTGGAACACCAGACCGGACGGATCGGGAACTTCTTACGAGGATAAGGCAGAAATCTATAATCTTTGCAGCGCAGACTGGCAGGACAGAACTACCTGGGGAGAAGATCAGGGACAGATCACTCTGTATGCACAATGGCGCAAAAGTACGGGCACATTCGTAATCGATGCCGCAGGCGGAACATACGATGGCATGGACAGATACATAATAACGGAATCGTATGCCGCAAAATATAGAATCCGGGAAGAGCTTATCCAACCGCCTGCCGGATATACGGTATTTTTTGAAACAAATGGCGGTTCAAAAGTGGATCCGATTACAGGAACGAAACATTTTACGGAATGGATGAGACACCAGCCGTTTCTGGGGCAGATTACAAATAATACCTATAGATTTCCTGCCGTCGACGGAAACACGGATACGGTAGAAGCGGTTTATAAGGCGGATCCTGTTATACTGCCTGCAACCGGTAAGAAAGACATGTCCTTCGGCGGATGGTATTATGACAACGCCTTTACGCTTCCGGCAGGTGTACCGGGTGAGCAATTCATACCGTCAGGAAATATTACACTGTATGCACAGTGGATCGATCTGAAACTACAGGCAGTTGATAATTACAGGGCAGACGGTGGGAGAGGTGCAGTAGATCTGTCATGGTCTCAGGCGGATCAAAACAACAAAACCTATCTGGTATATCAAAAGAGAGAAGACGGTGCCTGGATCCGTGTAAACAGTGCAAAAGATATCAACAGTATTACGGAAATAAATAAGAGTTTTATTTATAGGAAAAGACAGGAAAAATATGTGGTTCCTTATACCGGCATTTATACGATAGAAGCCATGGGAGCACAGGGACAAAGCTATGGTGCATATCATGGAGGATATGGCGGCAGCGTGACGGGAACATTCTGGCTGAAGCAGGGGGAAATACTGACCTGTACCGTGGGAGGAACGGACGGTTATCATGGCGGTGGCAGTGCATCTGCCTATGGCAGGGGCGGTGGAATGACATCAGTCACATCGGATCAAAAAGGAACACTTCTGATTGCCGGAGGCGGAGGGGGAGCTTATGAGCAGGGACATGGAGGAGCCGGAGGCAGTTTGGACAGCGTGGTCCGCGAAAACAACGGGCAGTCCGGTATGGCAGGAGGAGGCGCCGGTTATCAGGGGGGAACCGCCGGTACATATAAACAGGAGATCAGAGAATTAAAATTAAGATATTTTAAAGATGTGGGACTTGCTAATACATGGCAGTATATAACTCTGCACGGACCGAACGCTTACGGTCCTGATTGGAGAGACTCGGTGGGAGGTTATTTATACGGAATTGAAAAGCCGGACCGGGAACGATACTATCAGGTCAATGGAAAATGGCAGGAGAATGTATCAGCAGACAGCTATGCCATGGTAAATGGGGAAAAGTGGTGGCCGCTGGACGGATGGAGAATTGCCTTGGATTCTGCAAACGGTAATGAAGTAAGAGTCCGTCTGTCGGAAACAGGAATCGGGCAAAGCTGGGTCGGATTCGATGATCCGTTCTGTAATGGAGGAACGGTATTTGCACAGGGGTATTGGGCTGTGACACAGCCTGCTGCCAGTATGCCGGCTTATGGCGGCAGCAATTATATTAACACGGCCGGGGCATACCGGTATGAAGAGAAAAGCGGTGTGCGCAGCGGAAACGGATATATCGGAATCCATTCAAAAAATATGGGCTTTCAGGATACACTGAGCCTAGATGGGGTCATTGCGGCGGATCAGGCCGCCCCGGAGAAAATATCCGACAAGATTATAATAGAAGCCTTGGGAAGTCAGAAAATCCGGATCACATGGACAAAACCGGAAGACAAAGGAACTGATTATTATCATAAAGTAGAATCCTATCTGTCGGGAAGCACTTCGAAACTGTGCGATTCCAACATCACAAAAAATACGCTGGTCAGTGGAGTAAAGGGTTACTACTGGCTGGTAGATCAAAATGAAGGTACGGTGGTCACAGAGAAGGCAAATTACGTACAGAATCCATGGATAGATGTGATTACGGCCGGAACGGTACAATATCTGCATGTCGCGGCAGTGGATGTGGCGGGAAATGTCGGAAAAACCACTCATATACGTATAGAAGAAGGAAATGTCTTATGGAAAATATATACAAGACAGCTGTCAATAGATGAAGATGCGGAGAATATATACAAAGCGGCAGATAAAACGTGGTATATCCGGGCAGATGGAAAAACTCCGTTTACATTAAGAAACGCATCCTATATGGAAGGCCCGGCAAGAGAAGACTATCAGCTCAATGAAACGATTTATGAGACAGTGATACCGGATGGCAGCCGGGCAAAAAACCGGATACATACTCCTTCGGCAGAGATCACGAACGGAACGCTTCGCACGGATGCTTCCGGATTGTCCTACGCGACAGAGGGAAGTACGGTGCTGCGGCAGTATCCGTACTCTTATACAATAAGATCTGACCGGAACAAAGAACTGACAGGGGTTCAGAAGTTTGTGATTGACAGAGAACTGTCAGGGCAGAGGATACAGGTGATCCCGGCGGCGGGAGCAGACATAGGAACAGAGAAAGTGTATTCGGTACACTCGGAGGATGAAAAGAATAAAATTGTATTAATTGCAGACGGGGAGGCACCGGTGATCCGCGGTATGGAAGTTCTGGAAAATCGCGAACTGATCGACCGCAGAGACGGCGAGATCACCCTTCGTGTAAAGGCGGAAGACTTTATAAGCGGCATACGGAAATTTTATATTAAGATCAATAATACTGATAATGCCGTTTCAAAAACATATATCCCGGCAGAGGATGGGTATATCACGATTACAATTACCAGAGATGATCCATTATTCAGTGGAGATTTGACAGTGCTTGGGTATGCTGTTGACAACGTGGGAAATGAGAACAGCTGCATTTACGGAACCACAGAATTCGCACTGGAAAGCAGTGTGGAACGTGTACTGACACCCAAAGATCCGGTTTTTAAATGCGGAGAGAGCGGAATCCTCACGTTTACAACGTGGGGGTATGCGGACCGTGTGGAAGTCATTTTCCCGGAGTGTATGACTGCTCTGGATCCCGAACTAAACAAAACATATGATTACGAAGAAAATCCGGGCTACAGAATTACGGAAGAATTGCAGTTTGCGGTACCTCTGTATACGCCCGAAAATCAAAAACTGGAGATCGTGGTGCGGGCTTACAAAGGAGATAAGAAACTCGAGGATCACCCGACGATCAGTGTGATCGGAGTGTCGGGTACTGTGCTGGATGAATTGCGTACGCGTCTGCGATAAGGAGGTTTGGCAGAGGATGGCACTCTGGGAAGGAATACTATGGATGAGTTTTCTGGGTGGGATGGTTTACGGCAGTGCTGTCTGGTTGCTGCATATAGGCTCATTTCAGGGAATCGGATACTGCGGGAAAAAGGAATCGGGAATCCTTGGCAGCCTGGCCTTGGGAAATGCCGGGATCATCGTTGCAATATGTGAGCTGGAGAGAAGAATGCAGATAATCCCGGGAGAAAACCGGATTCTGTATACGGGAGCGGAAGAAGTGTTATTGGGTCTGCTGGCCGGAGGATTGCTGGCGGCAGCATACATGGATGCAAAGAGCAGCTATGTGTATAATTATGTATGGTGGTGGTGCCTGTTATGGACATTCTTTTTATTGTGTCTGCCGGGAAACGGGCAATTCGCAGTAGTAAATCATTGCAGAAGCCTGAAGGAAATTGATGTACAACAAGTGATCGCAACGGTACTGTTTGTGATCCTGCAGCAATGTCTGTTTGCCAGAATGTACGGACGGGCTGACAGCCACGCGTTTTCTGTGTGCGCTGTGGCAAGCTGTCGCTGGCGGGGAGAAATGCTTTGTTTTCTGCTTCATATGTTATCGGCGGTAATCTTATTGACGATTGTACAATTGGCAAAGGGAAATGTAACGCTGAGCGGAAGGCTGCGTACTCCGGAACCGTTTGTCCCTTATATTATCATAACATTCTGGCTGGAAATCCTGTGTCTGTTGTTTCTGCGGCAAGGCATAACGTATATTTATGCATAAATAGTTGCGCATATTTTTAAAAAGTGCTATAGTAACTAAAGTTTAGAGACCATGGTGGTTTCGAAAAACAGACAGGAGGAAAATATTATGAAAAAGGCAATCGCAATGTTACTTGCAACAGTAATGTGCACAGCAATGCTGACCGGCTGCGGTTCTGATTCCGCAGCAAATGAAAGCACTCAGGCTTCTGAGAGCAGCGTGGCAGAGACAGCTGCAGCAACCACAGAGGCAGCAGCTACGACCGAGGGTGGCGTACTGGTATTCGGTACCAACGCAGAGTTCCCTCCTTTTGAGTATGTAGGAGATGACGGAGAACCCGACGGATTCGACGTAGCTCTGATCAAAGCAGTAGGCGAGAAGCTTGGCAAGGAAGTCCAGGTGGAGAACATGGAGTTTGATTCCCTGGTAAGTTCCATCGGCAACAGAATCGATGGTGCTATCGCAGGTATGACCGTTACTGAGGAGCGTAAGGAGCAGGTGGATTTCTCCGATCCTTATTATGAAGCTGTACAGTATGTGATCGTAGCAGCAGATTCCGATATCGCAACCGCAGATGGTCTGAAGAACAAGACTATCGGATGCCAGCTGGGTACCACGGGTATGTTCCTGGCAGAGGATATCGAGGGCGCTACCGCACAGACCTACAACAGAGCCATTGACGCTGTAAACGATCTGGTAAACGGCAGAGTAGATGCTGTTATCATTGACAAGAACCCCGCTGAAGTATTCAATACCAAGTTCGAGGGTAAGGTAAAGATCATGGACGGTGCGGATTTCGGCTTTGAAGCTGAAGAATATGCTATTGCACTTCCTAAGGGAAGCGAACTGGTAGAGCAGGTAAACCAGGCACTGGCAGATCTTAAGGCAGACGGTACCTTTGATGCCCTGGTAGCTCAGTATATCGGTGAATAACACGTTATAATTTTTATACAAAATATACACGAAAAAGAAGAGAATGGCTTGTACCATTCTCTTCTTTTTGCTATATTAAGGTAGGCAACATATACTGTTGAGCAAATTATACACTTTACATTCACAAGAAAGGCATAGGAAATAACATGCAAAATATCTGGCAACATATTTATGCAGCCTTCATTGAAGCGGACAGATGGAAGCTTTATCTGAAAGGCCTGGGAGTCACTTTAGAGGTTTCTTTTTTTGCGGCACTGCTCGGTATCCTGATCGGAACCATAGTGGCATTTCTGAAATTATCTACGAGAAAGAACGGATCCAGGACCATAGCATCCCGGATCGCCGGTGCCTATATTGATATTATCCGCGGAACGCCGACCACGGTACAGCTGCTGATCATGTGGTCCGGTATACTGGCTGCCTGCAAGAACAGCGTACTGATCGCCAGCCTGACTTTCGGTATCAATTCCGGCGCTTATGTGGCAGAGATCGTCAGAGCCGGTATCCTGGCGGTGGACAAGGGACAGATGGAAGCCGGCAGATCCCTGGGACTGAACAAACTCCAGACGATGCGTTATATTATCATCCCACAGGCATTTAAGAGTATTCTGCCGCCTCTGGGCAATGAATTTATCGTGCTGATCAAGGAGACCTCTATTGTAGGTTATGTAGGAATGAGTGACCTTACCCGTGTGGCCAATCAGATGACATCCAAGCTGTTTGATGTATTTACACCGCTGCTTGGTATTGCGTTCATCTATTTTGTATTGACCAAGGTATTGTCCATTCTGCTTGCGAAACTGGAAAGGAGACTGCGTAAGAGTGATAATCGTTAAAGATCTGTATAAAAGCTTTGAAGATAATCAGGTATTAAAAGGAGTGAATTATCATATTCACCCCGGTGAGAAAATTGTGGTAGTAGGACCTTCCGGTTCCGGTAAGAGTACCTTTCTGCGCTGCCTGAATCTGCTGGAGAGACCTACCAGCGGTGAAATCTGGTTCGATGGACAGAATATCACGGATCCCAGGATAGATATCAATAAGGTGCGTCAGCATATGGGCATGGTATTCCAGCATTTTAACCTGTTCAATAATCTGACGATCATGAATAATATTACCCTGGCTCCCGTGAAGTTAAAACTGATGGGTGAGGAAGAGGCAAAAGAGAATGCCCTGAAGCTTTTGAAGAGAGTAGGGCTGGAGGAAAAAGCTGACGCTTACCCGGCATCTCTGAGCGGCGGTCAGAAGCAGAGAATTGCCATTGTAAGATCCCTTGCAATGAATCCCAGAGTAATGCTGTTTGATGAGCCTACTTCCGCACTGGATCCCGAGATGGTAGGAGAAGTACTGGAAGTAATGAAAGAACTGGCAGAGAGCGGCATGACCATGGTGGTCGTAACCCATGAGATGGGATTTGCCAGAGAAGTAGGTACGAAGGTGCTCTTCATGGATGGCGGTAATATTATGGAGGAGAATACCCCGCAGGAATTCTTCAATAATCCCCAGAGTCCCAGATTGCAGGAGTTCTTATCCAAGGTGCTGTAGGAAAGGGAGCGCACATAACAGTGCGGAAACGGAGATCCGGAATGATCACAATATCTTTGTGCATGATTGTAAAAAATGAAGAACGGATCCTGGCAAGATGTCTGGACAGTGTCAGAGACCTGGTGGATGAGATCGTCATTGTCGATACAGGCTCCACAGACACGACAAGACAGATTGCAGAAAGGTATACCGATAAGATCTATGACTTTACCTGGATTGACGATTTCAGTGCGGCGAGAAATTTTGCCTTTTCCAAAGCAACACAGGAATACATTTACTCCGCAGATGCGGATGAAGTGATTTCAGAGGAAAACAGGCAAAGATTCCGCCTGTTAAAAGAAATACTGCTTCCCGAGATCGAGATCGTTCAGATGAAATACGGCAACCAGCTGCAGAATGGCACGGTATATAATTTTGATGAGGAATATCGTCCGAAACTATTCCGGAGACTGCGAAGCTTCGTATGGGAGGAGCCAATCCATGAGATGATCCGGTTGGAGCCGGTGATCTATGACAGTGATATTGTCATTACGCATATGCCGGAGCAGAATCATGCAGGCAGAGATCTGGCGAATTTCAGACAACAGATCGCACAGGGACGGCAGCTTTCCAGAAGACTGTACGGAATGTATGCCAGAGAACTGTTTCTGGCAGGAGAAGCCCGGGATTTTCTGGAAGCGGAAAGTTATTTTCAGGCAGAAGCGGCTTCCCCGGACAGAAGTGCAGATGAGATCACGGAAGGCTGCTGCGTGGCGGCGAGAGCGGCCAGACTGCGGGAGGATACCGTTGCGTTTTTCAAATATACTTCCAAGGTGATCGCAGGAGACGGCTGCTCGGAGATCTGCTGTGAAATGGGGCATTTTTACGAGGAATCGGCAGATATAGAGGAGGCGGCGGTCTGGTATTACAACGCAGCCTATGAGACACGGCCGGTGCTGGCACTGCGAAGCACCAGGTCAGAACCGCTGGAAGGACTGATACGGTGTTATGAACGGTTGGGAATTCCTGCGCAGGCCGAAAGCTATGCGGAAGAGTTAAGAAGGCAGCAGAATGTGCAGAACAGTAATTTTTAATACGAAGATTTGTGCCTGTACAGGGTGCGGAAGTACCTGAAGATATGCAGGTTTTGAGAAAGGCATGGTTTTTAATATGAAGTGGGAAGAAAATGTACGTAAGGTGGTTCCTTATGTGGCAGGAGAACAGCCGAACCGCCCGAACATGATCAAACTGAATACGAATGAGTGTCCTTATCCTCCGGCACCCGGTGTGCGTAAGGCGGCGGAAAATCTGGAGAGCACAGCACTGCGGCTGTATCCGAATTCCAATGCCCAGCCGTTGGTGGACGCTCTGGCAGCATACTACGATGTGAAGCCGGAACAGGTATTTGTAGGTGTGGGATCGGATGATGTATTGTCCATGGCGTTTCTGACGTTTTTCAATAGCGGGAAACCGATCCTGTTCCCGGATGTGACATATTCCTTCTATGATGTATGGGCAGATCTGTATCGCATTCCGTATCGTACCTGCGCATTGGATGAAAACTGGCACATGAACCCGGAGGATTACAAGCAGCCCAACGGTGGTGTGATCTTCCCCAACCCCAATGCACCTACCGGTGTGGAAGAACCACTGGAGTTGATCGAAGAGATCCTGCAGGCCAATCCGGATGTGGTCGTGATCGTGGATGAAGCTTATGTGGACTTCGGCGGTAAGAGTGCACTGCCATTGCTTAAAAAATATGAGAATCTTCTGGTGGTGCAGACATTTTCCAAGTCCAGAGCCATGGCAGGAATGCGAATCGGCTTCTGCATCGGCAGCGAGAAGCTGATCCACTACCTGAATGATGTAAAATTCTCCTTTAATTCCTATACCATGAATCTGCCTTCCCAGGTCATGGGTGTGGAAGCGGTAAAGGATGATGCCTATTTCAGGGACACCACGGCGAAGATCGTGGCTACCAGAGAGCGGATCAAGAAGGAACTGAAGAATTTGGGATTCACTTTCCCGGATTCCAAGGCGAACTTCATTTTTGCTTCTCATAAAGAAGTTCCTGCGGAAGAACTGTTCCGGGCACTACGAGAGGCGGACATTTATGTCAGACACTGGAACAAACCACGGATTGCCAATTCCCTGCGTATCACTATCGGTACGGATGAGGAAATGGACCGTCTGATCGCATTTTTGAAGGAATACCTTCAGAAGCGGGCATAATGAAACAAGTAGAATAAAATGAAAAGAATTGGAGCAAACACATGTTAAAAAAATATTTGATGATTTTCCTGGTATCTATGGTTCCCCTGATAGAGCTGAGAGGCGCTATTCCCATTGCGGTTGGAATGAACCTTCCTCTGCTCCCCAGTTACATTATCTGTATTCTGGGAAATATGCTTCCGGTACCCATTATCTTCTTTTTTGCCAGAAAAGTACTGGAATGGGGCGCGGACAAGCCGGTCATCGGTAAATTCTTCACCTTCTGCCTGGAAAAGGGACATAAGGGCGGTCAGAAGCTGCAGGAAAAAGCGGGTAGAGGTCTGTTCGTGGCGCTGCTTCTCTTTGTGGGAATTCCCCTTCCCGGAACCGGAGCATGGACCGGAACACTGGCAGCCAGCCTGCTGGACATGGATTTTAAGTCCAGTGTTATTGCGGTAATGTGCGGTGTGGTTCTGGCCGGTGTGATCATGGGACTGCTCAGCATGGGAGTCTTCGGCGCATTGGGGACTATTTTCTAAAAAACTGGAGATGCTGTAATTATGGAGAACACAGAAGAGATCTATACAGACTTTGCAAGAGTATATGATGAATTGATGGATAACACTCCCTATGAGATGTGGTGTGAACGGCTGGATCAGCTGATCGCGGCCTACGGAGTGTCGAAGCCGGAGCGGGATGCGGAAGGAATTCTGGATTCTGAGCGGAATCTGGTGGTGGATCTGGGCTGCGGCACCGGGACTTTGACAGAACTTTTGTATCAAAAGGGATATGACTGCATCGGCGTGGATAACTCCGAGGAGATGCTGGGCATTGCCATGGACAAAAAAGCACAGAGCGGTTCAGAGATCCTGTATCTGCATCAGGATATGCGGGAACTGGATCTGTATTCCACTGTGGGAACGGTGATCAGTGTGTGTGACTCCGTGAATTATATCCTGGAAGAAGAGGAATTGCTGCAAGTATTCGGACTGGTGAATAATTATCTCTATCCGGGCGGTATTTTCATTTTTGATTTTAATACGGACTACAAATACCGGGAAGTCATCGGTGATACGACGATCGCAGAGAACCGTGAGGACTGCAGTTTTATCTGGGAGAATTATTATGATCCCGAGGAAGAGATCAATGAGTATGATCTGACAGTTTTTGTCCGGGAAGAGGGAGAGACCTTCCGCAGATTTACCGAGACTCATCTGCAGCGGGGCTATACTGTAGAGCAGATGCGTACGCTTGTGGAGCAGGCCGGACTGAAAATTCTTGAGATCAGGGATTCCGATACCGGTGAGGCGGCAACGGAGACCAGCGAAAGAGTATACATCGTAGCAAAAGAACAGCAGAAAGAGCTGTAGACAGAAAGGTACATGGAATAAATATGAAGGATTATATGGTACGTGCAACGGCGGCAAATGCGCAGATCCGGGCATTCGCCTGCACGACAAGAGAAACAGTGGAAACTGCGAGAGCAGCGCATAATACAAGTCCTGTAGTAACGGCTGCGCTGGGAAGACTGCTCAGTGCGGGAGCCATGATGGGCAGCATGTTAAAAGGTGACGATGAATTAATTACGCTTCAGATCAAAGGAGACGGACCTGTTGGCGGATTGACGGTCACTGCAGACATGAACGGTCATGTAAAGGGGTATGCGAATGTGCCGGATGTCATTCTGCCTGCCAACGCGCAGGGAAAGCTTGATGTCGGCGGTGCAGTGGGTGCCGGTGTTTTAAGCGTGATCCGTGATATGGGACTGAAGGATCCCTATGTGGGACAGACGGAATTACAGACAGGTGAGATCGCAGAAGACCTGACGTATTATTTTGCGGTATCGGAACAGGTACCTTCTGTTGTGGGACTGGGAGTTCTGATGAACAGAGATAATACGGTCAGACAGGCCGGCGGATTCATTGTACAGCTGATGCCTTTTGCGGAAGAGGAAGTGATCGGCAGACTGGAGGAGAACATTAAGAACCTCTCTTCAGTGACCACTATGCTGGATGCCGGAAAGACGCCGGAACAGATGCTGGAAGTGCTGCTGGCGGGCATGGATGTGGAGGTGACCGATACCCTTCCGGTGGAGTTCTCCTGCAACTGCAGCAAGGACAGAGTGAGAAAAGCATTGATCAGCATCGGAAGAGAAGAATTGCAGTCCATGATCGATGATGGCGAAGATATTGAAGTGAACTGCCACTTCTGCAATAAGAATTATAACTTTACCGTGGATGAATTAAAGCAGATGATTCAGTAGAGCGAGGGAGTTTATGAAACAGGGATTTGTCAAAGTTGCATCCGCCACACCAGGGATCCGGGTGGCGGATCCTGTCTATAATGCGCAGGTGATTTGTACACAGATGCGGGAAGCCTGTGAACACGGAGCGAAGATCGTGGTATTTCCGGAACTGTGTATTACCGGATATACCTGCCATGATCTTTTTTTGCAGAATCTTTTACTGGAAAAGGCCAAAGAAGCCCTTTTAAAGATCACGGAAGAAACAAAGCATTTACAGGCACTGGTCCTGGTAGGACTTCCGGTAGAAAAAAACGGGCGCCTGTATAATGTGGCTGCGGTTTTGTATCAGGGAAGCATTCTGGGAATGATACCCAAAAAGAATATTCCGACGTATGCGGAATTCTATGAGGGCAGACATTTTACACCCGGAGAGGAAACGGTGCAGGAATATATCCTTGCGGGACAGACGGTGCCGTTTGGGACGAATCTGCTGTTTCGCTGTGAGGAACTTCCGGAACTTGTGCTGGGCTGTGAAATCTGCGAGGATCTATGGGTGGCAGATCCGCCTTCGACATCCCATGCACTGATGGGGGCAACTGTGATCGCTAACCTGTCGGCTTCCAATGAAACAGTATCCAAGGATGCCTACCGGACACTGCTGGTAAAATCAGCCAGTGCCAGATTGCTGTGCGGATACATCTATACATCTGCGGGAGAGGGAGAATCTACGCAGGATTTAGTATTCGGAGGACATAATCTGATTGCGGAGAACGGAACCCTTCTTACACAGTCCGCCCGCTTTACGACAGGAATTCTATACGGGGATCTGGATGTGCTGAAAATAAACAGCGAGCGCAGAAGAATGGGGACTTTTGGAAAGAGTCCTGCCAAGCCTTATCTTACGATCCCTTTTTCCATGAAACTTACCCGGACAAAACTGGAGCGGAAGTTCGCCGCGCATCCTTTTGTGCCGGAAAATCCTGCGGAGCGGGAGCAAAGATGCGAGGATATCTTGTCCATTCAGGCCTACGGACTCAAAAAGCGATATGAGCATACCGGGTGTAAAACAGCGGTTCTCGGTATTTCCGGTGGGCTGGATTCCACGCTGGCGTTGTTGGTAACTGTGAGAGCCTTCGATCTGCTGGGACTGCCGAGAAAAAGGATTATTGCCGTAACAATGCCCTGCTTCGGAACAACGGACCGAACCTATGAAAATGCCTGCAGGCTGGCAGAGACGCTGGGGGCAACCTTGCGTGAAGTGGATATCCGGGCAGCGGTGACCCGGCATTTTGAAGATATCGGACAGGACATGGAGTGCCATGATGTTACCTATGAAAACGGGCAGGCAAGAGAACGGACCCAGGTGCTCATGGATATTGCAAACAAGGAAAATGCCCTTGTCATCGGAACCGGCGACATGTCGGAACTGGCACTGGGATGGGCAACCTATAACGGAGACCATATGTCCATGTATGGTGTTAATGCCGGAGTACCCAAGACACTGGTAAGGCATCTTGTGGACTATTATGCAGATACCTGCGGCAACGAAGCACTTACGGCGGTGCTTAAGGATGTACTGAATACGCCGGTAAGCCCGGAACTGCTTCCACCGGTGGAGGGGAACATCGTGCAGAAGACGGAAGACCTGGTGGGACCGTATGAACTGCATGATTTTTTCTTATATTATATGCTCCGCTGCGGCTATGCGCCGGATAAAATCTATCGGATCGCTGAAGAGACATTTTCCGGAAGCTATGATGCAGATACCATTAAACAATGGCTGAAGAATTACTACAGACGCTTCTTCGCCCAGCAGTTTAAACGTTCCTGCCTGCCTGACGGGCCGAAAGTGGGAAGTGTGGCGCTTTCTCCCAGAGGAGATCTCAGGATGCCTTCGGATGCCTGCGCCGGGATCTGGCTGGATCTGGTGGAGACATTGTAAATATAAAAATATTGTTAAAAAAACGTCGAAATTCTTAAATTTCTGATTTTTACTTGAAATGAGGAACGGGAAAACGTATATTATTGCTATACCAAATATGGAGTCTGCGTGGAGGAATAAATATGACTAAGGCGGAAATTTTAAAAAAAGAAATTTTAAGACAGTATCGTAGCGTCAGACAGTTTGCTATGGAAATGAATATTCCTTATAGTACCCTGGTGACTGCTTTGGAACGTGGAATTGAGGGAATGGCGTACGGAACAGTGATCAAGATGTGCGATAAGCTGAGCCTGAACCCGGTAGATTTCTCATCTCTGGAGAGAGATGCATCACTGGGAGCACAGCTTCTGGAGAATCGTGTAATGCAGAATTATGTGAAGCTGAACCAGTCGGGCAGAGACAAGATCCTGGAACTGATGGATGACTTCGTACAGATCGACAAATACAAAGCGAAGCCCAAAAAAACGAAATAGTTTATTAATAAGCAGGAAATAAAATAACAGCTACTGTTGCCCTCCCGGGAGGGATTAACAGTAGCTGTTAAACATCATACCGCTGTAAGCACTGGTGATATAAGGACTGGCAAAATTGTGACCCGGATTTTTGTAGGCCACTATTTTTTTGTCTACATAATCCATGGGATTCAGTGATACCTGATCGCTCTTGTGCAGCAGTGAGTCGCTGAATTCCTTTAAAACATTGAAGCCGGACAGATCATTTCCGGATTCTGCGGCGGTCTGCCGCAAAACTTCATCATTGACGGAGAGAATACCGTCGTCCTGCAGGTGCATTCCCATGTTTTCCAGAGAACTGCCGTACCGGGAAGCAAGGGAAGAAAACTCCCGGATCAGCTGCTTGCTGCGGGACTGCGTCTCCAGATAGGAGGAAGCGGTCCGGATGAATTCATTGTAGCTGCCGACCAGCTGGATGATATTGTCTGTGATGGATTCAGTGTCTGTCTTCAGCCCTACGTGTACAGGCTTATCTTCCGGACTGACGGCTTTTAACTGTACATCAAACAGTTTTCCTATTGTAAAACGATTGGAGGAAGCGGTGCGTTCCTCACCGTTGAGCAGGAAACTTGCATTGCCGGCGGGATGACTGACATAATTCAATCCTAAGTAATCCACGACACCGGATGTCTTACTGGTATGATCGTCACTTACCCGGAAATGATAGGCCTTGCCCCCGGGAATACCGGTAGAGTCCGAAGTCAGCCGCAGTGCATAACGGGAATCGGATTCTGCCACATCTGCCGTGATGCCGATATCGGCGTTGTTGATCAGCCGGGACAGCCGTTCCGTGATCTGCCGGTTGGTGTCTCCTTCGTTGATATTGAACTGGAATTCATAGTTCATATCGTTAATTGCAATATCAAAAGAATACGTTGCGGGAGAGAGGGTGGCTGCCAGATCCGGAAGAAAATAACCGAGATTCTCCTGGGGGGTGGCGAGTTCCCGTACCTCCAGATCGAATTCCGGAGAAGCTTTGGCGGTGGTGTCGGAACCTATGTAAGAGACTTCCACGATATCATTGTCCGTGGAGTAGGCGCTCTTCTTGCGGAACAGACCATCCGTCTCCAGCCCACCGATCTGTGCGATAGTGTTGTGCAGTTCACGGGCATTCTCTTTCACATCCACAGCATAATGCTGCGTATCCTTGCTGGTAGTGGGAAGATACCAGGGAGCATCCTTGTTCAGCTTCACGATGGAATTGTATACACTGCGAAGCTCACTCTTTTTATGAGTATCATATTTGGTAATCTGCCTTGATGCATAGGTGGTCAGATAATTATTATAGACAGTGTTCATGATCGCACTCATAGGAATCTCCTTTCTTCCCTGTGGATAATTCACGGGGTAATCATCCAGTCCCCCACTTTTATGCGACCATTATAGCATAATCAATAGGTAGAAACAAGAAAAACAGTGGGATTATATTTCACCATTTTTCTTGTTTTTTTTATTCAAAGGACTGGACTCGTCCCTTAGGGGACGATGTATGATTGGTATAACGAAGAGTAATCCGCATAAAAATATGCCTGTGATTTACAGCCACAAAAGATGGAAAGGAATAGAGACACCTATGAAGACAAAAGGATGGAAAATGAAAAAAGGGATAGTGCGCATGGCAGCAGCGGCTATGCTTCTGGGATTGCTTCCCATGACACCAGCGAATACGCTGACGGTGCAGGCCCAATATAACACGCCCAGTGTGACAACTTATGCATCGAAGGAACAACTTATGACTGCGTTTACCCCGGGTACTGAAAATGCGGCAATCAGTACGCTGGAATTTGGTAAGGATGAAAATGAAAATACAATGACCTGGTATATCTTAGGCAAGGATAACGGTGTGGAGGGAGATAATATTGCTATTTTTGCCACAGCTCCGATCGCATCGAATCAGATGTGGTGGGACAAACCTAATAAGAGTTTGTTGGAGGAGTGTGATTATGGAAATTATAATCCACCTTCTAGCTTGTCGCTCAATCATTATGGAGTAAGCGATATACGCATTAAGTTAAAAGAACTGGCAACGGATGAAAAATATTTTTCGGCTACGGAACAGTCCCTGATGAATGCTACGAAGATTAAAACATATTGTTATGCAAGTTCATCCTCCAATGTGCCTGTTTATTATACGGTAAAGGATTGTTTGTACTTACTGGAGAATGGTGCTGATTGGGGTAATCTTGATTGGCTACCTACTATCAGGGCAGGAAGTAACAATCAGTTTGTACTTTGGAATGATAAGTATTGGAATGGGGGCAGGATCTTTTGGCTTCGTACACCGCTATATGATAATTTTACGTGGACTGCCAGACCAGCCGACAGCCACAAGACTGATGGTCATGCTACCTCGATAATGAAGGGTGATTCGGATTACACGGATTACCCTAATGGCTATACCGTTCGTCCGGCAGCTAACCTGAATCTGTCCTCCGTTCTCTTTGCATCCTCTGTGCCGGTGCTTTCGCTTGCAGACGAAGTACCACGGGTAGAGATACTGCAAAATGCCAATCCTATGACTCTTAGGATGGACGGAAGTGGAAGACATATTGGAACTGTCAGCTATAATAACAATAGAAAAGTGATCACGGTCGAGCGGGACGATGCGACAATGACGAAGGAAGTGCGGCTTGTAATACAAGGCAAAAATTACTCGGATCGATATTACATGGTAAAGCTTCCCGAAACCCCGGAGACAACCTATGACTTTACTACTCTGTCCTCTACTCCTGACTGGTTGAAGGAAGCTGACCTGTCAGAGTGCAGGATCTGGCTGGAGATGACAGAGGGTGATGTAACCTATGCGGTGAGTGCTGAAGATAGGGAACCGTTACAGAAGCCTACAGTATATGACATGAATATCGGTACAACGCCGTTGTATAAGGTTCCTTACGGATGGAACGAAGCAGAGGGGGTACAGGTATATTATGGAAGTGAATCTGCCCTGTATCATGTGCTTGACAGAGATGATAAAAGCGTATTGCTGCATAGCGATGGCAAGAAGACCATGACGTTTGCCTCCTCCGGTAACCAATGGAGCGGCAGTGCAGCAGAAACATGGCTGAAGGATACTTATTATACAACTGCCTTCAGTGAGCCGGAGAGATTAGCGATAATAAACACAACGCTCAGCGACAGAGCGGACTATACTATAAGAAGGACGAACTATAACGACCAGACGGCAGAAGACCATATCTTTTTGCTCAGCGCATACGAGGCTGACAAATTGTATGAGGATGCCTGTGAAAGAAAACAGGACACATCCTGGTGGCTGCGCTCTGCCGACTCGGCTGACAGCACTAAGGTTGCAACGGTCAATACAGAGGGCAAAATAGAGAGCAGTCCGGTTACTACAGACCGGATAAAAGTAAGCCCTGCTTTTCGTCTGGATTTATCTGCCGTGCTGTTTACCACTGCGAAGGGTGTGGACAAGACGTCCTCTGTAAGTGAGAGGAATGAGAAAGCATATACAGGTGCTAAGATCTGGAGGCTGACCCTGAAGGATGACAGGAAAACAATTGGAGTGCAGGAGGATCAGTGCGTATCAAGATATCCTGACCGGACGATTGAGGTTCCTTATCAGTATACGGATAATGCGTCCGGGGAAGAGAAAGTGAACCAGATATCCGTAATGATCACGGATAAGAAGTATGGGGATGAGGGAGCAAAGATCCAGTACTACGGAGCATTGCAGGGACTGGAGTCATCTCCGGAATCTACCGGTACCGGTACGTTTAGGCTTCCGTCTACTCTGGGGAACAAGACCTTAGGCACTGACTATCATTTATATCTTCTTGCGGAGCATGTAAGCGATGCAGGCGCAACGGATTATGCGAGCGTTCCTTGTGAAATTACAGAGTTCAGGACCCTATCTACGTTGGGTTCTTCTATAGTTTCTTCTATTGAAATTAAAGATATTATCAAACCGGCAGCAGGAGAAAAACTTGATACGGAAGTAACCTGTACAAACAATCGTGTAAGTGTTAAGGATGTCAGCTGGACAGCAGAAGACGGTACACCTGCTACAATTGCAGGGTATTACGAAAAATATACCATAAACATCACATTGCAGCCAGCAGCAGCATGGGATAACTGGGCATTTGATGATACAATTACCAGCGTGGAAGCAAGAGTGGTATATGATGACAACAGCACTGGAAAGAGGTATCTTAGGTTTGGGTCTATTAAAAAAGACACTTACAAAACGATCGTATTGAGTTATACCTTTGAGAACTACACGGAAAAAGATAAGCTCGAAAGTATTACTGCTCCGGAGCCGCGCTATGTGTCAAACAAAACCTCCTGGGCTGACATACAGAACCAGTTGCCCACAAAGGTAGGTATTGTGACAAAGGGTAAGACGGTAACGGAAGCAAAAGTGGCGTGGAAGATCTCGGAGGCGAAGGCCAATTACGATCCGACTTCGCCTGAAAGGCAGAAATTTACATTAACGGGAAACGTGACACTGTACGATATTGATCAAAATGGTGTCGATTGCACGGTGAAGATGGATGTGATCGTAAAAGCGGAGAATCAGGTGGAAGACCCCAAGGCGGATCCGGCAGGGGGCTTCTATACAGAGTCTCAGAAGGTAAGTCTGACATCAGCCACAGAGGGAGCAGCCATTTACTATACAATGGATGGAAGTGACCCGGCATTAGTAGACGGTAAACCGGATGGAAATACGAAGAAGTATGTAACGCCGATCGATGTTTCGGGATTAGAGGGACAGAATGTTACGATTACCATTAAGGCAATAGCGGTAAAAGAAGGAATGCCGGACAGCGAGATTACGACTTATGTTTATCACATTAATGAGCCGATTAAGCAGATCACGGAGGTGGCTGTCACAGGCATCGACACCCCGGCAGCGGGAAAAGCACTGGATACAACGGCTGAATGTGCAACGGGAGGAGTAAGCATTCAGAGCGTTGAGTGGAAGACATCAGATCTTAACACCGGTGTCACAACAGCGGGATATGAAACAAGCTATGCCGTACTGGTAAAACTGAAAGCAGATGACGGCCGTGTATTCAGCCCGGCTGTTACGGGAACCGTGAATGGAATTGCAGCGGAAGTCGAGACGGATCTGACGAATACAGACGGAACGATCACAGCAGTTACGGTGTGGATAAAGTTTGCCAAGACGGGCAGGGACAAGCTTGTAAGTATTACAGCTCCGTCATCCCGCACCGTGAAGAACGGAACGGCCTATGAGAACATGGGGCTGCCGAAAACGGTGGCTATTGTGACCGAAGGCCGGACAGTGACGACAGCGGCGGTGACATGGGATACAACGACCCCGGCAGCGGGAAGCTATGATCCGGCTCTGAAGACAGAGCAGACGGTGACATTGAACGGTACGGTGACCTGTCCCGATACGATTGACCCGAATGGAGTCTCTCTTGCTACGACGATCACCATAACCATAAGGGCAATCGATGCAACATCGCATTTCATCACGGTATCCTCGGGAGATGCGGGAAGTGTGTCCCCGGACGGCATGGTGGAGGTACCGGACGGAGGAAGCCAGACATTTACCATCACACCCAATGAAGGCTACGAGGTCGATGCTGTGAAGGTCGACGGTAACAGCGTGGGTGCGGTGACAAGTTATACCTTTGAGAATGTGACGGCAGATCATATGCTGGAGGCACTTTTTAAACAGAGCAGTGCACCGGTAGTTACGCCTGCACCGACAGAGACTCCCGTCCCGACAGAGACTCCGGCACCGACGGCAACTCCGGCACCGACAGCAACCACGGCTCCAACAGAGACCCCGGCATCGACAGCGGATCCGGCATCTTCGGAGGAATCGGACTCGTCGGTGGAACCGGAAGCAACGGCGACTCCGGCACCGACAGCAACGCCGGCACCGGCGAAGACTCCCGTGCCGACGAAGACCCCGGCACCGGAAGCCTACCGGATCTTAGACGGTGCTGACAGCAAATGGGTGCAGGATGAGGATGGCAGTGTCATTATAAGAGGTAATGGAGAATTCAGTAAATTCACAGGAGTGAAGGTCGATGGCGAGCTGATCGATGAGGAGAATTATACTGCATCGGAAGGTTCGACGATCATTGCGTTGAAGAAGGAATACCTGGATACTCTTCCGGAAGGAACCCACAGCTTTGAAATCCTGTGGATCGACGGTTCGGCACATACGAATTTCACGGTCGCAAAGAGTACGGCCGGCGGTCAGGAAAATTCCGGAAATGCGGCAGGCTCCGGCAACCAGGAACCGTCAGAGACCGGCGTACCGGCCGACAACGGAAGCACAGCAGAGGTGATCTCGCAGACGGACGAGGGCAGCAGTATACCCTGGGTGATACTTGTAATTGTCCTTGTGGTACTGGCGGGAACGGCAGGAGTGATCATTTTCAGACAACGACAGGATACTTAAGAGACCTTAAGAGGGGCGGGTAAACCGCCCCTTCTTTCATTATGGATGGATTACAAAAATGAATGGAATTACATCATTTATATTTCATTTATATTTTTGGGAAAACAGTTGACGTAGAACGCAGATTATGTTATAGTGTTCAAGCGAGATGAGATTTAGGTCTTTTTTTTATGCTTAAATTTAGAGATCAGAAAACACGTGGAGGTAGAAAAATGC
>CAKRRU010000015.1 GCA_934394515.1 uncultured Acetatifactor sp.
TACGGTTCATATCCCACTTTACATAACGGATGTCTCCGGAGGAAAATACCTTCGTCATGGAATCTATTACATATTGTTGCACTTCGGGATTGCACAGATCCAAAAGGCGCTGATTGCGCCCCTCGGAATGGGGGTGTCCGGGAATCATCATTGCCCAGTCGGGATGTTCTTCATAGAGCTTACTTTTCTCACTGATCATCTCCGGCTCTACCCAGAGACCGAAATCCATGCCCAGGGCTTTGATCTTTTTACTGAGGGAAGAAATTCCTCCGGGCAACTTCTTCGGATCCGGTTCCCAGTCTCCCAGTGAGGAAGTGTCATCGTTTCGTCCCAAGAACCACCCGTCATCCATGACGAACAGTTCGATGCCGACATCTGCTCCTGCTTTTGCCAGCTGTATAAGCTTTCTCTCATCAATCTTAAAATAACAGGCTTCCCAGCTGTTTAACAGAACCGGACGAGGTCTTCTTTTCCACACTCCTCGGACAATATGCTCTCTGATAAAGGAATGTAACTGTCGGCTGAGTCTGCCATACCCCTTCGAAGAATAACTTAAAACGGCCTCCGGTGTATCAAAGTGCGCTTCCGGAGTCAGCTCCCAGGAAAAACTTTGTGGATTGATTCCACTTACAAAGCGCATTTTCCCATAAGAGTCTTTCTCAAGGGCTTCATAATGATTTCCACTGTAGATCAGATTGCAGCCGATACAGGAGCCAAAAGTCTCACAGGTGTTCTTATGTCCCAGGATCATAAAAGGATTTGAGCGGTTCGAAGAGGTTCCCGTATAAGACGCATTTATAAATTTGCCGGAACGTAAGGAAATCTGTTCTCTGTGCATTTCTCTTGCCCAGGCACCGCAGAAATGAGTGATCACGGAATAATCCTCTGTCAGATCTAACTGTGCACTGAGGCATCGATCCAAGGTGACAGATGTGTCACTATGATTGACTAGCCGTGCACTTCTGGTAATGACATCACATTCTTCGAATACGGTATAAAACAGCTGCAACTCCAGATGATTCGTAACATCCTGCAAAATAATCTGAAGACAATCAGTGGAATCAGTTTCCGCTTCCGAATAACTGTGAGGGAGTCCGGAATCCTGCAGCCACTGTTCTTTTTCCTTTAAAGTAATAACTTCATAGGAATCAAAAGTAAAGTCAGAGGTGACGCTTCCGTCAGCAAATCTGATTTCCAGAAAAGGCTCTCGGATATCTCCCTTTCCACAAGTCCCCACTTCCAGACAGACATCCTCCATGGAGATCTGCGGATGTTCCCTGTCGTAGGTACAGGTATTTCCCGGAGCGAAAGCTCTCTGTATGGCCAAAGGCACACATGAGGAAGGATCCTGTGAATCTACAGTAATTCGCTCCCCGTAATACAAGTGCTCTAAGTGCCCGGTCTCCATGACACGCATTCCGTAAGCAGTATGGGCTGTCTGTAAAAAGAACCATGGCCTCGTATCTTTTAAAATCTGAATCATACCTGTGCCTCCTGAATCTCTTTTAATCGTTCCTCGGTCAGTTCATATTTTTTATGAAAGAAAATGACACCGATGACAAGGAGCAGAATGGGGAATAACGTCATCGTCATGCGAAGCCCGACTACAGAGCTTCCGGAAGTTCCTGCAGCTGCCACTGCATCACTGGTATCAGCGCTTAAGTTACAGAGATTCAGGCACAGGGAAGCAACCAGTGCCGCAATACCGGATGCCAGTTTTACTACGAAGGTTTGCATGGAGAAAATGACACTCTCGTCTCTGCGATGATTTTTCCATTGACCGTAGTCTACGGTATTGGCTAAAAATACGGTAGTCAGTACTGTCAGCATACCATTGGCGGCAAAGATCAGGAAGCCGGGAATGAACAGTAAAAATACATTACTCATATTCGTAAAGCATAAAAGCAGCAATACAGCATATCCGGCAATTGCCATCAGGAAGCTGACATAGAAGATCCGGATGGTACTCATAAAATTACGAAGTAACGGGAACAGAAGCATCATGGAGAGAATCTGAACCGCTCCACCGAAGGTGTTGAACAGTGTATAGGAATTATACCAGGTATCACCGCCAAAATCGTATTTGAAGAAATAAATTACCAGATTGGAGGTGGTATAGACCGCACAGTTGATCAGTACGATGGTAATGACTACCGCCATTGCCTGATCGTTCTGAATCAGTGCCTTGAACATCTGACCGATGGAAGGAGCATCCACATCTACGGTAGATTTTTCTTTGATGTTAATGCAGGTAACCGCAATGAATATCACGAATAACACAGCGATGATCAGAGTGAAACGGGAAAACCCTGCCCTCTCTTCTCCCCTGCCCAGGGCATTGACGCAGAGCATGGTGATCACGGTGATGATTGCAGAGCCGACACCGGCACAGGAACGTCCCAGCGTAGACAATCCTTCACGCTCTTTTCCGCTGTGGGTAAATGCCGGGATCATGGACCAGAAGGGAATATCCATCATGGTATAGGTCACGCCCCAGAGAATATAAGTGATTGCCGCATAAGCTACCAGTCCGCTGCCATCCAGTGCAGGCGGTGCTGAGAACATCAGATACAGAACAACGGCATTGGTCACTGTGCCGATCATCAGCCAGGGGCGGAACTTCCCCCACCTGGTCCTGGTCTTTGCCACGATGACACCCATAAACGGATCGTTAAAGGCATCGAATACTCTTGCAGCCATGAGAATGATTCCCATAGCAATGGCATTTACCCCTAAAATATCCTGATAATAATACAGAATATAGCTTGCGGACAGCATGTATACCATGTCTTTGCCTACCGCGCCCAGTCCGTAAGAAATTTTTTCTTTTCCGCTTAAATTCATAATGTAACCCTTTTGCCCTTTCCACCGGTATTTCGTAAGATACCCGGCAAACATTTTATTTATGACGTATACATTTTACTTTTTTGCACCTGAAGCCTTAAGCGCTGAAGATATTTCTGCAGATATCATTAAATGGATACTGTAAACGAGATTCGCTGTTCTCCTGCAGTATCTGAATGCAGGATCAAGGTTCCCTGACCGCTTTTCCCAAGGCTCTTTACATAGGTGCCGCCCATCCCGCCCTGTAAGGAAATCGTGTCAGGTCCGATGATTGCAATGTCACCTTCTGTGGAAAGCCGTACCGGCTCCTGATAAAAAGGAAGTACATTACCGTGGGAATCCTGTGCCTCGATACGTATCAAAGCCACATCATAGCTGTGATGTTCACATAACCGGGTATGGTCTGCTTTGGCTGATAGCTGAAGATCCATAACCGGCTCCTTTGTTACACTTTTTACGACGTTACCGTTTTTGATGGCATCAAACCGATACACGGTCGCGGTACCGCCCCAGTCACCGATATATTTTGTATAAAGTTTTGAAACCTCGTCAAAATCAAGATGATAGATTAAGGCCAGCTTTAGAGCGGTAAGATAAAGTCGCTTCGGAATATGGTTCAGGCTCCCTCTGGCTACCAGGTTCATGGCATCTACCATCTGCTTTGCATGCTTGGGCTTGAAACGTTCTTTCTTTTCAAAGGAATCACCGATAAAGTCATCGATCAATACCGGCCCGTGCTTTAAGTATTTATAGGGAGACATTTCCGGCCGGTATTCCTTGATAAAACGGTCATTTTTGTACATCTTTACACTGTCGGCATTTGACAGAATCCAGATATTACCGCGATTGCATCCGGGGTGCTCACCGATATCCATGGAAGATGTGATCTCCAGTACCGGTGTCTCTTCCTGCTCACAGGCATAAACAGAAGCTGCAAGCTTGGAATTCCGGAACATGTCCATCACACCGTGGTAACAGATCCGGTCTCCGCTTCCGAAATCTTTATGGGTGTTGTAATCGAACATACACCAGCCGAAGCTTCCGGCAATATCTTTCTGTTCCGCTACTGCGTCCAGTACATTTGCATGCCGGATCGCATGTTCACTGCGGCGTTCTTCATTGTCGAAAGCTTTTGTGGGATACATGTGTCCGTTATATTCACTGATCAGATAAGGCTTGTCGGCATCGGAAGTAACTTTCGATTTTGGATCACATCCGGGAGTCTTACCATCATGTAAAAAATCATTATACGTATAGACATCTTCCAGAAGATGACTCTTTTTAATGGCACGGACACCGCCTGTCTGTCTTGTGGGGTCCAGTCTGTGGGCGACAGCATTGGTTTTTTCGTAAAAAGGATCATCGTCGGGAGATTCATTGATCCGCACTCCCCATAAGATAATAGAGGGATGATTGCGATACTGGCGGATCATATCTTCCGCATTTGTTATCGCCTGTGCCTTCCAGACTTCATCGCCGATATGCTGCCAGCCGGGGAACTCCGTGAATACCAACAGTCCCAGTTCATCACAGTGGTTCAGAAAATAATGACTTTGCGGATAATGTGAGGTCCGGACAGCATTGACACCCAATTCTTTTTTTAACAGATCGGCATCAAGTTTCTGCATGCTCTCCGGCATGGCATATCCCACATAAGGATAGCTCTGGTGACGATTTAAGCCGCGTATCCGGAGTTTTTTGCCATTAAGGTAGAAACCGTCTTTTTTGAAAACAGCTTCCCGGATGCCAAAGGTAGTCTCTGTTTCCTCTAAAAGCCGGTCTTCCTGCCAAAGCTGGGTTTTTAAAAGATACAGTTGCGGATGCTCCGTATCCCATAAGACGGGATGGGGAATGGTTCCCCGGATAATGACCGGCTGTCCGGCTGCGGTATCCGCGGAGACGGTCTGCTCACAGAGCGGCTGCCAGTCAGAATGCTTCTCTGCGGTATCGCCTCGTAACGCATAATATTGTCTGATCTGAAGGTCTTGCGAAACTTCATAAAAAGTGATCTCGGAAGTCACCGTGGCAGCCCCGGGTGTTAACTGCGTATGCACAAAAATATCCCGGAGGGCAACAGGCTCCTTTACTTCCAGATATACATCCCGGTAGATGCCGCCGTAGGTCATATAGTCAATCACATAGCCGAAGGGAGGGACATTCAAGTCCTCTCTGCTGTCCAGACGGACACATAACAGATTATCCTGTCCGTAAATGACCGTTTCGCTCAAATCTACGGTAAATGCGGTATAACCGCAATGATGTTCCCCGACTTTATTTCCGTTACAAAATACAGTACTGTCATGAGCAGCCCCTTCAAAAGTAAGCAGGATTCGTTTTCCCTGCCACTCCGTGGGGACATGCAGATGACGTCTGTAACCGCTGACCATCTGGTAAAGGGATTCGTCAAAATAGTGAAGCGACGTCTCTTTACAGGTATGAGGAATCCTGACAGACTGTAAATTTTCCTCAGAATATTCGCCGGCAGTCATTTCATCCTGAAACTGTTCGGAAAAAAGCCAGTTTTCATTTAAATAAATCTTCTGATTCATAGTTCAATCCTTTCCTGATCGCTGAATGCTATTTAATGCATTTATCAGTTTCGTCCGATTTCTGTGCGATGCCATACATGAGAATATCCACGACCTCTTTCAGGGCATCGGCATACGTCAGCTGATTCCGTGTGAGAATATCCCGTTGGAAGAACTGCTCGATGGAGGCTTCCAGCATCATTTTGACCAGACAGATGGGAACCGGTCGGATACTGCCCTCTGCCATTCCCAGTTCGATCAGCTGGATTGTGGGCTCCCAGCCGGTTTCCAGCCGCAGTTCCACTTTCCGGTAAATTTTTGGATATTTATCCCGGAGAGAGTACAATTTCCGCAGATCAATATTCTGGTAGCCTTCCGGAAGCACTCCCAGGATATTATGCAGCTTTTCCACAACACTGAGAGACGGATCCGTCAGGATCATCTGCTCGCTTTCCTTGATGGAATCAAAAATATAGTCCACCGTAGCAAGGAACAGGGCTTCTTTGTCATCATATACGGTATAGATGGTTTTCTTGCTGATAGATAGTTCTTTCGCCAGATCGTCCATCGTGAATTTCAACCCTTTCTTATCGAAGACACGAAGCGTGGCATCGAGAATACTCTTTTGCAGACCTTCTGTGGCATCCATAATCTGTTTCCTCCATTTGTATTTTGTAACTATTCAGAGCCAAGGCAATTTTCATAAATTTGCGAATCATGCTTGCATGAATGAGCAGATGTTACTGTATTTTTATATTTTTCAGCATAGGAAACTAAAATATATTTTTGGGTTTCCTGTAAGATCAGAGTATCATGTTTGAACATAAGATTCAAGAAACGATTTTTACAAAAAGAGTTTCCGAAAATTGTGAAATATAGCAAAAAACCGGTCGGCGTTACCGCCGGCCGGTTCAAGACCTTCAGACTTATGCAATTATATTTTTTTAAATTGTTCCGCAAGCGTGGGATGGGATTTTTTGCGGGTGATCTCTACCAGTCCCAACGGTGTCATGTCCACGATCCGGGGATGCTGGGGATCTTTTGCGGTCAGCCTTTTTAAAGTCTCCAGCAAATCCCTTTGCCGTTCCTTTTCGGACATATTGATGAAATCAACGATAATAATACCGGACAGATTCCGCAGGCGTAACTGCCTTGCTACTTCTTCGGCAGCTTCCCGGTTCACCTGATAATAAGTATCCTCTCCTATTTTTTTAGCCTCATTTTTTCCGGAATTGACATCGATCACTGTCATGGCCTCTGTAGGTTCAATGACAAGATAGCCACCACATTTTAACCATACTCTCGTATCCAGTGCTTCGTCCATGCCTCGCTCCAGCGAATACAGCAATCGTAAGGAGACTGCCGGGTCTTCATAGAACCTGAGGGACTTTTGAATTATCAGAGAATTATTGCCTTCAGACAGCTTCCGAAAAATGTCCGGATCATCCGTAAGGATCTCACTGTATTCTTCGGGAACAGCCAACTGTTCCAAAGCCTCGTAAACGGCCTCAGAAGGCTTAAAAAGACAGGTAAAGCATACTTTATGGTCAGCCTGTTCCAAAAGGCTCTGAAGGGCTTTGAAAGCGTCCTCAGGGGAGAAGCCTTTTTTGACAAATGTCTGTTTCATCCTGGAAAGATCTGCAGTGGCAGAGGCGCGTTTTGTTTTCTGGGCATCTCTGGTGACCATGACTACCAGTTCGTCACCTGCTTTCAGCGTTCCGTCGGCTTTACGGTTAGTCAGATATGCCGTACCGGCTTCCCTGAGAGGCAGAAAACATAATTCTCCGGGGAAAATCTCCACAAAGCAGGCATCGATATTTTTCGCCATATTCTGTATCTTTCCAAGGTAGATGCCCCCGATCCTGCTGGAATCCGGACGCAGTATACGCATGGCAACGATTCCACCGGCATTGATAAGCACAGCCGCTTTTCGCTCCCGCAGGCAGGTGAAGATCATTTTTCCCTCCGTGCAGTCCGTATCCCGGCGGATCTGATTTACTTCTTTTTCCATGGCCGGTCTTCCACCGGTAAGACTGCGGCTCATTGGCTGTCTCCGGAAGCGGCCCGGTAAGCCTCCTCGCTGTCATAGCCGATAGCATCCAGGGGCTGAAGCTCTCCGGCATCATTTCTCAGATAAGTCTCTTCTCTGTTGACCAGAAGAGCATTTTCAGGCAGAGTCTCACCGTTTTCGGCAAATAAGGCCTCGATCACCTGAATGGGCTTGATATTACCCGCACTGGAGGCATCGACCAGCAGATACAGTTTACCGTTGTCCACTGCTTTCATCTCATAGATGCCTTCTTTCAGGTTGATCTCCCGGCTGCCCTTTTTCGTCTCCTTGGTGATCAGGATCTCTTCTTTGGCAAGAAAACGATCCACGGCAGGGAGCAGGTCAAAATGAGGGCCTCTGCCCTCCCGGAAAGTTACCGTATATCCGGCGGCAGCTACACTGGCCATGGCATTTCCTGCCTTGTCCGGCAGAATTTTCACCGAGGTGATCTCTATACCGGGCACGGATGCTGCATTGAGCCGCTGCTTTACATCTTCGCAGGTGGTCAGGGAATGTACTTCCAGATCCATGTATTCACCGTTACTGGTCAGTCCCACACCCAGAGGTGCGGCAAAGGACATGATCTGATGAGGACTGAAACCTCCGGTATATGCCACATCCAGCTCTGCTCTCCGGTTGGCTTTCTGGAAAAAGCGCATCACATCCAGATGACCGATAAAACGTACCGGTCCGTATTTCTTGAATTTGATTCTTAATTTCATAATTTTACTCTTAACTCCGTAATCTATGCTTGCGACGTCACTCCGCTGATCAGCCTCTGGGCTCTACACAGATACCGCAGCCGAATCTGGCGGCACCGCATCCCTGACAGGCCTGCTTACAGTTCGGAGAAATCGTCTCATTTTTGGCTTTCTGCCATTCTCTTTCCAGAAAAGCTCTGGAGACACCACAATCCAGGAAATCCCATGGAAGAATCTCATCCAAAGGACGTTCTCTGTGTGAATAGAAATCCGGATCCAGACCGCAGTTCTCAAAAGCTTCCATCCAGATATCATTGTGAAAATATTCGCTCCAGGCATCATAGAAACAGCCCTTGTTATAGACATATAAAAGCACTTTGGAAAGGCGGCGGTCACCTCTGGCCAGGACCCCTTCCAGAACGCTGACATCCGCTTCGTGCCAGTTGTATTTGATACTCTTCTGATTCAACTGTTCGGAGATGGATTTTCTGGTCAGGTATGCCTTTTCCACGAACTCTTCTTTCGTACACTGGGGAGCCCACTGAAAAGGAGTAAAAGGCTTCGGCACGAAGAAAGAGGTACTGGTGACGATCTGGACTCTGCCGTTGACCCGCTTCTCCTTCGGAACCACATCAAAGAAGGTGGCGGCAATCTTGTTGGACAGTTCGGCAATTCCGCGGATATCTTCTTCGGTCTCGGTAGGATGACCCAGCATGAAATACAACTTGACTCTGGTCCAGCCACCCTCAAAGGCCAGAGCGGATCCCTGGAGAATGACTTCTTCGGTGAGACCTTTATTTATTACATCACGCAGTCTCTGGCTGCCTGCCTCCGGCGCAAAAGTCAGGCTGGATTTTTTCACGTCCTGTACCTTGCTCATGACATCCAGCGAAAAAGCATCGATACGAAGAGACGGCAGGGAAATATTGATATGTCTCTTATCACATTCTTCAATCAGGAAATCGATCAGTTCCGGCAGCTTACTATAATCACTGGAGCTTAAAGAACTGAGGGAAATTTCCTCATGCCCTGTGTTTTTCAGCATCTCCATAGCATATTTTTTCAGGACTTCCACATCACGTTCCCTGACCGGACGATACAGTTGTCCGGCCTGGCAGAAACGGCATCCGCGGATGCATCCTCTCTGAATCTCCAGCACTACCCTGTCCTGAGTGACCTTAATATAGGGAACCACAGGCTTCATGGGATAAAAGCTGTCTGTCATATCCGTTACCAGTTCTTTGCGGATGGTGGCGGGGATTCCCTCTCTTGTAGGACGGAAGGATGCAATGGTACCGTCCTCGTGATAGGTTGTCTCATAAAAGCGGGGCACATACATCCCCGGCAGTCCGGCAGCCCGGCGTAAGAATTCTTCCCGGCCGGTCTTCTCTTCCCGACATTGTTTATAGAGATCAATCAGCGGACGATACTGGGTCTCACCTTCGCCGATATAGAAAATATCAAAGAAATCGGCAATGGGTTCAGGGTTATAGGTGCAGGGGCCGCCGCCGATCACAATAGGACAGTCTTCGCCTCGCTCTGTGGAAAGTAACGGAATTCCCGCCAGATCCAGAACCTGTAAAATATTGGTATAACACATCTCGTACTGAATGGTGATGCCCAGAAAATCAAAATCCTTCACCGGATCCTGACTTTCCAGGGCAAACAGCGGAATCTGCTCCTGCCGCATAATGGCATCCAGATCCACCCAGGGAGAATATACACGCTCACACCAGACGTCTTCCCAGGAGTTGAGCATGCCGTACAGAATCTGGATCCCCAGATGGGACATACCGATCTCATAGACATCCGGGAAACACATACAGAAACGGACATCAACGCTGTTTTTGTCCTTCACCACAGCATTGACCTCGTTGCCGATGTAACGGGCCGGTTTTTCGATTTTCATCAGGATATCATCGTTTAATGCTAACTTTTCGTTCATACTTACCTCAGGTTATTGATTTACATATAATTTTTCATCTGCCGTACATCTGCGTCGGTACAGGGAGTATCCGAATAACGGGCCTTTTCATAGATTTCGGCCATCCCTTCCGCTCCCAGTGATCTTTCGGCATCTCTAGCAGTATAAAATGGCAGGCTCGTCTTTGCAAGCCCACCGGTATTTATTTTTTTCTGATACATCCGCCGGATCTTCTGCCCAGCATCTAAAAAAGCAAAGGAAAACCATTTTATCTTTGCCTTTGCGGAAGTATTTTCCGGAGCTGTCTTAAGCTGCTCCCGTTTATCTGCAACCGATGTCTTTTCAGAAACGGCATCCGGAAGGGAAAACTGCATCTTATCCCGCAAAAATACGATCAGTCTCCGAATTCCGCGGTACAGCAGAATTGCGCAGACGACGAGAAGCGCAATCATGGCAGCATATTCCAGAATCACCCATAAAATAAACGGATTCTCTGCTTCCATGGGCGGCAGACCACCACCGCCTGTCTGCTGCAGGGTCACCACATTTTCCGCCTCGGAATCCTTAGGAAGCAGTCCGAACAGAAAACGAAGCACCAGGATCATCCCGTTTCGCAGTATCTGTAAGAAGGGTTTTAGCCATGCAAACTGTGACACCGCAAGAAGCAGGATCCCGGACAACAGCACAAAGACCGTGGTGCTGTGGAATCCGGAGCGGAAGATTTCCCTAAAAGGGATCTTGCCGGTACTCAGTCGGTTTACAGTAAGAAAATCCTCGTAGGACTGTAAAAACATGATCACGGCATACAATGCGAAGACAAGGATCAGGCTCATGCGGTAATAGAGATCCCAGTCATCATTTCCCTGATAATGCTGCAGAAAAAGGCATAGGAAAGCGATACCCGCAGCCAGAGGAAGTGGCAATGGATCCGAAGCAAAAGTCTCTGTCCGGAAACGCAGCCGGAGAGAATAAATCACGAATCCGGTCCCCACAAGCAGCCGGATTCCTCGGTTCACTCCGTTTGCCGCGGGAACGACATAAAACAGCACCGGTACAAGTGCATGTAGAAGAAGCAATACCGGCAGATGCTTACAGCGTTTTCTCACATAATACAGGAAAAACACCGGAAACGCTCCGAGCATCCACAAAAGCAGGGACGGCCTGTTTTGGGGAGCCAGTGCGGCCAGAAGTGTAGCTGCGGTCAGTGCCGGCGGATAAAAACATAATTGGTTCATCAGGTCAGTCAAAAATTCTTTCACATTCAGACGCTTTCTTCCCGTAAGGAGATAAAAGTGATCAAAGACGCTAACGCTTCTCCCAAATCGGGAGGTGTACTCTCGGAGTATGGATAAAACCATTTCATATCCGGCTGCTTTTCATGATATTGCAGAAGCAATGCTGCGAAATCTTCGTAAGCATTCGGGGATACAAAGCAGGTATAGAGCGCATTGGACGTGTCGGATAACCTGGCGGCAAACAGTTTGGAAAAGTCCGAAACCGGTTTTGACGTATCGATCCGTGCAAGCGCCTGCAGACATGCGTTTCGCTGCCGTATTCCGCCGCCGGCTTCCAGAATACATGGTTCTTTGCTGACGGTGTCTGTTCCGTTGCAATACAGAGCCACCTGCATTCCCTGCTCCAGAAACAACAGTAACAGAGCTGTGGAGATCTGAAGACAGGCTTCTACGCAGTCCTCTTTTTTCAAGATTCCGGTATCCTCCAGATTTACGAAGATCCGGACAGCCTTCCTGGCCGTATAATTTTTCTGATTTATCTTCAGTTCCCCGGTATGTGCTGTGGCTTTCCAGTTGATGCTTTTTAAGTCATCCTGGGGCTGGTAATCCCGGATACCCCGATATTCAAAGGGATCCTCCAGTAAATGTCTTTTTGCCAGAACCTCTCCGCTCAGCTGCTTTAAAGAGCGTTTAAAATCCGGATGGGAAAAAGGTTTGGGATAAACATAAAGGCTGCACCCGGAAAGTGATGTCGTTGCCGTATACTGCGCTGTCAGAAACAGATCCGATGCTACCAGATCCGCTTCCTGTATAATATAGTATCCTCTTCTGCCGCCGGTAAAGTGCAGCGTCCGGGTGACCTTCTCCAGACGTCCAATCTGGAAGATGTCATTGCGATAATAACGGTCTGTGGTACGGGAACCTTTGTCATCGGCAAATACCAGATGTCTGTCAGTCTGGAATTTGACCTTCAGCATGGTAAGAGGCAGACGTTTTCGATTCTCAATGATCTCAGACAGTTCACTCTCCTGCCCTTCCCAGATTCCCTCTTCTTTAAATGTCAGGAAAACATTCAGATCCCGCTGCCATATTTTTGCATAAACATATTTCTGCCCAAGATACAGGAGCAGAGCAAAGACAATAATCCCCAGAAGCTGTATCATGGCTCAAACCTTTCCGTAGGAACGGGAACAGAAGACAGGACCGCTTCCATTCTGCCTTCTGCGGAACCGGTATCGGAGCCGAAACTGCATACCAGTCTGTGAGCCAGTACAGGGACCGCCAGGGTACGCACGTCATCGGGAATGACAAAGGAGCGCCCCTGCAGATAAGCATAGGCCTTGACACAGCGTAAAAGCCCAAGGGTTCCTCTGGGACTGACACCTGCCAGAATACCGTCTGTACGCCGGGTGGCTTCCGCAATCTGTACCATATACTCCCGGATGCAGGGATGGACGAAGGTCTTCGCAGCTTCTGCCCCGGCGTGTAGAAGTTCTTCTGGGGAAACCACAGGGGTCAGGGTATCCAGGGGATCTTGTTCCATGTACAGATCCAAAATCCGGAGTTCCTCTTCTCTGGTGGGAAGTTTCATGGACAGTTTCATGAGAAAACGATCCAGCTGTGCTTCCGGCAGCGGAAATACGCCGGCACTTTCTATGGGATTCTCTGTCGCAATGACAAAAAACGGATCTCCCGGTGTATAAGAGACACCATCGATAGTCACCTGCCGCTCTTCCATACATTCCAAAAGACCGGCCTGGGTTCTCGGTGTGGCCCGGTTCAATTCATCCGCCAGTAAAATATTGGTAAATACCGGACCTTTACGCAGAATGAATTCATTTTTCTGCCTGTCATAGATGTTGATACCCGTGATGTCACCCGGCAACAGATCCGGGGTAAACTGTACCCGCGAGAACCGGGCGCTTACGGATCTGGCCAGTGCCTTGGCTAATTTTGTCTTTCCTGTGCCGGGAACATCCTCCAAAAGGACATGCCCGCCGGCCAGAAGGGCCGTCAGCAAAAGTTCTGTAACTTCTTCTTTTCCGACCAGAACTTTTTGAATATTTGTCTGTATTTTTGCCGCGAATTCTTTTCCTGTCTGTTCTGCCATAATTTCTCCCGGTTTATTTTTGTCTGATACGATTCAGAACTTTTCTGAATCGTTATCATTATACCTTATAAAATTAAGTTCTGCCAGTACCAAAAGAAACATAAATATGAACTGCAAAGGGGGAATTCAGGATGGAAAACCGGAATAACAGAAACAAAGAAGAAATCTTAGCGCAAATGCGCAGACAGACAGAAATAAGACCGGAGCAGAACGACCCGGAATGTACCGCTTCCGCTGCCGGTACATTCCGGATCCGCCTTGCTCTGGCAGGAGTATTACTGTTAACGATCATATTATTGGATCAGAAAGGCAAATGTTTTGCCGGGATATCCATGGATCAGGTGATTCATTATGTCACAGACGTGGACTATGGCAATAGTCTGAAAACATGGGTGGAAACAGTGGTCAACGGTTCGCAAGCTCTGTAGTGATTTCTTCCCAGGTGACATCCTTTTCCGCCATCAGCACCATCATGTGGTACAGGAAATCGCTGATCTCATATTTGACCTCGTTGGGGTTGGGATTCTTGGCGGCGATCACGATCTCTGTAGCCTCTTCTCCTAATTTCTTAAGGATCTTGTCAATGCCTTTATCAAACAGATAATTGGTATAAGAACCTTCCTTAGGGTGTACTTTACGATCCTTGATCACATCGAAGACTTCTTCAAATACCTGCAGAGGATTACTACTCTCCTCGTAATCTTTTTTCGTGATTTCATTGAAGAAGCAGCTCTTGCTTCCGGTATGACAGGCAGCACCGATCTGGGATACCTTTGCCAGGATCGTGTCCATATCACAGTCAGCCACCAGTTCCTTCACGTACTGATAATGCCCGCTGGTTAAGCCTTTCAGCCATAATTCCTGACGGCTTCTGCTGTAATAGGTCATTTTACCGAGCTTCAGCGTCTGCTCATAAGCCTCTTCATTCATATAGGCCATCATCAGGACTTCCTGTGTGCGGTAATCCTGTACGATGACAGGTACCATGCCGTCACTGTTTTTCTTGAAATCCTCCCACTTGTAAGCAGCCTGGAAAGATTCGATGGGAATATCGTTCTCCCGGCACAGATCTTTCAGGGCAACGATCTCTTTTACGTTGTCGTTGATCGTATTACCTGTGACACCACATACATTTTCATAGGCGAAAATCTCTAATAATTTGTTCAGTGCCACCTGGTTGATCTGTACAAAGAACGGCAGAGACAATACGCTCTGGGTCTCGCGGATCTGATGGGGATTCATCAGGATCATGGCGCAGATATACTTTTCGATTTTTTCCTTATGCTGTTCCAGAACGGCAGGATCATTGTAAGAGATCAATATCTTCTCCTTGCCGAATTTCAGAGAGACTTCCTCGGTGATCTCAATATTACTCTCCTTCTCATAATCGAGAACTGCCTTTTTACATCCGGCATAAAGTAACTTCTTAATATCCTCCATGCGCTTGACATTACCGGCGCCGATGACATCTACTTCTGCCCTGGCACAGATCTCCTTGATGATATCCAGTGCGGCATCATGCTCGGCATCTCCTTCGGACATATCGAATACGATCAGCTCGTCCGCATTATGCTCACAGTAATAATCCGCAAGACGGACGGGATCCGTATCTACGATAGTGGTATCCGTAAGATTTCTTACCGCATGCTCGTGATATAAATAAATACAGGGAACAAATTTCTTGATGATCATAATAATCCTCGTACCTTTCTTACAGACTTCCTTTGGTACTTAATACATCCGTTACCTTCGGATTATAGGAAACAGCCTGATCCAGAGCCTTGGCAAATGCCTTGAACATGGCTTCGATCATATGGTGATTGTTTCCTGCGGACAGCATCTTGATATGTAAGTTCATACCTGCGCTGTAGGAAACGGCATAGAAAAATTCCCTTACCAGCTCGGTATCGAGCTCTCCCACCCGGGGTACGGTAAATTCACATTCAAAATTAAGATAAGGTCTGCCGCTCAGGTCAACGGCACATAAGGCAAGTACCTCATCCATAGGGAGAATAAAATATCCGTAACGGTTGATCCCTTTCTTGTCTCCCACAGCTTTTTTGATGGCTTCACCCAGGACGATGCCGGTATCCTCCACCGTATGATGACCGTCCACCTGCAGATCTCCCTTTACTTTGCATTCCAGATCAAAAAAACCATGTCTTGCAAAGCCGTCCAGCATATGGTCAAAAAAACCGATACCTGTAGACAGGTCTGCTTTTCCGCTGCCGTCCAGATTTAAAGTTACGGCAATGTCGGTCTCTTTCGTTGTTCTGGTCACAGATGCTTTACGTTCCATAAAATTCTCCTTTACCAGAGGAAATAATTAATCTTCAAATCTAACTTTAATACTGTTTGCATGTGCGGTCAAGCCTTCACTCTTTGCAAAAGTTTCAATCTGGGTATGTACCTTCTCCAGTGCCTGTCTGGAATAAGAGATGATACTGGTCTTCTTGATAAAATCATCTACATTTACCGGAGAGAAGAATCTTGCAGTACCGTTAGTAGGCAGGATGTGGTTCGGTCCTGCAAAATAATCGCCCAGAGGCTCGGAAGCGTATTCTCCCAGGAAGATGGCACCGGCATTGCGGATACGTGTCATGGTGTCAAAAGGATTCCCGGTAATGATCTCCAAGTGCTCGGAGGCAATGGCGTTGGCGGCATCAATGGCATCTTCCATATTGTCAGCCAACAGAATATAGCCGTAATTATCCAGGGATTTCTGAATAATGGGGGCACGCTCCAGTACGTTTACAAAACCGTCCACTTCCTCCGATACTTTCTCGGCAAGCTCTTTGGAAGTTGTGATCAGAATAGCACTTGCCAGTTCATCGTGCTCTGCCTGGGACAACAGGTCTGCCGCAACATATCTGGGAGTAGCTGTCTCATCCGCCAGCACAAGAATCTCACTGGGACCGGCAATGGAGTCGATGCTTACATAGCCATATACTGCTTTTTTGGCAAGCGCAACGAAGATGTTGCCGGGACCGGTGATCTTGTCGACCTTCGGTACAGACTCGGTTCCAAACGCCATAGCAGCGATAGCCTGCGCACCGCCTACTTTATAAATAGTGTCAACACCCGCGATATCGGCAGCTACCAGAGTTCCGGGATTGACTTTACCGTCTTTTCCGGGAGGTGTGGTCATAATGATCTCATCCACACCGGCTACCTTGGCAGGAATCACATTCATCAATACGCTGGAAGGGTACGCTGCCTTGCCGCCGGGCACATAGACTCCGGCTCTCTCAATAGCGGTAATCTTCATGCCCAGGATCGTACCGTCGGGCTTTGCATCAAACCAACTGTTGCGGAGCTGCTTCTGATGAAACGCACGGATATTTTCCGCTGACTGACGGATCACATCGATCAGCTTCGCATCCATCTGTGCATAGGCCTCGGCAATCTCTTCCTTTGTAACACGGATGTTCTCTGCAGTTAACGTGAATTTATCGAACTGCAGGGTGTAATCAAACAATGCCCGGTCTCCTTCGGCGCGCACTTTTTCAATGATCTGATTCACAGTGCTTTCATACTGGGAATAATTGTTCGGACTTCTCTTTAAAAGGTCGTTCAAAATACTCTGTTTTGATTCTTTATCCAATGCTACGATTCTCATAACGGTACTCTCCTTTAAATGATCTTTTTATATCTAAAGTGACTGATCAGGACTGGATTTTTAATTGTTCGCGGATAGCTCCTACCAGTTTGCGTATACGGTCGGCCTCCATCTGCATACTTACCGGATTGACGATCATGCGGGCAGACAGAGGACATACTTCTTCCAAGACTTCCAGACCATTTTCCTTTAAGGTGGAGCCGGTCTCCACGATATCCACAATGACATCGGACAGCTCTACCAGAGGACCCAGTTCCACAGATCCGTTTAATTTAATAATATCTACGGTCTGGTGCTTTTTATTGTAAAAATATTCTCTGGCAATATTGGGATATTTGCTGGCTACACGGATCCGCTCATGGTGTTTTAACAGTTCTCTGGCGGAGGCGGGACCACAGACACACATCCGGCATTTACCGAAGCCCAGATCCAGCACTTCATAAACATTCCGGTTCTCTTCCAGAATCGTATCCTTACCGACCACACCGATATCCGCCGCACCGTACTCCACATAAGTCGGAACATCCGGACCTTTCGCCAGGAAAAAGCGCAATTTATATTCTTCGTTGACGAAGATCAGCTTTCGGGTATCCTTATCCTTCATTTCTTCACAGGTAATGCCGATCTGTTCGAAAAGCTCCAGTGTCTTTTTGGCAAGTCTACCTTTTCCAAGAGCAAATGTAAGATATCTTTCTTCACTCATTACTGCTTTGCCTCCTCGTTCTCAGTGTCCGCGGGAGAAAGTACGATAGGGATGCCTTCCTTTCGTAATTTTGCGGCTTCAGCCAGCTTTGTCAGGTAATCCGTCTCATCTCCCGCATGATAATACAATACTTTGCCGGGAGCGGGAATGTCGATGTCTACTTTCTGGCGTGACAACGCTTCCAGCAGATCATCGATGACGATGACGAAACCGATAGCTGCCGCATCCTTGCCGAACTTCCCAAGAAGGTTGTCATAACGACCGCCTTTTACCACAGCATCGCCGATACCATAGGTATAGGCTTTGAAAACAACACCGGTATAATATTGATATTTGCTGAGCATTCCGAGATCAAAGGAAATATACTCCGCAACACCATACTGCTCGAGACGTTTTTTTAGCTTTTCCAGACGCATGATCGCCTGTAAAGAACGATCATTTTTTACCAGTGTCTTGGCATCCTCCAAAGATTCTATACTTTCGAACATATCAGCCAGTTTTAATAAAATGCTGTGATAAGGTTCCGGAATCTGCTTTTGCTCCAATAATTCCTGTGCGGCGAAGAAATTCTTGCCGGAGATACAGGATCTCAATTCTTTTTCCGTATCTTCATCCAGACCGGCTTCTTCACAGAGACCGCGGAAATAATCCACTTCTCCGATCGTTACCTGAAATCTGGTCAGACCGGCACTCTTCAGTGCTTCGATCACCATACTGATCACTTCGGCATCCGCCTCTACGGAAGGGTCACCGATGAGCTCGGCACCCATCTGGGTTACTTCTTTCAGTTTACCCTGCAGATTGGAAGTGTTCGTGAAGGTGTTGCCGTTGTAGCTGAAACGCAAAGGCAGCTTTTCTTCCATAAAATATTTTGCGGCACAGCGGGCGATGGACGGTGTAAAGTCCGGACGAAGTACCAGCGTATTTCCTTCTTTGTCAAAAAATTTGTACAGTTCCTTACTGGGAGTGGTTCCGATCTCTTTGGAGAAGACATCGAAAAACTCTATGGAAGGTGTCTGGATATCCTCGTATCCGAAGCAATGGATCGCCTTTTGTAATTTCTGTTCCACTGCCAGCTTTCTGGCATATTCCTTACCATAAATATCCCGGACTCCTTCCGGTGTATGCAAAAGTTTGTTGTTCATATGTTTTCCTCAATCTGTATACTTTAATACATTAACGTGCTACCATATTATCATGGTAATACGTGAAACTATTTGTAGTATACTAGGTGACCTCTCTGCTGTCAAGGCAAAAAACATCGCGGACCGTTTAATCTTCCCGGTCTTCCAGATCTTTTTTCAGAATATCCAGGTAAGGAACCAGGATTCCCTGATGTTTCGGGATAATATATTCCGGGTTCAATTCTTCAAAGCGAAAGCTTTTTCGTCCGCCCTCCTGTGCTCTGTCCCAGAAAAAACGGAGCATTTCATAAGGCAGGTAATATAGCAGATCCTTGTGACTGTAAAAGATCAGGAAGAAAGAAATTCCGCCCTGTTTCTCAAACTGTCGCATGAATTCTACCTGATGCGGATGAATGTTCTGCAGGGAGAACGTATCTACAGCACATTCTTTTGCGTCAAAGCAGACAGGAATCCCCTGCACAGCGCCGATATAGTCCACAGTACTCTTCTGCTCAAAAAAAGCAAGCGTGATCTGTCTGCTTTCTTTATCCATTTTTACCGGAGTTATAGGGGTTGGAATCTTCTGGATCAGTGCAAGACCGGCTTCCGCATATTTTTCATTGGTGCGGTTGACCATGTCTTCTAATGTGGATCCGCGAAGCCCCCGGGTATTCCAGGTTGCCATCGTGATAATCTTCCTTTCTAGCAGGCACTGTCCGGTGTCAGATTAAGAGCCTGCAGGATCTCTGCAAATTTATGCGGAAGCGGTGCCGTAAAGGTTTTGCCGCTGACCTTTGCCAAAGGCCCCTCTTTACGTTCAGGGAAACATACTCTGCCGGAATGTAACAACTGATGATGCAGTGAGAAGTCTGTCTGCATTTTACGGTTTAGTTTCAGGTCACCGTATTTTGTGTCACCGATGAGAGGATGTCCTGTACTTGCAAGGTGTGCGCGGATCTGGTGTGTCTTGCCGGTAACCAGTTCCACAGACAGCAGTGTATATTCTCCCGAAACGGCCATGGGCGTATAAATCGTGCGAATATAAGAGGCTTCTTCCGGGAACAGGGGCTTTTGCGGAAAGACACGGACGGTATTGGTCTTTTCATCTTTGACCAGATAACCTTCCAGCGTACTCTCCCGAAGGATCTTTCCTTTGCAGATGGTCTGATAGTATTTTTTAATAGACCGGTCTTTGATGATCTGTCCGAGAGCCTGGGATCCGGCAAGGGTTTTGCCGCATAAAACGATTCCGCTGGTATTGCGATCCAGGCGGTTACATACGGATGGATGGAACGTTGACAGATCGGATTCTGTGATTGCATTTGTTTTTAACAGATGTCCGATCAGCCATTCGTTCAGGGAGAGATCCTCCGGCTTTGCCTTCTGAGAAAGAATTCCGGCCGGTTTATTCAACAGAAGAATATCGTTATCTTCATAAATCACACTGATACCTTTCAGACGATCATAAGCTTTTTTATAGCCGGATATATCTTCTGAAGTCTGTTGTCCGCAAAGGGAAGCATAGGTTTCTTCGGCGAAAAAACATTTGATTTCATCGCCCGCTTCCAGAAGTTCCTTCCCTTCTGCCTTTTTACCGTTTAAGGTTATATTTTTCTTGCGCAGCATTTTATACAGGAATCCGGTTCCTGCGTTAGGCAGCGCCTTTTTCAGAAATTTGTCCAGTCTTTGACCGGCATGGTTTTTACCGATTGTAAGTACCTGCATACATCCCCACACCTTTCCTTACAGAGCTACACTTTTCAAGGTCTGACAGATGCCGGCCGTGAGTTCCGGCTGCGCGGGAAGCTCTTTTAACTGATCACATCTTGTCAGATATTTATCCAGATCATTGAATATCTTAACCGACACTTCTCTGTAGTTATCTTTTTTTAAGATATCCTGAATATGTTTATAAAAGGGCTGCTCTGTAAATTTAGGATCATCGGTGTACCCGCAGATCGTATTGCCGCAGATCGTCAGATGATGGATACAATAATTCTTTTCATAAGAAGTGAATACCATATCATAGAGCCCGGTAAGTCCTCCGGTATGGGCTGCAATTTGCGCTGCCTCTTTTTCATCACATCCGCGGTAACGCAAAAACATGATCATTTCTACCAGACTTTTACACGCCGGCAGACATCCCAGTACAGCCACAATCGTAAGAAGATTTTCTCTGCTTCCGGTGCTCACCCAGCCTGCGATAAACAGAGACAGGGAAATGATAAAATAAAGCACGGTACGTAAAATCTCATATCTTTTCTGCGTATGAAGATAATTTCTGGTTCCTTTAAAAGAATCTGTTGAAAACATTCTTTTTAATTGCATAAAGCATTTACTCCTTCGTCTTGTTCTGTAATTCATATAATGCAGTGATCTCGGCGTCTGTCAGCAGACGGTACTCTCCGCGGGACAACGCGAGATCCAGGCTGACCGGGCCAAAGCGGATCCGTTCAAGCTCCAAAACTTGATTTTCTATTGCCTGAAGCATGCGTTTTACCTGATGGAATCGGCCCTCGTGTATGGTGAGCAGAAGGTCACCGTTTTTTGAAATCTCAGCCTTTGCCGGTGCGGTAGGCTTTTCATCACCGATATCCAGCCCGTTCTCCAGACGCTGCAGATCAGAAGCGGAAAGCTTATTTTTTGTTTTTACCAGATAGGTTTTATCCACATGCTTTTTAGGAGACAGCAGATCATGCGCCAGCGCTCCGTCATTGGTCAACAATAATAATCCGGTGGTGTCCTTGTCCAGACGTCCTACCGGAAAGAGGGATTTCTGCTCCGGTACCGCAAGGAGACTGATTACCGTGGGCGCGGTATTGTCATTGGTCGCAGAGACCACGCCTTTCGGTTTATTCAGCATATAGTAAGTATATTTCCGATAATGCAGTTCCTGTCCCTGAAAGGCAACAATATCTGTTTCTTCATTAACTTTTACATCCGGTTTTTTTGCAGTCAGGCCATTGACGGTCACAAGGCCTTTTTTGATATAATCTTTCACCTGACTGCGTGTACCGATATTCTGGTCACATAAAAATTTGTCCAAACGCATTTTTTCTTTCCTGAGACTTAATTTCTATTTTGGGGCATATAGTATACAAACTCTTTGAGGATGCAAATCATGAAAAAAACTGCCGGAACCGTTTTCTTTCTCATAATGACTGTCTGCATCCTGACCCATTCTGCACAAAGCCTTGCTTATGCGGCATTAGGTCTTCAATTATGGTATGAAAAGATGGTGCCGGTACTTCTTCCGTTTATGATCTTGTCGGGAACACTGATCCACATGGGACTTGTTCCCGTGCTGCTTTGTCCGGTAAGACCTTTTTTCGAAAGATTTTTTCGTCTGTCCGAGCAGGCTGTTTATGTTATTTTAATGGGATTCCTGTGCGGTTTCCCCATGGGTGCGAGAACCATTGCGGATTTCCGGAACAGGCAGGAACTCTCTGTATGGGAAGGGCAATATTTACTTGCTTTTTGTAATAACCTGGGGCCTGTTTATTTTGTAAGTTTTGTGCTGCCGCTTTTACACAGAAAGCTGATATTGCCATATCTCATCGGTATGTACGGCATCCCGCTTATATACGGCTTGTTCCTGCGCTATACTGTTTTTCATGACCATATTTCCGGCGGCACCGGTTTCTTCTGCAAAACGGCTCATTCCATGTCCTTAGCGGATGCACTGGATGATGCAGTGAACGCTTCCGGCAGAAACATCCTGCAGCTTGGAGGCTATATGATCTTTTTCAACCTGCTCAATCTCCTGCCGGCACTTTTTCTGCATAACAGCTACAGATATGCACCGTTATTGGAGATCAGCGGTGGGCTGAAACTTCTGGGTGACCGCTGCCCGATATATACTTTATTGCTTCTGCCTGTCGGCGGTCTATGCTGCATTGCCCAGACCGGCAGCTGTATCCGCGATACCGGTCTGTCCTTGAAGAAATATATTATCGATAAAGCGATTCTGACAATACTTACGGGAATCTATTATCTCGGATGGTTTCTGCTGTCTCCGGAGACGTTTCTGCTGTGATTCTTACGTCTGCGTTTCCGGTGTCTGCTCTGCTGCATCTGATACAGCAAAAAGACGATCAAAAACATTACAACCAGAATAACACAGATAATCAGAAAAACACCAAAGTTAACTTCTTTTTTTTCTTCGGCAGATGTCTTTACCTTACCGGCGGTATCTGCCATGGTGATGACGGCGGCAGTTGCTTCTGCGGTTTCTGAAGTTTCAGCGGTTGTCCCTGTCTCTTGTCCGGAGCCCAGGGATGCCTCCGCAGCCTTTTCCTGATCGATAAAAGGCTGTGTAAAGGTGACCGGTTCGCTCTCTGTAAACAGGTCTGCCTGGTTATAACCACGGACGGTGACCACCGGCTGTTCTCCCTTTGTAAAAGTTACGGAAAAGGTAAAAGTGTCGGCGTAGGTTCCGGTCATGATATCCAGTTCCGGCCAGGGAATCAGCTCCGAATAGGTTTTCCCGCCGTCTGTACTGTAATCATAATACATCATAGGACAATCGTAGTCCGTTGCTGTCACTTCCAGAGTAACTTCTCCGGTGTCATAGTCTGCGTCTTTTAATGATAAAAGGCAGATATCCGGTTCTGTTTTATCCCTTACAGTGGCAGGAAGAATGGATTGCAATGAGACTTCCGGAAGATCATCCGCCTCTTTACTGTAATCGACACCCAGAGAGGTACTGGACAATCCGAAATACTTTGCTACAGACAAAGCATCTGCTCTGCCAAAAGCTTTCCAGTCTTCTTCCGTCTGACAATAAGGAATATCTCTCGTTTCATCTACATGACAATGTTCAATGATCGTGGAGGGTACGGACCTTACAGTACATTCTCTGATGATTCCGTAGTAATCATCTCCGGCATCATTGAGCTTTGTCTTGACTCCCCGCAGAAACAATCCCATATTCTGCATCTGCTGCATCTGCTCCCAGCCGAACTGATAACCGTATGCGTTGTAAGGCTGGACTGAAGAGATCCATGTTTCCGAACCGAAAAGTTTATGATCTGCGGATGCGTTGTAATGAATGCTGAACAGGAAATCTGCATTATGTTCCGCCGCATATTCCGCACGGTCGGCCAGAGACATCGATACATCCTCTGTATGTGTCAGGTAGACATCCACATTGTCATATTTTATTAATTCTTCATACATTGCCATGACCGTTACCATAGTCATTTTCTTTTCCTGCGCAGGCCCTTCCAGAGTGCCTTCGTTATCTCCGCCATGTCCCGGATCAATAACAATAGTAACGCGCTCTCCGGTTTCCTGGGCTCTGGGAGCTGCTTTCGCTTCCAGAGCGTGATCAAAAAAACAGACTGCCGCAAGACTGACCGCACAGATCATTGTCCTGACTAACAGCCCTTTTTGCATTTTCATAACTTTCATTTTATCGGATTCCTTATTTTTAAAAAACCAGCTTTCAGCAGAAAACTGGTTTTTATTGTTACATTACATTCAGATCGTTGTTGCTGTCGGAAGCTTCTTCCACATCATCTAAATCCTCATCTACCGGATGGAGTTCACTGCGGTTAGACTGGATAATATCTCTGTATTGATTCAGATTGCCGATCAAAGCGTCATAATTGGCGCTGGCCTGCTGGGTAGAGGATACTATGATATTCTCAAGATGAGCCAGCATATCATCCATATACTGCATAGCCGCTGCTTTTACATTATTGGCTTCTATGGTAGCGTTATCAAGAATCTCCTGAGCCTGTTTGCTTGCCATGGTAACGACTTCATTTGCCTGAGCATAGGCCTGCTGCATGATCTCATGTTCGTTGATCAGTTCATTCGTATGAACGGTAGCTTCATTGATCAGAGCCTGTGCTTTTTCCTTGGCGTCGTTCAGAATGGCCTCTTTATTGCTGATGATCTTCTGATAACGTTTGATCTCATCAGGCGTTTTCATGCGAAGTTCCCGTAACAGTTCGTCGATTTCATCCTTGTTTACGATGATCTCGGTACTGGACATGAACTTAGGCTTACAACTCTCGATATATTCTTCTATTTCATCAATTAACTGCTCGATTCTGCTGCTCATGAAACTCTCCTTATTTACACATCAACTATTGTCTGACAGCTTTTTCTGACGATACTTTTCATAAATCAGTTCTGCCACAAAATCCGGAACACATGGTGTGATGTCTCCGTCAAAGCTGGCAATCTGCTTGATGGCAGAAGAACTGAGATAAGCATATTCCAGACTGGTAGTTAAAAATACCGTATCTATTTTTCCGTGGGAAAGCATCCGGTTGGTCTGTGCCATCTGCAATTCGTATTCAAAATCCGTAATGGCACGTAAGCCCCGGACAATGACATGAAGATCATTTTCCCTTGCATAGTCTACCAGAAGCCCGCTGAAGCTGTCTATCCGGACATTAGGCAGATCTTTCGTTGCTTCTTCTAGTATCTTAACACGTTCCTCAACAGAAAACAACGGTGTCTTTTCTTTATTATTCAAAACACTTACGATTAAAACATCAAAGATTTCGGCAGCCCGTCGTATGATATCCATATGACCGTTGGTAACGGGATCAAAGCTTCCTGTGTAAACTGCTCTTTTCATAAAAACCTCCGTTCCGCAGACGCTTCCGGACGTCGTCGGTGTTACATTTTACGAAGAAACACATGCTTATTTGTTTTGTATTTTTTTTCACGGATTACTTCAAATCCCAGCTCTTCCACATAAGAAAAGTCCGTATGCAGGGATGCCTCTACGAGTATCAGTGTCTCTTCGGAGACATATTTTGCGTAACGAAGCTGTTCCAAAACTCGTCGTTCCTGCTCCTGATCGTAAGGGGGATCCATGAAGATCACGTCCACATGCTTTTCATAGATGCCCGTAAGTCCTGCGCAGGCATCCTGTTTTAATACTATAGCACGGTCTTTCATTTTCGTAAATGTCAGATTGTCTTCTATGCATGCCAGCGCTTTCGGTGCATTTTCGATAAAATATGCTTTCCTTGCTCCCCGGCTCAGGGCTTCGATGCCGATGCCGCCGCTTCCGCTGAAAATATCCACAAATACGCAATCGGGAATGTAGGTCTGCAGCATATTAAAAAGGGTTTCCTTGATCCGGTCGGTGGTAGGTCTGGTGTCCATTCCTTCCGGTGTTTTTAACGGCAGACTTCTTGCGGTTCCTGCTATGACTCTCATATGATCTTCTCTCCGTTTTCTTATTTAATGCTTGTTTTTTATACTCTGACTTTGGTGCCCTTACTGTCACGCTTACCGAGCTTCAGATTGTTCAGTATAAGCTCCTTGCCCTTATATTCGATGGCAGTCTCTACGGCATTTTTCGTATAATATACGTTTTCCACCTGATCTCCTTCGGCCAGCTTCATGCCGCGGACACCGATAGCACCCTTCTTCTTCTCCGGGATCTCATCCACTGCAAAGCGCAGGAAAAATCCACCCTTTGTCTGCAATACGATATTACGCTGGTCTGTCAGAGCCGTGACGCTGACCACCTGATCTCCTTCGGCAAGCTTGGTAGCGGCAACGGTACGTTTGGTCACGTCGAATTCACCGCCGTCTACCACCTTCAGCATGGACTGGGCGGTAGCAAAGATCACCTGACACAGGTTCAGTTCCTTCTGACCGGTGATATAGACGATCTCTTCCGTCTTCTGACTGAAATTGCTGACATTATCAATAGGTGTTCCTTTATCCCGGAACTTGCCGTAAGGCAGATCCAGGACCTTGATTGTGTGCATCTGTCCGGTATTGGTGAACAGGCAGATCCTTCCTGTATTTTTACAAGTGAAGATGTATTTATTCTCTGCATCTGCCGCTTCTTTATTCCGCTCATAGGTAGAGACATCTATAGTCTTGGCATATCCGAAACGGTCCATGAGGAATACCACATCCATCTCTTCCGGTTCTTTTTCCTTGTAGACCGCTTCCTGACCGTTCTCAATGACAGTCTTGCGGGGATGGCTGTATTCCTTTTTGAATCCATCCAGCTCGTTCATGATGACCTGCGCCATGGAATCTCTGCGGTCCAGGATATCTTCGTAACGATAGATATTTGCCATGGTCTCTTCGTGCTCGTTGATCAGTGCTTCCAGTTCGAGACCAATCAATTTATACAGGCGCATTTCCAAGATCGCATTGGCCTGTTTTTCGGTGAACATCAGCTGGGCTGCCATGATCCTGGATTCCTTGGATTTGAACTTGATACCGTCGACCTTGCCTTCTACGAGGCAGGCCTTTGCCATGGCACGGTCTTTGGAACCCCGCAGGATCTCAATGACCAGATCAATGACATTACATGCTTTGATCAGACCTTCCTGGATCTCCTTACGCTCCAGCTCTTTCGCAAGCAGGTTCGTGTATTTTCTGGTTGCCACTTCAAACTGGAAGTCCACATTGGCCTTGATAATCTGCTTTAACCCCATGGTCTCCGGTCTGCCGTTTGCTATAGCCAGCATGTTCACACCGAAAGTATCCTCTAACCGGGTCTTCTTATAGAGCATATTCACAAAGTTCTCGGGATCAGCATCCTTGCGCAGTTCGATCACGATACGGATGCCCTCTTTGGAAGACTGGTTGGAAATGTCTACGATATCCTGGGTCTTCTTCGTCTCGGAAAGTGCCGCTACATCGGATAAAAATTTAGCAATATTTGCTCCGATCATAGTATAGGGAATTTCGGTGATCACTACATCGGTCTTGCCTGCTTTACCCTTCTGGAATTCTACCTTGCCCCGCAGCTTGATCTTGCCGGCTCCGGTCTCATAGATCTCTTCCAGCTCGTCCTTGTTGATCACAATGCCGCCGGTAGGAAAATCCGGTCCCTTCAGGTAACGCATCAGCTCTTTTGTTGTGATCTCATTATTGAGCATATAAGCCTTTACGGCGTCAATGACTTCCCCGAGATTATGAGGGGGAATGCTAGTGGCCATGCCTACGGCGATACCTTCGGAACCATTAACCAACAGGTTCGGAATCTTTACCGGCAGTACGGACGGCTCTTTTTCCGTCTCATCGAAGTTCGGAACAAAGTCTACCACATTCTTGTCCAGATCTGCCAAAAAAGCTTCCTGCGTCACCTTCTGAAGTCTTGCCTCGGTATAACGCATGGCTGCGGCACCATCTCCTTCAATGTTGCCGAAGTTACCGTGGCCGTCGATCAGGGGCATGCCCTTTTTGAAATCCTGGCTCATGACTACCAGTGCCTCATAGATGGAACTGTCGCCGTGGGGGTGATATTTACCCATGGTATCTCCTACGATACGGGCACTTTTACGGTAAGGACGGTCGTAACGGATCCCCAGTTCATGCATATCGTAGAGAGTTCTTCTCTGTACCGGCTTCAGACCGTCTCTCACATCCGGCAGCGCTCTGGCAATGATAACGCTCATGGCATAATCGATAAAGGATTTCTGCATCTCCTCGGAGTATTCTGTTTTTATGATTCTACTACTGTCGTCCATTGTAGTCCTCGTCTTTCTGGCGTTACATTTTTATGAAATACTTCTCTTAAATATCCAGCTCTGCATCAGTAGCATGATCGTAAATGAATGCTTTTCTGGGGGGCACATCCGTGCCCATGAGAAGTTCTGTCATCTCGGAAGCCATACGGGCATCCTCGATCTCCACTAATTTTAACAGTCTGCGTTCCGGATCCAGTGTGGTTTCCCACAGCTGTTCCGCATCCATCTCACCCAGACCTTTGTATCGCTGTAAGGTAAAGGAACCCTTGTGGGTCTTGCGGTATTTTTCCAGTGCCTTATCATCATACAGATATTTTTCTTCCCCTTTGGAGGGCATGGCCTTATATAAGGGAGGCATGGCTATGTATACGTGACCTTCAAAGATCAGATCCGGCATGAAACGGTAGAATAAGGTCAGTAACAATGTGGAAATATGCGCACCGTCCACATCGGCATCCGCCATGATGATGATCTTGTCATAGCGCAGCTTGGTAATATCAAAATCGTTGCCGTAGCCCTCGGAAAATCCACAGCCAAAGGCATTAATCATGGTCTTGATCTCGGCATTGGCCAGTACTTTGTCGATGCTGGCTTTCTCTACGTTCAGAATCTTACCTCGGATAGGAAGAATCGCCTGATACATACGATTTCTGGCAGTCTTGGCGCTGCCGCCCGCGGAATCACCCTCTACGATAAAGATCTCACACTTGGAAGGATCTCTTGACTCGCAATTGGCCAGCTTTCCGTTGGAATCAAAGGAGAATTTCTGCTTGGTCAGCATATTGGTCTTGGCCTTTTCCTCCGTCTTACGGATCTTGGCAGCCTTCTCCGCACAGCCGATAATACTCTTCAGAGTCTCCAGATTACGGTCGAAAAATCTTACGATCTCTTCTCCCGTCACCTTGGCTACTGCCTTAGCGGCATCCTGGTTGTCCAGCTTTGTCTTGGTCTGTCCTTCGAAACGGGGATCCGGATGCTTGATGGATACCACCGCTGTCATTCCGTTACGGACATCGGCACCGGTAAAATTCGCATCCTTTTCCTTCAGGATATTTAATTCTCTTGCATAAGTATTAATAACATTTGTGAACTGAGTCTTGAAACCGGTGAGGTGAGTGCCCCCCTCGGAGTTGTAAATGTTATTACAGAAGCCCAGTACGTTCTCGTGGAACTCATTCACATACTGGAATGCCACTTCCACAGAGATGCCTTCACTCTCGCCGGAAAAGAAAATGACATCATGAACGGTCTCCTTGGAACGATTCATGTCTTTTATGAAGCCGATAATGCCTTCCGGCTCATGGTATGTAATTTTCTCCGGTTCTTCTTTTCTCTTATCTTCAAAAATGATGGTAAGCTTAGGGTTCAGATAAGCGGTCTCATGGAGACGGCTCTTGACCTCATCTTCCTTGAAACGTGTCTTATCAAAAATAGTGTCGTCCGGCAGGAAGTTGATCGTGGTACCGGTCTCTCTGGTCTTGCCGACAACAGGAAGCAACCCCTCTACCAGATCCATCACGGGAACACCACGTTCATAACGGTCCTCATAGATGCATCCGTTGCTCTTGACCCTTACAGTCAATCTTGTGGAAAGTGCATTTACTACGGAGGAACCTACACCGTGCAGACCACCGCTGGTCTTATAAGCGGAGTTGTCAAATTTACCGCCGGCATGCAGGGTCGTGAATACCAGACGCTCCGCGCTGATTCCTTTTTCGTGCATTCCCACGGGAATACCACGTCCGTTATCTTCTACCGTGGCGGAGCCATCCGCTTCTAATGTTACTTTTATCGTATCACAGTATCCTGCCAGATGCTCGTCCACAGAGTTATCTACGATCTCGTAGATCAGGTGGTTCAGCCCCTTGGTGGAGACACTGCCGATATACATTCCGGGTCTCTTTCTTACCGCTTCCAGACCTTCCAGAACGGTAATACTTGAGGCGTCATAATTATTGTCTTTTGCCATGAAATGGAGCTCCTTCTCAATACATTATTGTCTATAGTATATCACAGATTTTGTGTTTGGAAAAGCAAAAAATACAAGGGATAGGGTAATATGATTTTTTTTAATATATGTTGACGTCTAAAATATAGACGATATAATAAACTCACCTATAGGTACTGCATAAAAGAAGAACATTCCTTAACGAATAAAAATAACGTCGCATTATTTTGACTTGTGTCTTGAAAGTCTTGAAAGTCAAAACGATAATAAAATTAAAAATGTGTAATATTTTTCTAAAATCATGTGTCTAATTAGTATAAGGAAATAAACAGCAGCGTTAGGAAAACTGCAATCCTTTAATACTATTTCACATCAAGGAGAAAAATATATGAAAAGAGTAAAAAGATTAGTTTCATTAATGTTGAGTATTGCTATGATATTTGCATTTTCAACAATAACATTTGCGGCAGAGTCAAACAATGAGAATCCAGATGAAAGGGAATAAAATGCCGGCAAACCAATATTTAGAAAAACTCATGAGTGATTACGGAGATAGTGTCTTCCGTATATGTTTTTTATATTTAAAGGATTATCACCTTGCTGAGGATGCAGTGCAGGAAACTTTTATGAGAGCTATAATGTCATATGAGAAATTTGAACAAAGGTCAAGTGAAAAGACATGGTTGACAAGAATCGCAATTAATTGTTGCAAAAATATAATGAGAACCCACTGGTTTCAAATTGTAAAAAATAACCTTGCAGATTACCAGGAAAAGAACTCAGATAATCCGATTGATGCTTTGGTGGAAAAAAATAGTATTTCAAGTGCAATCATGAAACTTGATTTAAATGATAGAGAGATTATTATTTTATACTATTATCAGGAATTATCCATAAAGGATATTGCGGCAATCGGTAACACAAGTGAAAACACAGTAAACCAGCGATTATATAGAGCCAGAAAAAAGCTAAAAAAAATATTAATGGAGGATGGATATGATTATGGATATCAAGAATCAGATTGATTTAGAACTCAGAGAAATTCATATGAGCGAAGACATGAAAAAAAAGATCAGACATAAAGTTGCCAAAAGAATCCCTCGTAGGTTTATAAGCAGTATAGCCGCCTCTCTTGTTATTTTAATTTTAGGGGGTACTACCGTTTTTGCCGGGTCATATATCTATAATAAAGTAGTGATAAATGAAGAAAACTTACCAGAGCTAGATCCTATGCTTTATGTTCAGACCCGTACATTAAATTTGCAAGCAAATAAATATGGTATAATTAATGAAAAAGTTGAAGATTACAAAATCATTCAAAATGAACTAGGAGTCAATTTGCTTAATAGTGAATTAGCACAAAATAATTCATATATGCTCGGAAAAATCAAAACTGATAATAAAGATTTTGTAATTCTATCCTTTGAAAATTATATTCTTGGAGATACAGATAATTATATCTATTTGCCAAATGAAGATATTTATACCTATGATCATGGCAAGGAATACTATTCTTCTGTTTCTCTTACTGTAGATATCATGTTAAGCGAAAAACAGATGAAAAACGGGTGGAATATAGATTATTTGGGACTTTATAAATTTAAAGAGAATTATGTTTCAGTACAAGGATATAAAGTAAATCTTTTAGAGGATACAACCGGAAACGATAAAGCTGAAAATTATGTATCTGAAAAATGTGCAGTTTTTGTTGCAGATGGAATTCGATATATGATAAAGGGGAGAACATCTTTTGAGAATATTAAAAATATAGTGGATACCATGAAACCAATGTCATGATATCATGTTCAATAATTACAAAAGCTCCCAGTAATTGATGACTTGCTGGGAGCTTTATTTTGAGATAATTCATAAACTAAATGGTGATCTTCTTACAGCAGGCCAGTGCCAGAGAACCGGGGCCGATATGGCATGCAACACTTAAGGACAGAGGATCAATATGAATATCATATCCGGGGAATTCCGCTTCTACTTCTGCGCGGAACTGCTCTGCTGCGGCTCTGTCATAGGTATAGGCAATCTGCAGCCAGATATGCTTGTCCTCCGTCATGCCGCCGAAACGCTCGTTGATATCCTTTTTAATAGCATTGATCATCATGGTCTTGCCCTGCGAGGTGGTTCGTGCCTTGGCAAAGGCATCCAGCTTTTCACCCTGAATGGTCAGTACCGGCTTCAAACGAAGCATGGTGCCGATGGCTGCCGCCGCCGGTGTGATTCGTCCACCTTTTTTCAGGTAATACAGGGTATCCAGCATAATATAGATACTGCTGTTGAATTTATCGTTTTCCAGAAATTCTTTGATCTGGGCCGCATTTTTAC